>CAUGFN010000028.1:0-16819 GCA_959598745.1 uncultured Eubacteriales bacterium
GACTCGAACCCACGGCCTCCAGGGCCACAACCTGGCGCTCTAACCAACTGAGCTACATCCACCGTCTTTCCAATTGCAAGTTATATTGTAACTTATTTTTTCCAGCTTGTCAATAATAATTATTATATTGTGTTGTAGTTTTTAAATTTTCAGGTGGTTCACTAGCTGAATATATGGAGCGCAAGGTGTTGATATATCTTAAAATAGGTCTTAGAGTAAATGTGTCGAAATTTGTCGAGCGATTTTGCTTGAAAATTGGCACATTCTGGTATAAATATAAGATGATACTCATTCGGAAAAGAGGCTATGAAAATGATAAGTATTTCTGATTTACAAAAGTTTGTTGGGGCAGATGAGTTGTGTATGTGGATTATTAGCAGTATTGTTTTTTCTATATTTTATTCAATTATAAATGTTTTCACATTTAAGTACTTGTTTGATGCTAATTGTACTAAAAAGAAATTGATAATTTTTATTGCAATTGATTCTGTTATAAAATCCATATGCACTATTTTTGTGCCAGCACCGTACTACAGGCTATTAAATATGGTATTTTCTGTCATGTTGTTGAAAGTAATCATATGTGAGAATACGGCCAAGTGTATTGTTGGAGAAGCAACTAATTTTATTACGATAATCTGCTCAGAAATTTTGTTTTTAAAAGTTTTTGAATATTTATATACTGATATATCCTCATATATAGAGGGCATGTATGACTTTGTTTATAAAATGTCGATGGTTATTGGAATATTAGCTGTAAAATTAGTTATTTATGCATTAATAAGGAAAAATGAAACTACAGTAAAGATTAGTGAACATTTAAGCAGAAAGATTAAAGATTCTATAATATTAGTATCTTCAATAGAAATATTGTTGATATTTTTTAACTTTGTTGAAATGGCGATTTATATAAGTAATTTTCCATATAGTATACTTGTGTTGGATATATTTTTCTTGGCAACATATTTTTATTATAGCATTAGATTTATACTTAAGGCGGCTAAGCTAGAAGAACAAGACACTGTAATAGAAAATTTGGAAGCGTACAATAAAACTTTATCTATAATGTATGACAGAATTAGATGCTTTAAACATGATTTTTCAAATTTCGTTCAAGCTCTTGATGGATATGCCAAAACGGATGATTTGAAAGGAATAAAGTCAATGACAGCATCTGTGCTAAAAAAGTGTAAAACGGTTAATACAATGGGAATATTAAATCCTAAAGCATTGAACAATCCAGCAATTTATAGTATCATCACAAGTAAGTACTATGTTGCAGTCGAAGCAATGGTACAAATGAATATAGAAGTAATGTTTAATGTTGGAGAAATTGGTGTTGATTCATATGATTTTTGCGTAATTTTGGGGATATTATTAGATAATGCTATAGAAGCAGCGAAAGAGAGTGACGAGAAAATTGTTAATGTAAAATTTCAAAGAAATAAAAAAAATAACAAAGTCGTTATCGTAGAGAATTCATATAAGGATAAGGACATTGATATAACTAAAATATTTGAAAAAGGGTATAGTACAAAACCAGAAAGCCTAGAACATGGTCTTGGTTTATGGAATGTTAAAAGAATACTAAGCCATACAAGTGAGCTAGAATTATTTACTTCTAAAGGGAAATTGTTTAAACAGGAAATAGAGATGTATGAAGTTTAGTTATCCAATAAATACAAGAGAGGATTTTAGCGAAATTATTTGAAACAATAAATTAGCAAATAAGTGTTAGGAGAATAAATATAATGGAATATATGAAGCAAGAGAAGGTTCTATAATTTAGTTTGGGTGCATAACAAAAAACTCTTCACTAATGTGAAGAGTTTGGAGCCAGTGATCGGAATCGAACCAACGACCTACTGATTACAAGTCAGTTGCTCTACCAACTGAGCTACACTGGCAATATGGTGACCCGAGGGAGAGTCGAACTCCCCACTCCGCCGTGAAAGGGCGATGTCTTAACCGATTGACCATCGGGCCACATATGGTGAGCCATCGCAGATTCGAACTGCGGACAACTTGATTAAAAGTCAAGTGCTCTGCCAACTGAGCTAATGGCCCATATGTGTTTACTGTGCAAGTTTCACTTGCGACTGCTCTTATATACTACTACATTTTTTTTGCTGTGTCAACAAAATTTTTTGTAAAAATTCAAAAAAATTTCACATAGTTTTAAAAGCTTGAAATATCAACAAATGAAACTGCACTATGATGAAATTTATATTACCCAACCGCCATTAGGTGAAAGGACTTGACCAGTTATGTAACTCGCATCATCACTTGCTAAAAAGAATGCGGCATTGGCGATGTCAGATGTTTCTCCAATTCTTTCTAGTGGAATTTCATTTCGTATTTCTTCAAATTCACTCACCGTTAGATTACTTACCATGTCTGTCATTACTATGCCTGGAGCAATTGCATTTACTGTTATTCCTGATGGACCTACTTCTTTGGCTAATGCTTTTGTAAATCCTATTATTGCTGCTTTGCTAGCTGAATATGCAACTTCCATTGATGCACCTACTAGTCCCCATACGGAAGATATATTAATTATTTTGCCTGATTTTTGTGATATCATGTGAGGTAAAACATTTTTTGTTGTTAAGAATGTTCCTGTCACATTAACTTCGAATAGATTATTCCATTCTTCTAACGACATTTCTTGAAGTAGGCAAGAAGAGGAAATACCAGCATTATTTACTAATATATCAATGTGTCCGTGTTTTTCTATTGCAAAGTTAATCATTGCTTCGACGTCTTTTGGATTTGAAACATTTGCTTTGAAGATTTCAACATTTTTATATTGTTTTGCGATATCTAGTGCAGCATATTCTGATTTGTTGTAGTTCAGTATAACGTTGTAGTTTTCTTTCGCAAATTTTTCTGCTATGGCTCTTCCAATTCCTCTAGAACCACCTGTTACAATTACTGTTTTCATTTTATCAATCCTTTCTATTTGTGCATAAGATACAACAAAGGTCGACCTTTTGAGTCGACCTAAAATTTATTCTTTTGCTGCTTTCTTTTTAAATTCACCTGAAAAAACTTTTGGGATAGCTGTTATCATTTTATAGAAAGCAATTCTAATTTTCTTTGCTATTAAATATGATTTCTTCAACTTAGGTACCTCAAGAGCGGTTGTTTCTACTTTAGAAACAGTAACCTCTTCTTTAGAAATATTAGCTGAATAATTTTTAGCATTATTGTTATCCCAATTATTGTTTCCATCTCTAAAACAGAAATTAATCATATCATATGACGGAGCTAAATTTATTTCCGTCTCGTATGTACTATCATCTATCTTATCTAATTTAATCTCTTGTATATTCTCCCAAAGTAGACCGAAACCGTAGTGAACGTATATCTCATCTGTTGTTGGCGTTGCTAGATCTCCTTTGTATGTAAGCTTTGCGGTTCTTCCTTCGATTAAATTATCTGTATCAAAATAAACTTTTTCACTAACTGACATGGTATTCACTCCTTAATTTTTATCTTTTGTTAAAATAATTATATATATAATAAAAAAAAACTGCAATACTTTTTTAAAAAAATTGTTATATCTTGAAAAAATAAGTGGGATTATGAAAAAAGGCTCGCAAGTGTAAAGTTTTGACGTGAAATATTGTCTTTTATGTAATCTTATGGTAAAATATTTACGGAGTTTTTTAAGAAAGGTGAATGATAGATGAATCAAATATTATACTCGGAAAGAAGCGGAAATGAATCAAATAAAAAAATTATAATACTTTTGATTGCGTTAGTGGTTGTTATAGTTTTAGCAATTTTTGTTATATCAGGCATGCTAAATCGCAAAATTTTAGCAAATGTTTATATAGGCAATGTGAATGTTGGTATGCAAACGCAAGAAAAGGCTAGAGAACTTCTCGAATCTGAATTTGAAACATACAAAAGCACAAAAATCAAATTAACATTAAACGGCAAGGAAGAAATTTATACTGCTGATGAACTTGGAATAAATCTTGAATCTACGTTAGATAATACAATTTCAAATGCTTATCAATATGGAAGAGATGGCAATTTCTTCGAGAACAGTTCTAGTGTTGTGAAAAGTTACTTTAATGATAATAAGATAGTGGTAAATATAATTTTCGATGATGAAAAATTGAAGGAATCACTTGATAAGTTAGCTGGGGAGAGCGAAGAAACCGCAACAGATGATACATGTGAAATACAGGATGATAAGATAGTTATAGTAAAAGGTCACGATGGCAATAAAATAGATTTCGAACTTGCAAAGCGATATATTGCTACTGCAGTTATAAATGGAGTTGTTAATGTAAATGTGCCGACAGCAGATGGAAATGCAAATAGAATAGACCTAAAGAAATTATATGATGATACATATGTTGCACCTCAAAATGCTAGCTATACTTCAGGTGAAAAGTTTAAGCTTGTTGTGGACAAAAGTGGTAAGGATTTTGACTTGAGTGAAGCACAATCAGCCTATAATAGTGCTAAAGCTGGAGAAGAAATAACAATTAAATTTAAGGAAGTCGAGGCCGAAACTAAAGTTGCAAATTTAGATGTTGCATTATTTAAGAATATTTTATCAACATTTTCAAGCACGTATGATCAAAGCATTACAGGAAGAGTAACAAACCTTAAAGTTGCAGCAGAGAGATGCAATAACACAATTTTGTATCCAGGCGAAGAGTTTTCATATAACAAAGCTCTAGGTACAAGAACTGTCGCTAATGGGTTTGCTCCTGGTCACTCGTTTGCAGGTGGAAAAGTTGTTACAACAATAGGCGGGGGAATATGCCAAGTATCTTCTGCATTATATAACGTTGTTTTGGAAGCTGATTTAGAAGTAACCAATAGAGTTGCACACGGTTTGTACGTTGAATATGTAAAACCTAGTTTGGATGCAACTGTTGTTGATGGAGTTATTGATTTTAAATTCAAAAACAATAGAAAATATCCTGTAAAAATCGGAGCAACAGTGGAAAATGGCGTTGTTACAGTAACTTTATATGGAATAAAGAATGAAAATGAGCCGATTATAGAGATCGAATCTGTTGTATTGGAAACAATACCATACAAGACTGTAAATGAAAATGATTCTTCAATGAAAGTTGGAACATCAAAAGTTGTTCAAGATCCAGTTAACGGATATGTTTCAGAAGCATACAGAATCGAAAAAGATTCTTCAGGAAATGTTATTTCAAGAACTCTTATATCAAAAGACAGATATGCAGCAACTAATAAAATTATTAAAGTTGGAACAAAGGTTGAACCGCCCCCGACACCGGTACCAACTCCAACACCTACGCCTGACTATTCAGACGATGATGGAAGAGAGTTACCTCCAGGATGGGATTCGCCAGAAAGTCCATATGGTAGGCCTTAAAATATTAAGTTGAAAAATATGATATTTATTGTATAATTAGGAAAGTATATGAGTATACAGTAGTTTAGGAGGTAACAAATGAAAAAAATAATGTTTGTTTGTTCAGGAAATACATGCAGAAGTGCAATGGCAGAACAACTTTTTTTAAAGAAAATTAAAGAAAGAAATTTACAGGAGAAATTTTCGGTTTCTTCTGCAGGTATAATTGGTTTTTCAAATGCTGCGTCACCAGACGAGGTGAAAAAAGTCATGATGGACGAGTACGGTATAGATATAACAGCACATAGGGCGAGAAGAGTAAATAGGGAAGATGTAGACGAAATGGATTTGATTTTAACTATGACAAAAGGTCAAGTAATCGGACTTCTCGGAGTAAATCCTGATTCTAAAGGTAAGACATATCCTTTAAAAGAGTATGTTGGATTAACAGGAAATATCGATGACCCTTTTGGCGAATCATTAGAAGTGTATTCTGCGTGTGCAAAAGAATTAAATCATTGTATAGATTTGCTATTGGATAAGGAGGTAAAAGAATGATTGCGATTGGAGCTGATCATGGTGGATACCTATTGAAAGATGAAATAATCAAAGAGTTTGAAGGAGAAATCGAGTTTAAGGATTTTGGCACATTTTCGACGGAATCTGTGAATTATCCTGAAATAGCTTTTAAAACTGCTGAAAGTGTTGCAAGTGGCGAGTGCGAGGCGGGAATTTTAATTTGTCGTAGTGGAATTGGTATGGATATTGCCGCAAATAAAGTAAAAGGAATAAGATGTGCAAATGTTGCAACGATGAAAGCAGCAAGACTTTGCAAGGAACATAACAATGCAAATATGATTGCACTTGCTGCTGATGAGATAACAATTGAGGCAGCAAAAGAAATAGTTTATATTTGGCTTAACAGTGAGTTCTTGGGTGGTAGACACCAAACAAGAGTGGATATGATAACAGAGTACGAGAATAAAAAGTAAGGAGGAGAGCAATTTGCGATTAGCAAGTTGTGAGAAATTATGGTAATTAATAGTATAATAGCTTTTGTTTTGGCAGCTTTATCTTCGGCGATTTTTGCTCCGATGACAATAAAACTTGCATTTAGGGTTGGTGCGATAGATATACCAAAAGATGCAAGAAAGATTCATGCAAAACCAATGCCAAGAATTGGTGGTTTGTCATTTATATTAGCATTTTTTATAGCAGTTTTATTTGTTTTACTTACTAGCAATGTTTCTAATATGCCAAATTTATTTGGCTTTTTCCTAGGAGCAGGTATAGTAGCAGCTGTTGGTTTTATAGATGATACAAAAAATATAAAGCCATGGATGAAATTCTTAGGCCAATCACTAGCAGCAGCTTGCGTTATTGCAAGCGGACTTAGAATTTGTTATATCAACATTCCATTTCTAGTTTTATACGGACTTAATGACGTACTTTCAATAATAATAACTTATTTTTGGCTTGTTGGTGTCACAAACGCAATAAATTTAATTGATGGATTAGATGGTCTTGCAACTGGTGTTTCAGCAATTTCAACATTATCATTGCTTGTTATCTTTATTTTAAATGGTGCAAGTGAAATTGCTATAGTTTTAGTTGCAGCACTACTTGGCGGATTGATTGGATTTTTACCATACAATTTTAATCCGGCTAAAACCTTTATGGGAGATGCTGGTTCAAACTTTTTAGGATTTGTTTTAGCAACACTTTCTATGATTGGTCTTGCTAAGACATATACTGTAATGACTATTGTATTGCCAGTAGTAATACTTGGACTTCCAATATTTGATACACTTTTTGCTATCTGTAGAAGACTTGCACATCATAAATCTATAATGCAAGCAGATAGAGGTCATATACATCATAGACTTATTGATGCAGGACTTTCTCAAAGGCAAGCTGTCATTATATTGTACGCAATCACAGCTCTTTTAGGAATTTTTGCTGTAATAATTTTAGAAAGTGATATTTGGAAGATTGTCGCACTTGGCATGATACTCGCTATTTTGTCAGTGTTAGGCTCGAGAGATATATTTAATGCTAGAAAGGAAAATCAAACTATGAATTTAAAAACTAAAGAAGAAATAAAACCAAAATCAGATAGATTAAAAGTCATGTTAGTATTTGGTACAAGACCTGAGGCTATTAAAATGTGCCCACTTGTACAACATTTAAAAGAGCATAAAGAGATTGACACGGTTGTATGCGTTACAGCACAACATAGACAAATGTTAGACCAAGTTTTAGAGGCATTTAATATTAAGCCGGATTATGATTTAAATGTAATGAAAGATTGTCAAACACTTACTCACATAACATCAAAAGTTTTAGAAGGTTTAACAGAAGTTATAAATAAAGAAAATCCAGATATAGTACTAGTTCATGGAGATACAACTACAACATTTGCGGCAGCACTTGCAGCTTTTTATACAAAGACAAGAGTTGGACATGTTGAGGCAGGACTTAGAACTTATGACAAGTATTCACCATATCCAGAAGAGATGAACAGAAAACTTGTAACTCAAATAGCAGATTTGTATTTTGCACCAACACAAAATAATAAGAACAACTTACTAAAAGAAATGATATCAAACGAGGATATATATATAACAGGAAATACAGTTATCGACGCTTTAAAAACTACTGTTAGAAGTGATTATAAATTTGAACATCCAGTTCTTTCAAAGATTGATTTTAATAAAAAAGTTATATTCATGACGGCACATAGAAGAGAAAATTTAGGTGAACCTCTTCGTAATATTTGTCTTGCAGTTAAAGAATTAGCAGAAAAGAATAAAGATGTTGAAGTTGTATATCCAGTTCATTTAAATCCAGCAGTACAAAATACTGCAAAAGAAATACTTGGAAACACAAAGAATGTACATCTAATTGAACCATTAGATGTTATAACTACTCATAATTTAATTAACAGATCATACATGGTTCTTACAGACTCTGGTGGTATTCAAGAAGAAGCACCTTCACTTGGAAAACCAGTATTAGTATTAAGAAGAGAAACGGAAAGACCAGAAGCTGTAACAGCAGGAACTGTAAAGATTGTTGGAACAGACAAAGAATTGATAGTAGAAGAAGCTACAAAACTATTAACAGACAAAGAAGAATATGCAAAGATGAGCAAAGCTACAAATCCTTATGGAGATGGACTTGCTTGTGATAGAATTATAAAGGCTATCGAGTACTATTTTGGAGTATCTACTGAAAAACCAACAGATATGTAAAACAAAGGAGAAAAGCATGAATTCAAGAGAATTAGCATTGAATATTTTATACAAAGTTGAATTTGGCGAGGGCTATGCAAACATAGAAATCGATAAAGAATTTAATAAATCAGATTTAATAGATTTAGATAAAGCACTAGCATCAGAGATTGTATATGGTGTTTTAACTTGGAAGATAACTATAGATGAAATCATAAAGATGCATTCAAGCATAAAAATGCAAAAAATATCACCATGGATTTTAAATATTTTGAGAATTGGAATTTATCAAATAGTGTTTTTAGATAGAATCCCAGAGAGTGCGGCAGTAAATGAAAGTGTTAAATTAGCAAAGAAATATGGACATGAAATGTCTGCAAAATTTGTTAATGCAATATTAAGAAAGATAGAAAAAAATGAAATGGATAAATTACTCGAACATCTTTCAACGAAGGCACTTTTAGAAGATGAGATAATTTCTATAGTAACATCACATCCACTTTGGTTAGTAGATGAGCTTTTAAAGGAGTATGACAAAAAGTTTGTTACAGAGCTTTTAAACGCAAACAACATAAAACCAGATATAACAATTAGAGCAAATTTGTTAAAAACGAGTAGAGATGATTTGTTCAATCTGTTAAGACTTAAGAGAGTTGATTGCAGAAAAGGCAATTTACAAGATAGCATAAAGGTAAAAAAATTAACCGATTTTGGAACACAACTTTATACAGTTCAAGATGAGGCAGCGCAGCTTGCATGCTTAAAACTTGATCCAAAGCCTGGCGAAAAAATATTGGATGCTTGTAGTGCACCAGGAGGAAAAACAACTTATATAGCGCAACTTATGGAAAATAAGGGAAGAGTTGATGCTTGGGATATACATCCTCACAGAGTAAGACTTGTAGAAGAGGCAGCAAAGACATTAGGAATAGACATTATAAAGGCTAATGTTAAAAATGCTAGTGAATACACTACAGCATTTAATGGACATTATGATAGAATTTTGCTTGATGTGCCATGTACAGGTATTGGTGTAATAAGAAAGAAACCAGATATAAAATGGACTAGAAAAGTAGAAGATATAGATGAAATGGTAGAAATTCAATCACAAATATTAGACACATGTTCAGAATATCTTAGAACTGGTGGAAGACTTGTTTATAGCACCTGCACAGTTTTCAAAAGAGAAAACGAAGAACAAATCGAAAGATTTTTAATGAAACATACCGAGTATAAATTGTTAGAAAAAATAAATTTATATCCACACATAAATGATACAGATGGATTTTTTATAGCAGTATTACAAAGACTATAAACAAAAAGGATCTGATAAAATGATAAACATTAGAGATTTAACACAAGAAGAATTGGATGAAGAAATAATTAAATTAGGAGAAAAGAAGTTTAGAGCTAAGCAAATTTTTGCTTGGCTTTATCGTGGTGTTGATAGTTTTGATGAGATGACAGACTTGTCAAAAGAATTGATTCAAAAATTGAAAGAAAAATTTGTGTTAAAACTTTTAGAAGTAGATAGTTTTCAAAAATCAGTAGATGGTACAATAAAATATCTTTTTAAACTAAATGATGGACATGCTATAGAAAGCGTTATCATGAAATACAAATATGGCAATACAGCATGTGTTTCAAATCAGGTTGGTTGTAAGATGGGTTGTAATTTTTGTGCATCTGCTAGAATTGGATTTATAAGAAGCTTGACACCAGGTGAAATCGTTAGTCAAATACTAGAGATAGAAAAACATTCTGGTGAAAAAATATCAAATGTAGTATTCATGGGAATTGGAGAACCAATGGATAATTACGATAATGTAATAAAAGCAGTTAGACTTATAAACGATCCAAAAGGTTTGAATATTGGTGCTAGACATATAAGTATCTCTACATGCGGACTAATTCCAGGAATAAAGAGACTTGCAGATGAGAATATACAATGTAATCTTTGTATTTCTCTACATAGTAGTAGAAATGAAGTAAGGTCAAATATGATGCCAATAAATAAAACATATAACATAGATGAGCTTATACCTGCATGCAAAGAATATATACAAAAAACGAATAGACGAATAACTTTTGAATATGCTTTAGTAGATGGAGTAAATGATAGTAGAGAAGATGCTCTTCATTTGGCAAGACTTCTAAAAGGCATGCTATGTCATGTAAATTTAATTCCTGTGAATAAAATCAAGGATGGTATATATGAAAAGAGCAGTACGGAAAAGATTTTAGCATTTAGAGATTTGCTAAACGAAAAAGGTATTGTTGCAACTGTCAGAAGAGAGCTAGGCTCAGATATTGCAGCTGCTTGTGGCCAATTGGTAAGAGATAAAAAAGGAAGCAATTAAGTTATATTGACTAAATTTGTTAATTTATATATAATACTAAAAGAGAGAGGTGAGTGTTTGTGCAATACTACGGTGTGAGTGACATTGGAAGAAAAAGAAAAGAAAATCAAGATAGAATCTATCTTCCTGATAATACCAGCGAATTAAAATTGTTTATTCTTGCAGATGGTATGGGAGGAGCCAATGCTGGTAGTGTTGCAAGCAGTACAGCGATTGATTTTATTAAGAAGTACATAACTAAGCGCTGGACATCGATTTCTTTAGAGAGAGAAGAAATTGAAAAGCTTATCGATGATGCTATATCAGAGGCTAATAACTTTGTTTATAGCAAGTCAAAAGGTACAAACGAATATGCAGGAATGGGAACGACCATTATTGTTGCAATTACTTTTAGAAATAAAGTTTACATTGGACACATTGGTGATAGTAGACTTTATAGAGTGAGAAAAAATATTATTAGGCAACTAACAAGAGACCATTCTTATGTTGAAGCGCTTGTTCAGAGTGGCAGTATTACGAAAGAAGAAGCAAAAGTGCATCCTCAAAAAAATGTTTTACTTAAGGTGCTCGGCTGTGAAGAAAATGTCAAGCCTGATATTATTACAAAGGGCTTCTTAAAAGGAGATGTGTTACTGATTTGTAGTGACGGTCTTACTAACATGTTAGAAACAGATGAAATTTATGATGTAATACTTGAAAATATTGATAATCCTAAGTTGGCATGTCAAACTTTAATTGAAAGAGCAAACAGTGAAGGTGGCTATGATAATATAAGTGTTATACTAGTATATCATATGGATTAGTGGAGGTTAGCGTATGAATTGCATAGGTAAAGTATTAGGAAATAGATATGAAATATTAGAGGAAATAGGCAGTGGCGGAATGGCTACTGTATATAAAGCAAGATGCAAGTTACTTAACAGGTATGTAGCTGTTAAAGTTTTAAGAGACGAATTTGCAAATGATGCTGAGTTTATAAAGAGATTCCAAGTTGAAGCACAGTCTGCTGCTAGCTTATCTCATCCTAACATAGTTTCTATATATGATGTTGGAAACGAGGATGGATTACATTATATAGTTATGGAACTTATCGAGGGAAAGACTTTAAAGGAAATAATAAAAGAAAAAGGAAAGCTACCTTGGAGAGAAGCTGTTGGTATTGCTTCACAAATTGCATCTGGTCTTAGTCAAGCTCACCAAAATCATATTGTGCATAGAGATGTCAAGCCACACAATATAATAATAACTAAAGATGGCGTAGCTAAGGTCACTGATTTTGGTATTGCTAAGGCTGTTTCAAATTCGACTATAAATGCTTTCGGTAGTACAATAGGAAGTGTACATTATTTTTCACCAGAGCATGCAAGAGGTGGATATACTGATGAAAAATCAGATATATATTCTTTGGGCGTTGTGCTATATGAGATGTGTACTGGAAAATTGCCGTTTGATGGCGAAACACCAGTTGCGGTGGCTTTAAAACATTTGCAAGAAACCCCAAAAGAACCAATCGAATTATGCAAAGACTTGCCTCAGGCTGTGAACGATATCATAATGAAGGCTATGAAGAAAGATCCTAGCGAAAGATATGAAAGCGCGGCTGAAATGTATAAGGATTTACAATCGGTTTTGAGTAATCCGGATTTAGAAGTGGCAAAGGATGAAAAGTCAAAATTTGATTGTCCAACTCAAAGGATATCAATTGCAGATGTTGAAAATGCTGCGAATGCTACGATACAAAAATCGACATTGGAAAAAATAAATAAATATAAAAGCGAACAGGAAGATGATAATATGAGTAAGAAGAAAAAAGTAACAAAATCAATGGCTGTGGTTAGATTAATATTTATACTAGCTTTTGTTGTTTTATTATTTATTGGATGTATGAAGTTTGGACAGTTCGTAAGTTGGAAAATACTCGGGGAAGGTTCTAAAGATATAGCAGTTCCTAATATTGTTGGAGCAAGCTTAGAAGAGGCAAGTAGAGTATTAACAGAAAAGGGATTGAGCATTGGTGAAAAAACGGATGTGATTAATAATGAGTATCCAAGGGGATATGTTGTATGGCAACAATATGCTGAAAATTATAGGTTAAAGCAGGGGGCAACAGTTGATGTAAGAGTTAGTTTGGGTCAAAAAACAGTTTTGGTCCCTGATGTTACATCTTTCACAACCACAAATGCTGCTAAAGCGAAAATAGAAGCTATGGGTTTAGTATATGAAGAAGCAAGCGAATACAGTAACACTTTCGAAAAAGGAAAGATTATTAGACAAGATCCTCTTGTAAATACAGAGGTGCCAGATGGTTCAACTGTTAAAGTATATGTAAGTTTAGGTGCTTCCGGAGACGGTTTGGTAAAAATACCAAATGTACTTGAAAGAACAGAGAGTGAAGCTAGACAAATCTTATCAGATGCAAATTTAATACCAGTTGTAACATATGTGTCAACTGCTTCAAAGGAAGATGGAATTGTATTAAGTCAAACACCAGAGCAAGATACTTATGAATCAGAATTGACAGAAGTTGTAGTTGTTATAAATAGATTAAATGGAACAGGTGAAAATCAAAATCCGGAAGATGGTAAAACAACGCCAACACCAACAGTTACACCTAAAAAAGAAGATGATACGAAGAAGATTAATATATCAATTGATTTATCTTCAAAAGGAGAAAGAGATTCTTTCGTTGTTAAAGTTGTATTAGAAGGTCAAGCAGTTGGTGGTAAAAAGTATGAATATGAAAAAAGACATAAACGTAGTGACGGAACTATCACAGTGCCTGTAACTTATTCTCAAGGTGCTATGGTAAAGGTATATATAGATGATGTTTTAGATTCAGAACAAATATTGTAGTAAAGTAGGAGAGTTTAAAATGAAGGGGATTATAACAAAAGTTCAATCCGACTTGTATATAGTTAAGACAGACTCTGATAAAGTGGAATGTAAGGCTAAAGGAATTTTTAAGTTTAAAAAAATGAGTCCAATAGTAGGAGATATTGTTGAGATAAATGATGGAGTAATTGAAAAAATATATCCAAGGAAGAACGAATTTGTAAGACCATCAATTGCAAACATAGATCAGTTTATAATCGTGCTGGCAACAACAAATCCAAAGCCGGATTTGATGCTTGTTGATAAGCAAATTATAATGGCAGAGAAAAATGGCGTTGAACCAATAATCTGTATAAACAAGATAGATTTAAATTCGGATTATACAGATATAATTGAGACATATGAAAATATAGGTTATCAGGTAATAACAACTGATGCTAAAAATGGCTTAGGAATTGAAAAATTAGCTGTAGTGCTAAATAATAAAATAACAGCATTTACAGGCAACTCTGGAGTTGGAAAATCAGCACTTACAAATAATATTTTTAACGAGGCAGTTAGTCCGGAAGGAAACACATCAGAAAAATTAGAAAAAGGAAAACATACAACTAAGTTTGTTGAACTATTTGAATTTGCACAAAATAGTTATATAGCAGATACTCCTGGTTTTTCATCTTTTGAATTGCAAGGAATAAATTATAAGGAATTGGATGAGTATTTTATTGAGTTTACACCTTTTAAAGAAAATTGTGAATATAGAGGTTGTAGTCATATAAAAGAAATAAATTGTGGCATAAAAAAAGCAGTTTCTAAGAGAAAAATAGACAAAGGCAGATATGATAGATATGTGGAATTGTATGAAAAGTTGAGGGGAGAGAAAAGATGGTAAGTGTGGCTCCGTCCATTTTGGCGGCAGATTTTGATGATTTAGAAAGAGAAATAAAAAGTGTAGAAGAGGCGGGAGCCAATTATATACACATTGATGTTATGGATGGAGAGTTTGTTAATAACAAAACTCCGGGAATAGATATGCTAGAGATAGCAAATGAGGCAACTAATTTACCATTAGATACACACTTAATGGTAGAAAACCCAGAAGATTGGATTGATGATTTTTTAGAATCTGATACAGTAACTTTTCACATAGAAGTTACCGATGAAGAACGTGCAAATGCGATTATAGAGAAATTACATGAACATGAGATTAGAGCCGGAATTGCTATTAAACCTAATACTAGTATAGAGGAGATTTTACCCTACATAGATAAAGCAGACATGATACTCGTAATGACGGTGGAACCGGGATTTGGTGGTCAAAAGCTTATACCGGAATGTTTAGAAAAAGTTAAACAGCTAAGAGAAATTTCTAGAGAGATAGATATAGAAGTAGACGGGGGAATAAACTTAGAAAACGTTGAAGAAGTAAAAAGGGCGGGCGCAAATATTATTGTCGCTGGAACAGCAATTTTCAAAGCAGAAAATAGAAAATATGTTATAGAAAAAATGAAATATTAAAAGAGAGCTTTAGGCTCTTTTTTTGTAGTATGAATCGGAAAAGACAATTGCAATTTTACATTTAATACATGCATTGAATGTAATTATGCGTAAAAATATATAGCGTATCACGTTGTGCTCCATAATAATACTACTGTTTAGTAGTTTTTATAAATATGGGAAGAATAATAGTAAAGTGAATGTAATAAAATGGAAGTTATATTGACATAATGCAAAAAATGTGATAATATAATACGCGTACGCATAAATCATTATAAAAAACCAATGTATTGGTAGGAGGAAACTTATATGGAAGTTAGCAAATTTTCTCAGCAACTCACAAGCGAAATCAAGGATTTGCTATCGAAATTCGAGATTTCTATAGGCAACATCACAGGGTTAGAAATCATTTCTAACGGCAGAATCAACCGTTCTTTTTCTGTAACGATGCACAACGATAACGGTTTTGTATCGTATATACTTCAGAGAATAAACACCAATGTATTTAAAAAGCCGAAAGAACTGATGAATAACATTTCGAGAGTGACGGAACATATTACCCAAAAAGGCAAAGAAACAATTCACTTTAAAAAAGTGAAAGAAAAATTCCAGAATGTTGAATATGGTGAGTATATTTACTCAGATAATGGTGCTTGCTGGCGTCTTATGAATTTCATCGAATCAGATGTGAAAAATCAAATTTCCGATGCAAGTGATTTAACTTCGCTCGGCGAAGCAATAGGTGACTTTGCACAGGCACTTTCAGACTTTGACGCAAGTTGCCTTGTGGAAACAATACCTAATTTCCATAACACATCGGCAAGACTCGGAAAGATGGTAAATCGAATCACATCAATCTATTTCACCCCGGATGCTTTCTTGCAAACAAGGTGTAGAGATTGTAAAGAAGAGATCGAGTTCATCATATCGCCCAAACGCACAGAGAAAGTCGGCGTTATAACGGATGCAATCAGACTCGGAGCAATACCAGTGAGAGTTTCTCACAACGATCCGAAGCTGAACAACGTTCTTTTTGACAGGTATACTGGCAAGGCAAAGTGCATGATAGACCTTGATACTGTGATGCCTGGTACTATTCTTTATGACTTTGGCGATGCGGTGAGATACGCTTGTAACACCGAATCTGAGGAGAGCAATAATCCTCAAAAAGTAAGGATAAACATTGAGTACTTTAAGGCTTTTTGCGAAGGTTTTATATCTTCTACAAGTCTTACTGAGAGAGAAGCAAACCTTCTTGTAGACTCTGTATGGCTTATGACATATGAGCTTGCAATTCGCTTCCTTGATGACCATATTGACTGCAACAGATATTTTGGTGTAGACTCTGATGGTGATAATCTTAGAAGAGCTCGTGTACAAATTGCACTTCTTAAAGATATCGAGAAAAACGAAAGAGAAATGAGACAAATTGTCTCTGACATTCACTTCGAGAGAGGTTAAATGAAGACAAAAAGGAACCGGATTAAATTTGTACTGAACCCAAAAAGTTGGACAGTATAAATTAGGCTACTAACATGGAATGT
>CAUGFN010000029.1:0-16628 GCA_959598745.1 uncultured Eubacteriales bacterium
TCGCTTTATTATAGTAGAATAGTCTTTAAATTTAAAAGTATCAAATTCGTCATAATCATCTTCATAATCTTTTTCGAATATATTAACCTCTTCGTTATTATTATAATTTTCATATTCTATTTTAGAGCTTTTTCTAATAATTGTTTTTGTCTTATTTATTGGAAATGGAACATCATTATATGAGAATTTTTCTATATTTTCTACAATAGCAGGGCGGGAAGAATTTCTCACTGGAACATAAACATAATCTCCTATAGACAAATTTTCTATATTTGAAATATAATAAAACGTTTTCTCTTGGTTTTCTTCATATCTTACAGAAACATAAGTATATATGGTATTATCCAAATCCAATGTTTTCAGTTTCATGCTTTTGGCTGAAATATAAATTACATTGTCATTAATTTCGAATTTTACTTTTTTATCTATTTCTTTTATATGAACACTACCTATATAAGTTTTGTCTGTAAAATAAATCATCGTAAACTCATCTACTTCATAAAAGCAAATTTCTATTTCTTGTTCATCATCTTTAATAATAATTTTAGCAATGCCATTTTTATTAAATATCTTATGAATCTTAGTACCATGCAAGCAGTTATTGTCCTGCAAAAACATGTCTATGTCCCTAAAATCAGTTAATTCTATGTATTTTTTCTCAGTTCTATGTTCTCTTTCTTTTTGTTCTATTAAACTATTTAATTCAGCTAAATATTCTTCATATACACTGGATATAATACCTGGTGAAGAGCTTACATGACAATTTTCGTTTTTAATTTTTCCCTGTTTATAGTCGGTTATGTACTGTTCTAAATAATTTTTTTCCTCATATAATTTAACCAATTTTAAATTTCTTTTTTCTTCAATATACGAAATAGGATCAAGCATCATTTTTAACACCCACTTATTTTACATTAAAATATTTTTATTGCTAATTGATAAAATAACAAGTTTGTTTTACAAATTTAAAGTGTATTTATCCAATTATCAATTTCTTCTTTTGAATTTGGACACAATTTGTTTATTTCAGAGAATGTATTTCGTTCGTATGAGATCATCATTCTACATTTTTGTCAACTAATAAAACTTTTTTATACCTTCTATATCTAATATTTCTTTTATAAACTGTGCCAAATTTTGTTTCTTCCATGCATTCTCTTATTGTTGCTTCTTGAACTGTTTCATTTTCTTCAATCTTACCGCCTATTCCATTATATAAATTGACAAACGGCTTTTTCTTTCTTTTTATTAGTAATAATCTTTTGTAAATAACAATAATAATACATATTTTTTCAAATTTATCTCTCCTTTTTTATTTTTCAACAATATTATATACATCGATAGTTACTACCGGTCAATATTTTCCAGAAAATTATTGCGTAAATTTTTAGTGTATTTTTTTAATACTATTTATAACACTTTATCACCTGAAAAGTTTGCCTTTTTCAATTTTCATATATTTACTTTTAAAACTTAGAATGATAACATAGTAGTATAAGTTTGTTTCTAATAATTATATATTTTGTTACTATTCAGCCTTAACTTATAATAAATGCTGAACAGTAGTATTTTTATGGAGCACACTTACTCTTAAGCTACATTTCTATAAAATACAATTACATTCGATACATATTTTCTATTTTTAATTTTGAATAATAACTATATTTTAGAAATGATATTTTTTTTACTACTAATTCAAGTAAAACTTGATTATATATAGGAGGTTTTATTATGCATGATCCTAATAGTTGCAAAATTTTAAGAGATTACTTAAATTATAATGCCAATCTTAATAAATCTAAAAATACTATAAATGAATATAATTATGATTTAACTAATTTTTTAAAGTATATGAAATATACATCTTTAAATAACAAAAAAATTTCTTTAGAAGATGTTACCGATATTTCTGATATTGATTCTAAATTTTTGAATTTGATTGATTTAAATGATATATACGAATACATGACATATCTTAAAGATGTTTGTAATGATTCGGCAGTTACTCGTGCTCGTAAAGTTTCAAGTTTGAAAAGCTTTTTTAAGTACTTGCATGTTAAAGCAAAAATTATTGATGATAACCCAGCCAAAGAATTGGAATCGCCCAAGCTTGGAAAGAGATTGCCAAAATATTTAACATTGGAGCAAAGCACTACTCTACTCGACCAAGTTAAAAACAAGCAATTAACAGGAAGACAACATGATAATATTGCTCGTGACTATGCGATGGTAACACTTTTTTTAAATTGTGGTATGCGTCTTTCAGAGCTTGTAAGTATTGATATCGACCATATTAAATTTGATGATGCTGTTTTAACCGTAATAGGTAAAGGTAATAAAGAAAGAACTATATATCTAAATAAAGCTTGTATGGATGCTATAAAAGATTACTTAAATGTACGACCGTATGATGAAAGTGTACAAGATAAAAAAGCTTTATTTTTAAGTGAAAAGAAAACACGTATAAGTAGACGTATGGTTCAACATATTATAAAAGAGTATTTAAAGATGGTACCTGGCCTTGGAGATAAGTTTTCTACTCATAAATTAAGACATACTGCTGCGACTCTTATGTATCAATATGGCAATGTAGATATTAGAGCATTACAAGAACTTTTAGGCCATGAAAGTATAGCTACTACTGAAATATATACTCATGTTGATAATTCACAAATAAGAGAAGCTGTTGAAAACAATCCGCTTGCTAATTATAATTCGAAATAAATTAACACATATAAGTTATGCAACTCTAATTGCATATTTTGTTTTAATCAGTTTTTTAAATTTCATATTTATACAAGCATCTATATTATTTTATACAAAATAGTATAGATATTTATTTTATTGGTAATTGTAGTTCTTGCCCTTCATATATGTATGATGTTTTTAGATTATTTATCTTTTTTATTTCGTATATATTTTCTCTTATATCGCCATTTAATTCACTTGCGATTGACCAGAGAGTGTCGCCTTTTGAAACTACTATTTTTTCATATTCTGGAACGGTATATGAAAATACCTTGTTAGTTAACAAACTACATAAAAATGAAATTATAGTAAATAATATTGTCATAGAAATTATAAATCTTTTTAAATTTTTTATTCTCATAAAAGCACCTCCAAAAGAACGACTGTTCTTAATACATGTATTATAATATACGAACATAATTTCTTTGTCAATGCTTTTTAAGTAAAAAAGCAAACATTTTTTCTTTTGAAATCACTAACTTCTCTTTCTTACATATTATGTACAACCTTCTAATTATTAATACGAATTTTAATATTATATCTGGTTAATATAATTGTAGAGGTGATAAAAATGATTTACAAAATTATAATTATTGCTCTATTCTCTCTCCTCTTGACGGCTTGTGGAAATAATAATATTTCAGAAAACGATACGAGTACAGATAATAATTTATATAGTAGATTAGGCTATAATGCCAATACTCCAGATGAAACAGAAGAAAATCAAATTTATATTTTTAGTGGTGATAGAACTAATTCGAATTCAAAAAACACAAATGCATCAGAAGAAAAAAAGGATTACATTGCAAATAATATAGATTTAAATAGTGAACCTCAAAAACAAAATAACAACTTGCTTGCAACTTATACTACAAAGATTCTTACATCTGATCCTAACAGATATCATAACATAACAATTGTGCGTGACAGATTAAATGGATACGTTTTAAAAGACGGTGACACTTTCTCTTACAACGAAGTTTGTGGACCTTATGGACCATCTGATGGCTTTAAAGAAGCAACAATCTTGTTAAGTAATGGCAAACATGATAAAGGATATGGTGGTGGTGTATGTCAGCTTAGCTCTACCTTATATAATGCAGTAAAAAATTTAAAAATTGATATCACAGAAAGACATCATCATAGTGTGCCGGTAGCATATGTTCCTAAAAATGAAGATGCAACAGTTAGCCTTCAAAGTAATTTAGATTTCAAGTTTAAAAACACAAGTGGGAAAGATTTGAAATTTTCTTCAAGCTCAACAGAAAATTCTTTAACGGTATCTGTATATGCAATTGACTAAAAAAAGATTTCTATAACAATGTAACATTCAAATTACTATTCAGGTTTATATATGTTCGAGTAAAAAAATCATTTTACAAAACGAGTTCTACTTCTTTTGTTTTTAGACAAAAATGGCGGTTGTTCTTTAGTAACTAAAATAAAAACTTTTGCGAAGAGACTGAATAATAACAAATTCAACTATAAAATAAAAGGAATGCTTTCTTCAAGCATTCCTTTTCAATATTATTTTTAAGACTAAGGTATAAGATAAAATTACTTTTTGTCCCGTTTTTTTAATAACTTCATTATGCTTAAGGTTTACATACCAAGCAAGGATTGTATCCTTCTTTTGCTGCATCTATCTTGTTTAAAAACATTTCTTTGACTGCTCCACCGTCTATTGGAAAACCATCTGCGTCAAATTCTCCATTTAATAATGGACATCTTGATAGATGATATTTTTTGTCTGCTGTTCCATATATATATGTTGCCTCTACTATTCTAGATGCACCTAATGCATAACTATTATAATATGTATCTGTACCAGTTGGAAGACCTTGCATAAATGCCATAATTGAAACATCATCTACTGCATTTATCCACTCAGCATCATCTATTTCTGGCAAATAAAAATCATATGTAACTCCCATCATATCGGCATATCTATTATGATTATTTATTTTGTCATTTAACACTTCTACAATTGTATTTATAATAACACTTCTTCTTTTTATATTAAATTCACTAACATCGTCTGAATAATCTAATGGTGTGTTTGTGCCGTCATCTGAATGTTTGTCATCGTAATCTTGTAACATAGAAACATTCGCATTACTAGACTTTAAAAAATCTGGCAAGTCATCAAAGTATGTATTTTGTGTAAGTGCATACACTATTAAAGACATATTAGTTGTTAATTGTGGAAGCTTAGTAAGTGTACTACTTCCTAAAATGTTTTCATATATATCATATTCGTCAATTACTTCTGTATCATTTATATGTGCATTTTTAAATTCTCCTTCATACAAAACACCATTTTTTGCATAAAGTTTAATTGTATTTCCTAATGTAAAATTAATTATATATCCATCTTCTTCATATGCATAAGGAATTTTAGGAGATAGAACATACTTATATTCTCCTCCGTCGTCATCAACCGAATAAATATAGAAACCATCATATGCAACAATAACAATTGCAGGAATATATGGGCTAAAATAGTTTTCCGCATAGTTCTCATCTGCTGTAAAAGGTAATGTATTGTTTACCGCAAGTGTTTTGAAAAATGATTTTATTCCTTCTTTTGCAATGGCAGGTGTTACATCTAAAGTTTTTCCATCATATAATGCATAAAATTCATCATTTAACTCAATTAAAGTATCAACAGCATCAGATGTTGCAGTATCTAATGCATTATTTATTCTTGTTTGTTCATTTAGCACATCAATTTTTTTATCAACCTTATTTTTGCATATAATAGAAAAAGGAAGTATAATTATTATAAAAATTATTGCGTAATGCTGAATTTTCATAATAAATACACCTCCTTAAAAATCAAAAATTTATCTAACATATTCATTTCTAATTTGTCCTCCATATGGTATACCAATTTTAAACGTTTCTAATTTTGTGTTGTATAAATTTTGTTTTAAAACTGTGGCTTGCGTTCTATTTCTATTCTTTACTGAAATGTAGAAATAATCACCTTTTCTAAAGTCAAGATATTCGCCAGAAGTGTTTAATGCGTTTTCTATATCTTGAGTATAATGATTTAAATAAACAACTTCATATTTATTAGCACCAGCATTTACATATTCTGCAGCTCTATGTTCTAATTGAATATCAAATCTATTTCCTGTTGCGTTTAGTGAAGTTATTAAGTTATTATACATGTCAGCTGTTAATCTACCTGTATTACGTACAGAATCGACAGTATTTACAACTGAAGTATATGCTGCTATATATGACAAATCGTCTTGCCTTTCCCAAGTATCTAGCATTGGAAAAAGAAACATTATAATTGCAGCTACTATTGTAGCAAAAATAACACTTAGTGAATCTCCCATATATAACACCCTTTCTTAATTATAAAATTCGTAATATAATTCGTCTCCTGAATAAGTTAATTTGTATGTTGAACTTCTATTCATAAAATCTATTAATTCATGATGTAAATTAGTTGAATTGTATGGAAAACTTGCTCCGCTCCCCACAGTAATAGCATCATTAACTTCATCATATTCATATGTTCTGCTTCCAGTACTACTTATTTGCACTTTTACTTTGTTTCCTGCATCTTTATTTTTTAAATCTAACACTGCCAAAATAACTTCTTCCGGTTTAACCACCCTAGCTTTTTGTTGTTCATCAGAAGCAATTATGGAGTCTCCCCTATTTGAATAATCATGATATAAAGTAACCATATCAACATTATTTTTTATAGCACTATAAAGCACAATTGAAACAGAGCAAGCTAATATAAATAATAGTATCTGACCAACCATTACTATCGCTTTTCCAACATCATCCATGACGTACACCCCCAAAAGTAAATTATTTTCCTTTATGGTTTTTCAATTTTAACTTTGCATATTTTGCCTCTACTATCATAATTGTAACTAATCACATAATCTTCATCTAAAAACTTGCTTGAATCACCCTCTAAATTACTTATTAAATCGCTTGGTGAATATTCAACTTGAAGTGACTCATCTTTTTCGTGGTCATCCATAGCTTTTTTATAAATATTTAAAGCATCTATTCCTCTTACCTTGTTAGTAGTGTCAAATGATTCATAGTATCGATTGAAACTCGTTATTTGAGAAGTTGAAAGTATTTGTTCTGAAGAATTAGCATAGTCCCTATATGTTGCATATGCATAAAGTGCTAATGAAATTATTGCAACAGCTATCAATACTCCTCCTGCCATAATAATTGCTTTTGACGCATTCTCCATAACGCAAATTCTCCTTTCAAATTAAAATAGAATCCATCTTGCTACAGTAAAAAACTGTAGCAAGATTAATTAATAGTTTAGTTTACTGTAACACCAGTAACCCAACCATCTGCACTATATACTATCCCTATAGTATAATTAGCTGAATCTCTAGTGCTTCCTAATTCATATGAAGTACCATTAAGTGCAATTGGGTTAGCGTTTGTACTGCTATCTGTTATTGTTAAATCTGTTGGAAAAACCTGATTTTTGTTATCTGCATTAATTAAACGTACCAATTGCTTTAATTCAGAACCTTTTATTATTCCTTCAAATTTTTCAATTTCGCTATTTAACATCAACATTTGTGATGCATCAACTTGTCTTGTACCATCATTAACCTTTCCTGCTGCTGATTGATACAAATAAACTCCCAAACTTACTAATGCAACTGCTATTAATATAGCACCTGCCATGATTAATGCTTTTGATGCATTATCCATAAAAAATCACCCTTTCTTTCTTTTTGTTATATAAATTTTAAAATTTGAAATCTAATTAAATATTACATTGAAGCTCCCATATCTGTAAAGTAGCTTCCCATGTCGCTCAAACTTGCTATCATCATTGGACCTATTAGATATCCAACAAATAACATTACCATCGGTGCAAATCCGAGTATTTTTCCTATCTTTGCTTTTTTTGCTATTAATCTATCATTTGCTTCTTTTCTCTTCTCTTGGAAGAAAGCTCTCTCACTTTCAAGTTCGTCGAATGCATCTGTTATTTTAACACTTTCAACTGCTGATTGTAAGCTTTCGACAATTCTCACAAACGGTTTAAACGGTGCATCGTCTTTTAATTCTTCTAATGCCTCGTATGCTCCACTTTCATAGTTGTTCAAGCATTTTGCAAGTGGTTCCTTAAATATATTTGAGAATCTCTCAAGCCACTCTAACATATATTCTACCGATACTCTTTCTATATGCATAAGCATTAAGATGATTGTTTGGAATTGCATTACTTCATCTTCCATTTCCATATATCTCATCCTCTTTTGGAACTTAAGCATAAGTATTGGTGCTTGATACATAACCAAACCAACAAATATTGCAATTGCTAATTCATACCAAGCAAAATATTCACTTGTTAATGTTTTTAACTTTTCATAAATTCTTGATGCTGCTGCAGATGCTTGCTCTTGAGTAAGTGGTAAATTGTATATTTCTATTAGCGCTTTTTTAATCGTTTTTTCTGTAACATAATCTAATTCTTCTTCGTTAGAAAGATTTATAATTTTCGCTGCTAACTCACTCGTGAAATTTTCTCTTGGTAATTCAATTCTTGATTCTATTATCGCATATTGAATATCTAATTTATCTAATCTTGTGCTATCTAACTCTCTATATATTCTTTTTGCAAAACCTTCTGCTGTTTCCGCATCTAATTTTGCACTACTGATTTTTAACATTTCATTAGTTATAAGCTTTATTGCATCTTTTTGTTCCATTGTTCTAACTGCATTTAAAAATTTGTTATCATCCATAAATACATTTAAGAAATACCTATCAAATGAGCTTACACCATTTGCATTTATTGTATCTTGCTCGGTCATTTGCCCCATGCCACCATTACCACTCTTAGTTGCTGAATACATTATTTGCGTTACTGCCAAATTATGCATCTGCATTATTATTATTATTGTTGCACAAAAACCTGCAAGTGCACAAATGCATCTATTTACATATAGCCATTCAATTCTTAGTCTTGACGCTGTGTCTTTTAACAATGTCTTTACTGCATTGTATTTTTTTGATGTTACAGAAGGTATTAAACCGTCTATAATATTTTCTACTATTGGTAATCTATAAACTCTTTCTTGCCATACATCATTCGGAGATGTCGCAAAAACTTTTTGCTTGCCTCCATTATCTTTTATTCTCGTTAAAAGCGCATATGATACAAAAACTGTAACAAGTAAAAGCATTTGTACTAGAAAACCAAGTTTTCCTTCGTAAAAGTCGATTGTTGCATTAAATGAACTCATTGCCCAGTTTTCTAATGGTTTTATTGCTAATACTGGAAGTACTGCTATGTATGTTAAGCTTTTGAATAAGTAATCTAACTTATCTCTTTTTAATACTTCCATCTGCAATTCTTGTGTTATATTGTTTAAGTCTTTTAAATATAATGAAACACCGCCAATTCTTCTATCACCAAATTCTTTTGTTAAATATGATACACCTGCAAAGGCTTTTAAGAATCTATTTGGTGCAACATCATAATATCTTTCTAGTTCCATTTCTGGATCTGCTGAAATCAATATTTCATATATTCTATTTGCTTGCGCTGTTATCTCGTATTCTTCCATAATAGAAGCATCATATATCGCTTCCTCAACCATGTTAGTTGTATGGAACGCATGTCTAACTTCTGAAAGAAAGTCTAATTGTTGAGTTAATAGTCTATCTTCTATCCTATTTACTCCCCTCTCAGTCATGTTTTCTATTACAACTAACACACCTATCATAGATACCATCATCATAAATAAATCGTCTCTATTTATATATGCTAGCAATATTGAGAATGCCAACGCAAGAAAAATATTTTTTAAAGCTATTCTTGCTGTATCATTTCTTATCATGTATTCATCGTCATTATTTATAAGTTCTAGCCTTCTTCTAATCTTATAAACGTAACGATTTACAAACGGAATATTTACTAATTTGTTATACATTTTTTGATAAAATGCCGACGTTGCTTTTGAACTTTCGGAATTTATCAATCTTTGTAATACAGCACTTTGGCTTTTGGCTATTTTCTTTCTTCGAATCATAAATACTATCAATATGATTGTAAAGAAAGAAAATGGAACCAAAACGCCTATTAGTAACAATAATCTTGCATCCATCAATAATCCTCCTTTTCTCAAATTCTTCTGTGTTAATTATTCCACTATTCTTCTTGTTGATCCTACACCGCTAAAATAATCATTGCAGAATTCATCAAATGCTACTTGGTCCTCTTCTGACATATTTTCTCTCATAGCTTCAATGTTTTCTTGAGAAATTGGATTTCTTATTACATATTCGCCATCAACATACTCTACTATATTAACTGCTTTGTATGTTTCTGTTTCTGTTATCTTTGTAAAGTAATCTGTTGCGTTATCCATGAACTTGTCCATCTTGCCTTCCATGGTAGGCTCGTTCTTATAATCACGATTATATGTATTCTTTGGTTTTACTGGAATACATTCTGTTATTCTTTCAATAAATCTGTCACCAGAATAAGATTTCTTTAGGTGAACTTCAAAGTTTAATACTCCAACAACCTGTATCTCTGCTACTTTTTCGTTATGGAACATACCAACTTTTAATAGTGAGTTACGAAGTGAAAGTATTAAGTTATCAAATGTTTTAGCATGGTGAGTAAACATTGTAAATTTAGATGCAACCTGTGCCATCTGAATCATCCAAGCAGCAACTCCATCTGTTGCAACCTCTCCTAGAATGTTAACCGCACCATCTGTTTTCTTTTGAACGTCCAAACCTTCTTGTCCTGAAACTGTTTCTGTTTCTCTAAGTGTTAATATGTTTCTATCTGGATAAACTTTTCTTAAGTGCAACTCGAATGCTGTCTCTTGAACTCTTATGTTTAACGTTGTATAAATATATTTTATCATTGCAAGTAACATTGTTGTTTTACCACAACCTTGCTCACCAGTAAGAGCAGTAACTCTTGCACCTTTTACCAAGAATTTTAATAGCTCTATTACTGGTTCTCTTCCTGGTTGTCTTACTAAGTTTTCTAATACTGCATTTGGCGTATCAAACTTTCTTACGAAGAATGCCCAAGATTCTGACATACTTGGTCTTAAAACAACGACACGTGAACCATCTTTCATTTCATTTATCTTATAACCGTTTGTATCAGACAACTGACCTGGATTGTTATATTTATAAATGTTTTGACAAACTCTTCTTAGCTCTGCAAAAGAACCAAATGAAAGGCATGCAAGTCTAATTGATTTACCATGATAGAATATCCATACGCTATCATAAGCTTTAGGAATTGTTCTTTCATTTGTTTGTTTTATAAAATCTCCTAGTTGTCCAACTTGATACATAAATGACTCTGGAAGACCAGAAACGCCACCAGAAACACCATCAATGTTCATATCTCTAACTTCATCTATTACACTATAACCTTTATAATTTTGATATATTCTTTGCGAAAGGATATTTAATCTGTCTTCAAAAGATAAGTATTCATATTCTTTTTGGAATATCTCATCAATTTCTTCAGGAGTTATAACATATGATGCAATTGTTGAACCATATACTTTTTTTAGTTCATCTAGATTATATTTTTTTATTAACTCACTAAGAGCATTATAGCCATATTGTTGTTTGTACATATATAAAAGTATATCAAATTTGTCTTGCGTTGTTAGTTTATCAATATTATCAAAATCGATAGCGTTCGTAATATTAACTTGATTTACTCCATACTCTCTATGAAGCAAGTCGAATATCAATTCTTTTACATATTTTTTATCATTGACATCTCCATATGTACATCCTTTTAAAGCTTTTTTCAACTCATACTTTTTATTTTTTCTTCTTCTCATTTCCTCTTCTGATAAACCAATATCATAAAGATTTGTACGAGTTATCTCATCCATTCTGTCTTTGATAAAACTAGTCATTTGTTCAACGTTGTATGTTCTACCATCCTTGTTTACTCTTAGTACCGCTGTCGAATCGGTTTTCTTAAACAAATATAATATGAACACTAAAAGACCGATTATCAAAGCAGCAATCAAAGCATAGTTTAAAATCATTGGGCTTCTCCACCTCTCTATTTTTACAAAATGCCTTACCTATCTGTTAGTTTTGGTTTTATACTTTCTAGAATTGCATCTGTTAATGCTGAAACTTCCGATATAAAATATCCATTTCTGTCTGTCCCTATGTCAGCACGAATATTCTCAACAAAGAAATTCATTGCTCTTCCTTCATTGCAAGCGTCAAAAAATTGAGTGTTGTAAGGAAGTGTATAAATTTTCTTCTTGTAATTAAATAAATTTCTCGCAATATTTCTTTCACTATATTTAGAGAATCTATCATATCTTCCTAGTACAGGAATAATTGGTTTTTCTTGCAATATCTTAAGCGTTTCCATGCTCTTAAATATTTTCTTTAATATTTGAAAATTTTGACTCATTGATAACACTATCAAATCAGATTTTTGCAATATTTGATTTACTTCTGGACTATCATACCCTTTATTTAAATCAACCAAAACAATATCATAAAATTGACTTGCATAATCTAAAATCAATGGAAAAGTTTCCAAAATCCTTGAATATGAATCAAGGTCATTTTTAAATGTTCCATATAATAATTCCAATCTTCCTTTTGCAATTGGTTTAGCATAATTCGAAATATTTTCAGGAGTAAGTTTATTACTTCTTAATAATCTGTCTAGTGCATCAACTCCAACGTCTGCTATATCTAAGCTTCCTTTATTTCCTAGCTTGTCCATATTAAAAAATGAAGATTCTAATGACATATCCGAATAATGTGTTTGCGTTACAATTGATTTGTAATGACATTTTGTAGGTATCATTGCAGAAACCGCAACTGCTGCAGCAGTCGTTGACAATTGTGAAGAATTTTCTGGACTCCAAAAAGATACTATTGGCATTTACTCTCTCCCCCTTCTATGCTGAAAATCTAGCATTTCTTTCAATATTTTTTATGACTTTTCTAAGCGAACCTTCTTGTTCTCCTGTTATCATCTTTACTGTTGTGACCAAGGCTTCCTTATATGCTTTAGTTAAAAATCTCAAATCAAGTTTTGCGGCATATTGATTTTGAATATTAACTGACAAATCTCCTTGGTCATAAGGATAATTTATAGTTGTATAATCCCATTCAATTGGTAGATTATCTGATAATCTATCTATATATCTACCATCTGCAGAATTGATTTCGCTATAATAAAGTACCTTTTCAATAAATAAAGTTCCTTCTGGATCTGCTCTTCTCTTAGAAGCACAAATAAATCTAAGCAACTCTATGCCTTTTATTACATCATACTTGTCATATGATGAAACAAAGAATATATTATTAGCACTTTTCAAATCGTACTCTTCTATCATCTCTTCCATATCAGTATCAACTAATATGTAATCATACTCGTTAAAATCCTCGCCTTTTGATAAAAGATATTTTTTTAGTTCTAACATATTTCCAAAACCGACTGCGACCTCAATTCCATCATATTGAACAACATATTGACTTTGCGTCTCAGTACCAACAATTGTAGGTACAGTATATCTTGTTTTTTGTGACATTGTAGCATCAATAACCATAACTTTATTTCCAAGCGAGTTTATAATCTTTGCAACATATTGCACAATTTCTGTTTTATTAGTTTTCCCAATAAATCCAATACATCTCATATTGTTTTCCTCCTAATTATAATAGATAAAACACACTAATCTAATTACATAAATCTGCATAAGAGGAATTTGTTTCCTCTTATGCACTTTTTATTTTTTATTCATCTAAAAGCAATGCTTGAAGATATTCTTTTCTTTCTGATTTTTGTAGCTCAATTTCTTTGTTTAAGTTTGTCTGGATATTGTTCAAAGCCTCTGTTGTTTCAATCTCTCCTGTTTCTTCGTTTAGCTTGTATGCTGCAAACGTTTGAATTCTTGCTCTCTTAGTCATTAAATCTTCAATATTATATCTTGCTTTTAAGTCATCCAATATATTTGGGTTTTCTGCTATAGCAACTGCTATGTTTTCTCTTACAGGGTATGTTTCTTTCATATCTACTCTTGTTCTTACTAGTTTATCATTATACATGTTTAAAACATTTGTATCGTTTTTAGCTAATGCAGTTCTAATATCCGCTGTTTGTTTTTCTGTTAATCCTATAATTGATGCTATTTCCGCATTTGTTATGTCTTCTTCTGCAAATACGTTTTCTCCTGTTTCTACAGCTTTTCTTATCGCTTCTGCATCTTCTTCATTCTTGCTGTATAGTGCAATGTATTTTTCTACATCAGCATTGTCTCCACTTATCAAAGCTTCTCTTTTTGTATATAAGTTCCTTAATGTATCTTCAAACTTTTTAACAAAGTCAACTCTTTCTGATTTATATAATTGTGCAGATGGTTCTACATATTTTGTAACATATACTTTAATTCCATCAGACATATATGACTCTAATATTGCTGCTGTTGTTCTTACAATTTCTTCTTCATCTAATTGTAAGAATATTGTATTTGAATCAACAGTAGTTCCTAATTTTTTAACTTCTTTTCCAGCTACAACAACATAATTTTCTCCACTTGGGAAAGTAATTCTTATATCTACATAGTCACCTTGATTTAAGTCGCTAGGTAAAAGAAGCATATTGAATTCTTGTAATCTTTCACTCAATTCAGGATGTATGTCAACTTCATCCATAAGCATTGACTCTGTAACAATTGTCCTCTTTTCTGCATTAATTCTCAATCTTCTTCCAACTATTTCATCTCTACTTCCTGAGAATGAATCAATCGGTGCACTCTCTCCTTTTATATCGACAAGTAAAAGATCACTTGCAGCAATAATGTCTCCTTCTAACAAATTATCTGCAAACACATATCCTTTAGTTGTTTCGCTTTTTCTCTTTAATTCTGCTATTTCAGCCTCTTTTTTCTTATTATATTGCATAAAAGCAACACTGCCTAACACAACTGGGATTGTAAAAGCTATAATACCTGTCGCAATGACTTTTTTCTTAGTTGGACCCATCATCATAATATATCCTCTCCTCTTTTTCTCATTCTTTCACTTATATAAAGTTTAGCATAGAGGTGCTCTCAATTCAATAAATGCAAAAATTTTTAACACAAATGTAATACCTCTGTAATGATTTTGTAATATTAAATTTTCACATTGCTTTTTTATTAACCTAATGATAAAATTCTATTCGAAAGGGGGGATTTTGAAATGCCATATGATGCATATTCATCACATTCTACTGGTTTGGGAATTTGGATGATAATTTCGGCAGTACTTGCTGTATGTGGTGCAATAGCTTTACACTTCACATTCTTAAGCAAATCAAAAGAGGGAAAGTTTAAAAAATTTTGGGGTTGGATGTATGATTTCTTAACATTCAAAAAAATGTTGATAGAAAATTTACTTAAGATTTTATATCTAATCTGTGCTTTGTTTGTAACACTTTCGTCTTTTGGTTACATAGGTCAAAGCTTCATTGCATTTATAGGTTCTCTAGTTCTAGGAAACCTAGTTGTAAGAATGGTTTATGAATTCAGTTTAGTTTTATTATTAATTTGTAGAAATACATCTGAAATAAATACTAAACTTTCTAAAACCGATAATAAAGAAAATGTTACAGAAGAAGTAAAATAAAATAAAGCGGCATCTAAAAAAGATGCCGCTTTATTTTATTGGTTTATACCATCTCTTCCAAGAGTATAAGAAAATATTAAAAGTTCATTTAAATAGTTTCCAAAGTTTTTTCTCTTAACCTCTTGATTTACTACAATCTCTTCGCTCTTTATCATTTCATCATTTAAATAGCAATTTACCACTCCAACTTTTTCTCTATAAGTTAAAGGAGCCACTATCTTTTTATTATATATTTTCTCAATTCTTAAGTCTTTTTCATCTCCCTTTGTAAGCAAAGCAGAAATATCATTTTCTATAATTACATCTACTTCTTCAATGTTTCCTTTTGCTACTTTTACTTTTTCAATAACTTCATCTTTTGGCAATACAATCTTATTAAGAAAATTTGCAAAACCGAAATCTAAAACTTTTTTTGCATCTTCAAATCTATTTTGACCAGTTGTTGCGTGAACAACAACTGCTATTAATTTCAAGTCGTTTCTAGTAGCAGTTGCTGATAAGTTAAATCCGGCGATTGATGTTGAACCTGTTTTTAATCCTGTACAACCAGGATAAAATCTTACTAATTTGTTTGTGTTTACAAGTTGAGATTTACCATCTCTTAATGTATCCATCCATATTGTTGTATACTCATGAATTTTTGGATGGTTCTTGCTAAGTTCTCTACTCATTATTGCAATATCATATGCTGATGTTAGATGTCCGTCTTCATCTATTCCATGCGAATTTTTAAATGTAGTATCATTCATTCCAAGTTCTTTTGCTCTTTCATTCATTTTTGTTACGAATGCTTCTTCACTTCCTGCTAAAAATTCTGCCATCGCCACAGTACAATCATTTGCAGACACAACGCATATAGCTTTTAGCATTTCATTTACGGTTAGTCTTTCATTTTCGTTAAGCCAAATTTGTGAACCTCCCATTTTTCTTGCTTTCTCACTACAAGGCACTCTATCCTCTAAACTTATATCTCCTCTTTCAAGTGCTTCCATTGTCAATAAAATTGTCATCACCTTTGTAACACTTGCAGGTCTTAATCTTTTATGTTCATTTTTGGTATATAATATTGTTCCTGTTGTTTCGTCCATTAAAATAGCCGATTCAGAATCTAAATCTAATGTCGTTTTATTTTGAATTTGTGCAAATGTTTCAAGTGTATTTGACCCCACTGGTATACTATTATATTCTTCAATATTGGCAAAAGCTAGGCACGGTAAAAT
>CAUGFN010000030.1:0-15939 GCA_959598745.1 uncultured Eubacteriales bacterium
TATTTACTACTTCGCCATTCTTTTTAAAATGTTGCATAAATTGTGTTTTAACAGGCTTTGCTTTTATCTCTAATCTTCTAACTAGTTCTTTCGTCAACGTTTCAGCCTTCATACCTGTTATTATTTTTCCATCAACAACTAAAGATATATTTCCAGTTTCTTCAGACACTACAACTATGACTGCATCTGATTGTTCTGACATTCCTATTGCTGCTCTATGTCTAGTACCATATTGTCTATCCAAATTTTCCTTATCCGTTATTGGTAAAATGCAAGATGCTGCAACAATCTTATTATTTCTTATTATTACAGCTCCATCATGTAAAGGCGTATCTGGAACAAATATATTTCTTAAAAGTTCTTGCGATACCAATGAATCAAGCTGAACTCCGGTACGTGCAATTTCTGTTAGTTTCATTTCTCTTTCAAATACAATCAAAGCTCCAACTTTTTCCTTCGACATTCTCTCTGCAGCATCAACTACTTCTTTAACGCAACTGGTTGGGTCTTCTTGATTTTCCATCTCGAATATATCTTTAATTCCTTTACTACCTATTTGCTCCAAGGTTTTTCTAAGTTCTGGTTGAAATATTACTATAAACATTATAACACCATATGTCATCACAGAACTTAATATATAATGAAGTATATCTAATCCTAAAAATTCACTAAGCTTAGTTGCGATTATTAATATTGCTATACCTTTAAATAGTTGCATGGCTCTTGTATTTTTTACGGCTTTTAAAAGCTTAAAAATTAAATATGCAACAATTGATAAATCTATAGCTAAAATTACAATCTTTATTGGATAAGTCGCTAATACGTTAAAATAACTAAGTATATTTTCTTCAAAAAATATTGCAAATGATTCTTGAATTGTTCTCATATATCACTCCTATGTCCTCTTGTATAACATTATCTATAAAACAATAATGAAACTAGTGTTGGAATCACAAACAAAGCTGCTAAAATCAAACACATAACTCTACACATATTTTTAGTTTTTGGCTTCATAATCAACATTCCTCCTTAAACTCTTATACCTATATCTTAATTAAATTGCATATTAAAGTCAATACATAAAATTAACCTTTTAACAAAAAAAATACCAAAACAATGATATCTCAAAGCCTTGATATTTTTGGTGCACGAGACCGGAATCGAACCGGTACGCCTTATTAGGGCGCAGGATTTTAAGTCCTGTGCGTCTGCCTGTTCCGCCACTCGTGCATTGCGAACTTGCAAGATTTATATTAACATTTTGGTTGTACTTTGTCAACAATTTTTATAAAATTTTATCAAAATATCTTTTTATAATCTGTGATTATGTATTTATCAACAAAAATTGAAGCGAGCCACCTAAAATAGTAACTCACTTCAATAAAGTATTTTCTTAATATCCAAATTCATCCAAAGAGCATAATTCATATCCTTGATTTCTAATCTCATCTATAACTTCTGGTAATAACGCTGTATTATCTTTTGAAACAGCATGTAATAGCATTACACATCCATTATGGAGATTATTTAGTATCATTTTTCTAGCATATTCTAATCTATCTTGTTTTTTAACATCCCAATCGTCATATGCTGCACTCCATAAAACTGTAGTGTATCCTAAATCTTTGCATATTTTTACTGTTCTTTCACTATATTCCCCTTTCGGCGGTCTAATATAGCTCATTTCATAATTGAAGTTTTCTTTAACATAGTCATGCAAATTCATAACTTCTTTTTTTACTTTTTCATCATCTAGAACTTCTGGCATGCTAGGATGATTTACAGTATGATTTCCAACTATATGGCCCTCATCAATCATTCTTTGTACTAGTTCTTTGTTTTGCTTTACATATGGCATTGTAACAAAAAATATTGCAGGAGCTTCCTTTTCTTTTAACGTATCTAAAATTTTTGCTGTATAGCCATTTTCATAGCCCTCGTCAAACGTCAAATATATGACTTTTTCATCCTTGTTTCCAACATAAATTCCGCCATACTCATCTAATGGTTTTACGTATCCTGCTGAAAACTCTGGTTGCATAGCATCTTTCATTCTTCTAAATCCCCATGCACATTTTGTGTTAGATAAGTTACTTGTAGATGTTTCAATCACATCAACTTTTACATCTGGTTCTTTTTCTTCTTCTTTTTCGTTTTCACCTGATGTTTTTTCAATAGTTTGAATTGAATCATCTCCACTTTTACTTGTTGTATTATTATTTTCTGTACTTTCAATTTGGTTAATAGGCTCGTTATTTCCTTTATTCCCCGTATTTTCCAAGGTTTCATCATTAGACTTACACCCTACTAATACTAAGCAACAAAGAATAACTAGTAAGATTTTTTTCATATCACCCCTCCTCAAAAATAATTCTAGCAGATTTATATTATTTGTTCAAAGTAATCTTCATTTTATATAATAATATGTTCTTTTCTCCCTCTTAATTACTATTAATCAAGTTAATTTCACCCTAATATAACTAATAAATTTAAAATAGCCACCTTTGCATAAGGTGGCTAAAACTTAAGTAATTTTAGTTATTTGTTGCTAATATCAGAAAGATTAAAACAAAAAATAAGAATTTGCTATTGCAGCAGCAATTTTCATTTGAATTGTTATTATTGCATCCGCAGCCTTCTCCCATTTTACTTTACCTCCTTTTAGCACTAAATTGGGTAAGCTCGTTACTATTCAATCTTATATATTTTATCTTCGCAAAAAGTTTTCATTTTTAGATCTCAAACAGCTTCGCCAAGCACTATGGATGTTCTTTAGCATGAACAAGACATAAGACTTCAAAAGACAAGATTTTATGCTAAGAACACCACATATTGCTAAGCGAAGAACTCGCCTTAAAAATGAAATTCTTTTTACTCGAACATATATAAGATTGAATAGTAATTCGAGCTTTTACTTCTTTGCTACTTTATAGTATGCAAATCGCTTAAAAAGTGTTACAATATGTAAATAGAAATTTAACTTACACGAAAGGATTTTATTTATGAACAAAGATATAGAATTACTTGCTCCGGCAGGTACTTATGACGCATTTTTAGCCGCTATAGAAAACGGTGCAGATGCCATATATTTAGGTGGAAAGCTTTTTAACGCGCGTGCAAATGCTAGCAATTTTTCACTTGAAGAGCTTGAAGAAATGGTTAAATTTGCTCATTTAAGAAATGTAAAAATATATGTCACTTTAAATACTCTGTTAAATAACACAGAACTTTCAGAAGCTTTGGATTTTGCATATGATCTTTACAATATAAACATTGATGCAGTGATAGTACAAGATTTCGGGCTTGCAAAAGTCTTGCATGAATATATCCCCGGTCTTGAACTACATGCAAGCACTCAAATGACAGTATACAACCTAGCAGGTGTCAAAGAGCTTCAAAGATTTGGCTTTAAAAGAGTGGTACTTGCTAGAGAATTATCTTTTGAAGAAATAAAAAATATATGTGATAATACCGATGTTGAAATAGAAATTTTTATTCATGGTGCACTTTGTATTTCATACTCTGGTCAATGCCTTATGAGTAGTATGATTGGTGATAGAAGTGGAAATCGTGGAAAATGTGCTCAACCATGCAGACTGCCGTATACTCTGCTCAAAAATGATACTGAAGTTGCTAAAGGTTACCTACTTAGCCCAAAAGATTTATCTATGCTAGATTTAATATCTTCTATTCCAAATGTTAAATCATTGAAAATAGAGGGCAGAATGAAATCACCTGAATATGTTGCAACAACAGTTAAAACATATAGAAAATATATTGATAAATACCTAAATCACGAGGATTTTTCTATAAATGAAACTGACAGAAAAAATATAGTACAGATATTTAATCGTGGTGGTTTTACATCAGCATATTTAAAGAAAAAACAAGGTAGCGATATGATGTGTTATGAAAAGCCTAAAAACTGGGGAATTTACATAGGTAAAGTTACTTCTTATGATGGAAAAAGATATATCGAAGTTTCTAATAAATCTGAGCTTAATATTGGCGATGGTATCGAAATTTGGAATAATGAAAATACTCCTCCATCTACTATAATAAGTGAAATTGAAGGAAACAAGATTGGTAGAATACACGGAAATATACATGTTGGTGACAAAGTTTATAAGACATCTGATAAAAATTTAATGAAAATTGCAAGAGAAAGTTTTTCTAGAAATTTCGTTAAAAAATCACCTATTGATATGAAAGTTACAATAAAAAGAGAGGAGCCAATTTGCTTTGAAATAAACGGTATGAATTATAACTCTGACACAATTCCTGACATAGCACAAAACAAACCTATAACTAAAGAAAAAGTTATAGAACAATTATCTAAAACTGGTGACACGCCTTTTAAGATAGAAAACTTGGATTTAATCTTAGATGAAAATCTATTTTTACCAATAAGTACATTAAACGATTTAAGAAGAAATGCTTTAAAAAGTTATGAAGAATTCGTACTTAATAATGTACACGATAAAGTTATTAAAAAGCCACTAGAAGCAAATTTCAAGCGTTCTAGCAAGCAAATAAATAATGTAACACTATGTGTAAGAAATCTAAGTGAAGATTACTTGAATCTGAAAAATGTTGATACAATTTATGTGCCTTTCAGAGAAGTGCTAAAAAATAAAGAAATATTTGAAAAAATCCCATTTAAGAAATACATCATGCTACCTACTATAACTAAAAATAATTATGACATTTTAATCAAAAAGCATGTCTTGGAATTTTCAGAAATTTGTGATGGTTTCATACTATCAAATATTGGTCAACTAGAGTATTTTAATGGAATTGATACTGATTTAATAGCAAATTATACTTTCAACATTTTTAACAACTACTCAATTGATTATTTAAGCAAGCTAGGCTTTTCAAAAATAACATTATCACCTGAGCTTACAAAAGAACAAATAAATTCTCTGTCTTATGCCATTCCAAGTGAACTTATGGTATATGGAGCTCAAAGAGTTATGACATCTGAGCATTGCCCTGTAGGAAATTTAATTGGCAAATTTAGTGGAAGCAACGCTTGCTCAAAGCCTTGTACTAAAAATGATAAATTTTATTTAAAAGATAGACTAGGAATGAAATTTGAAGTGTTACCAGATAACATAGACTGTGAGTCAACGATTTATAACTCAAAAATAACATCTATAGAATCAAAAGATTTAAAAATAAATTCTATTAGAATTGATGTTACTGATGAGCCATTAAACGAAGTACAAAAAATAATTAACACACATAAGTCTGGTCAAAAGATGTCTGGCGAAAAATACACAAACGGACACATAGCAAGAAGTGTGTAGAATAAATCTTAGCGATACAAAAATAAGCCCAAACTGTTGTTTAAGCTAAAGCAGTCTGGGCTTTAATTTTTAATATATTAAATTTCCAACTCTAACACCTTCCGCTTCTGCCATTTTCCATTTTCCGTTTTCGAATCTCCATATTACTGTAACTTCATCTAATATGTCGTTATCTTCAAAAGCACAAATTCTTTGCGTTGTCTGTATTCCAGATTTATCGCTTAGCTTTACTATTTCTACGCTTGTAAAACCAGTTGTTGTGACCTTTTTATTTTCACATATTATTTTCCCTGATTCATCTATTTTTTTAGAAGCTATGTAGTCGCTCTTTTTATCTGACAAATCTAAGTATAGCTCTTTCGCTACCTTTCCACATCTTAAATGAGCCTTAACTCCATCAATTATTTCTCCGACAAATATTATGCCTCTATTATCTCTTTGTCCCCATATATCTTTTAGCGTATCTTCTCTAACCTCAACCACTCTTATGTTTTTAGTTTTATCATCATTTTCAAGAATTATAATAACTTCCATTTTTTCATCACCCGTCAAATCATTTAACAAGATTTTTGAATTCTGTCCACTAAAATTTTTAAGACTGGCTTTGGTAAAAGTTTTGTTTGCGGTGTCATATACAACAACATCTACTTTGTTTGACTTCATTTCATTTGTTTCATCTTTTTCACCTATCAAAATAATCATGTCATTTTCGCCATCGCCTGTAACATCTCCTATTTTATAATTTATAACATACATTTGATTTTGATATTCAATTTTGTTAAATTCATCTCCAACATTTAATTCAAGTGGTTTAAATTCGCTTTTCTCTTTATCGCCAAGTGACATGTTAATACATATAGTTGCAACTATCAGTAATATAGTAATAAACCAAACCGTTTTCATTTTCATAAAAACTCCTCCTTTATACTATAAGTATTAGGAGGAGTTTTTAAATATACATATATTTTTAATATGGTAGTGGATTCGAGCTAAGCTTTATTATTAAGCCCATATTGTCATCTTTCGCTGCAATATTTTTTCTTATCGCACCACATTTTTTGCACTTATATACGATTACATACCCTTTTTTAGGACTATTCTCTATTCCAATAGGCTCTAACATTCCATGACATTCTTCGGCTCTATCACCCGGATTTATATCTACATGTTTTGCATATAAACAATATGGACAATGGTCCCTGCTTGTGTAATGTAATTTTGGAACTTCTTTTCCACAATTTTCACATATAAATTCTTCATCTATCTCTGTAAAATTAGACATGTTTTTCTCTCTTTCTATCTATAAAAACATCCTCCGCCAATAAACTCTCTTATTATTGAATTTATCGGGATTTGTTCCGTGCTCATCGGCAAAAAGTATCCTAAAAATTCATAAAGTCTCTTAGCCTCTGAATATTCTGGATGTGTGTTATCCACTGCTGCAAGAATCGGCTCTACATAAGATTTTAAAACTGCTGTTTCATACACTAAAGAAGAATTGAACATTACATCAGCATCTTCTTGATATGGGAATATATACTTTTCTTCACCATTTCTAACCGATGGCCACATTTGAATTGTGGCAATTGCGCCATGTCCTCTATATTTACTGTCTCTAAGCATTCTTCTTATAAGTCTTGAATCCGATGTTGAAACTCTATTACAATCATCAACATTTAACGCCGTCAATGCACTAATATATATTTTAAATTTATTTTCTCTTGGTATAGATTTTGTAAGCTCTTCATTTAATCCATGAATTCCCTCTATAACAATTATTTCATTATCATTTAATTTAGCCGTATTACCTAAATATTTTCTATGACCTGTACTAAAATCAAATGTTGGTAAACTTATTTCTTCGCCATTTAAAAGTGATGTCAATTGTTCATTAAATAAATTAACATCAATTGCCTCTAAACATTCAAAATCATAATTTCCATTTTCATCTTTTGGATTATGCTCTCTATTTACAAAATAGTTATCCATCGATAATGTAATTACTTTGTATCCATTAACTCTAAGTTGTATTCCCAATCTTTGAGCAAATGTTGTTTTTCCTGAAGATGATGGGCCGGCTATTAGAACTATTTTCTTATTTTTATCGGTCGCAATCATATCAGCAATTTGTGCGATTTTCTTTTCGTGTAATGCTTCTGAAATTCTAATAAGCTCTCCAACATTTCCGCTCTTTATCCAATTATTAAGCTCTGAAACATTTTCAACTTCTAATACCTTATGTATCTTTTCATATTCTGCAAATGTGTTATATAATTTTTTGGTTTCTTTAACTTTCATCACTTTTTTAGGATTATATCTTCTTGGATAAACCAACAATACTCCATTTTCATATGATGTAAGCTCAAAATATTTTAAACATTTAGTTGATATTGGCATTACTCCATAAAAATAATTATATGTCTCGCCACAATAATACATTGAAACATATGGCTTTGCTCTATTTTCCATAAGTCCAATTCTATCTAATCTATTATTCTTTTTATATAACTCTTTTGCCTCATCAATAGATAAAATTTTCTTTACAAATGGCAAATCTTTTTTTATTATCTCGTTCATTCTATCAATTACTTTCGTAACCATTTCATCTGTAATCTTAGTACCATCAGCACATTCGCAATATATTGAATGACCTAAGCAATAATTTACTATAATTCGATAATCGGGATATAACTCCTCAAAAGCCTTAAGCATAACAAAAGTTAGTCCTCTAACATAAATTCTACTACCATCGGCAGTTGTATAGTCAACAAGCTCCAAATCACAATCTTTTTCTATTTTAGTTTCTAATGATTTTACTTCATTAAAAAGCTTGCATGCCATTATTTCATTTTCATCAACATTCAAATTTTTTCTTATAAAATCTATGACTTTAGTTCCCTCTGAAGTATCATAATCTAATCCGTCAAACGTAACCTTAACCATATTCATTCCTCCTTTGTATACAAAAACCTGCACACAATTATATTTTATATAATTATATGCAGGTAGTCAACTAGATAATCTCACCTTTCAAGTACCATATATGTTGTGAAACTATACGTACATCAATATTTTTTCCTATCAAGTCTTTGCTTCCAGAAAAATTAACCACTTTGTAGCTCTTTGTTCTTCCTGTTAGGACTTCGCTATTTGTTTTGCTAACGCCATCTACTAAGACATTTTGAATTGTTCCTATATATTTCATATTCTCTTCTTCGGTTATTCTGTCCGCTAATGCTTTCAATCTTCCAAATCTTTCTGATTTGATTTCATCTGGCACATGGTCTGGCATTGTTTCTGCCTTTGTTCCTTTTCTTACAGAATAAATAAACATGAAAACTTGCTCAAATCTAACTTTTTCTACAACATCTAATGTGTCTAAAAAGTCTTCTTCTGTCTCACCAGGAAAGCCTACAATAATATCTGTTGTAAATGTCACTTCTGGAATTTTTGCTCTTATTTTATCTACTAATTCTAAATATTGCTCTTTGGTATATCTTCTATTCATAAGTTTTAAAACGTTAGTACTGCCTGATTGAAGGGGTAAATGTATTACTTTACAAACACTATTACATCATCTTTAAAATCCTTTGGATGTGGAGACATAAACCTAACAATATCTATTCCATCTATTTTGTCTATATCTCTTAATAGATTTGCAAAAGTATATCCATCTCCTCCGTTGTATGAATTTACATTTTGCCCAAGAAGCATAATCTCTTTGTAACCTTCTTTTGAAAGTTCTTCTATTTCTCTTAATATATCTTTAGGGTTTCTACTTCTTTCACGCCCTCTTGTATATGGAACTATACAATATGAGCAGAAATTATTACAACCATTCATTATAGTTACAAGTGCGGTTTTTCCATCCATTCTCTTTATTGGAACGCCCTCAATTACTTCGCCGTCTATATCCCACACATCTATTATTTTTTTCTTTTCTGTTATTTCTTTATATAGCATCTCTGGGAACTTGTAAAAGTTGTGCGTGCCAAAAATTATATCTACTTGTGGATAACTCTTTTTAATTTTCTCTATAATGTGCTTTTCTTGGCTCATACAACCTCCAAAGCAAATTATCATATTATTTTTTTCTTTAAGCCTCTTTAGCTCTCCAAGCTTTCCGAATACTTTTTCTTCTGCATTTTCCCTTATACAACATGTGTTAAACACCATAACATTTGCATCTTCTACACTATCTGTTGCCGTATATCCCATGTCTTCTAACATTCCGGCTATTTTTTCAGAATCATTTTCATTTAACTTGCATCCCATTGTGTTTATGTTGTATTTCAAACCTGTATTTAACTCTTTAACTTTTTTTATGAATTCATTTTGCTCATCCATGTTTTTTTCGACTATATTTACCATATTTCACCTCTTGTTTCATTAAAAAATGAGGCACATCTATAACATGCCTCACATATAACTTATTTTTATTCTTCTTCGTCTTCATCATCATGATGATGTCCGCAAGAATCGTGATGGCAATCATCACATCCACAACCGCAATCATCATCAAACATCATTTCAAGTTCAATTGTGTTATGGCAATTTGGACATTCAAAATCTTCACCATCTTCTGGAATTTTAAAAGGAATTGTTTCTCCACAATATGGGCATTCTGCTTCAAATTCTTCGTTCATAGCAGAAACTAATTCTTCTTCCATATCTTCAAGCATTCCATAAATTTCAGCTGTTTTTTCTTCTAAAGCTACTTGTCTTTGCTCAATACTATTTATTCTATCATCAAATTCTTCAACAATCTCTAAAACAATTGACATTACTTTTGTAGCCTCATCTTCGTTTGATATTGAATTTTTAATGTCCTTTAGTTTTGAGTTTAAATCTTTTTTTATATCAGCCATATTTAACCTCATTTCTATTATATTAAAATACTAAACTCTTTCCATGTATTCGCCTGTACGTGTGTCTATACGAACTTTGTCTCCGATGTTTACAAATAATGGAACATTTACAACATAACCTGTTTGTAATGTAGCTGGTTTTGTTGCACCTGTTGAAGTATCGCCTTTGAAACCTGGCTCTGTATATGTAACTTCAAGCTCTACAAATATTGGAGGTTCAACTCCAAATACTTTTCCTTTATATGAAACAACTTTAACCATCATATTATCTGTTAAATAATTTAATGTATCACCTAAATCATCTTTTCCAAGTGGTAATTGCTCGTATGTCTCATTATCCATGAAATAATACATCTCACCATCTGAATATAGGTATTGCATATCCTTTCTCTCAATTTGTGCTTCTTGAACTTTCTCAGTTGGATTAAATGTTCTCTCTAAAACAGCACCTGTCATAACATTCTTTAATTTTGTTCTAACAAAAGCAGCTCCTTTACCTGGTTTAACGTGTTGGAACTCAACTATTTTAAAAACTTGGCTATCCATCTCGAAAGTTGTGCCATTTCTAAATTCTCCTGCACTTATCATTAACTAAAACCCCTTCCATATTTCTTTTCGTAGTTACTTTGATATTCTATACTATTTTTGCCATTTTTTCAATACTTTTTTTGAAAATGGTGACATAAAGCGGATAGAGTACTAGTACATATTTTACCATTTTTACTTATCCACCAAAAATCTGCGCTTTGCTTGTACTTTCTGGCAAAATGTGGTATACTTATAATAAGTACACCAAATATGAAAACATAACACATTCGTAATATTACTTTTGAGTCATATTAGAAATAGATGAAAAAACTTTGGATAAGACCACTTCATTCGAATATAAATTTGATTATGTTACTGATAGCGATATGATAGAGCCAAATGAGACAATGTTTTCTATTCAAGAGGAATAACATCTCGGTTTGTTCATAGTTAATAAAATTTAATAGAACTTGACTTTTTTAACCTGATTACCAACATCAGTCAATTATATGACGGTAATTAGGTTAATTTATTGCGAAATCTCAAATAAAAATGTCCCACACTCTGGGACATTTTCATTGTTAAGTTTTTATAAAGAATTTGTTTATATCATTTCAAATTTGTGGTATTGTTTTATAGTCTCTGGCTTTATCTCTGAATGGAATATCCATGTGCCTTTTGGTGTTTTTGTCCATGGGGCATTTGCTCTATGTGTTAAATCAACTAATTTTCCCGCTGTTAAATGCCCATATCTTTTTAGAGTAGCATCAATACTTATTATCTTTTCGGTTCCATCTTCTGCAAATAATATTCTACTTTTAGCTGGCATTTCAGAAACTGTTGCATCTATATCTTCTTTTTCAGCTTCTATTGGTTTATATCCATAATTTTTATATTTTTCAAATACAGTATCTACTACTGGACCATATTTAAAAGCATATATTTTGTCAGTAAATAATTCTTTTCCCGTATCACATAAATAATCTGCAAAACATAGATAGACTAATTTTTGCAACTTCAATTGAGTACATTTGGTTTTAGATAATATATACTTTGCAATATCTATACCTTTTAACTTTCTATCTTTTTTTATTAGTTTTATGAATTTATCAAGGCTATCAATAATTTCAACACCTTTAAAGAAATAATCTGATTTGCATACTGATTCCCAAGTTGTATCTTCTGTTTGTATCATATATGTAGAAATAGATACATCTTTGCCACATTCTGTAGTTATTTTGTCTAAATATTCTTTTAGTTTATCTTGTATTTTTGCATCATCAACAATAAAATCTAATGCTATTCTTTTTCCTAATGTGTAAGAACTGCTCATAAATATAAAATGTGTTATCATTATTTTCTACCTCCTTTATTCTCATTTTCCCACCTAACATAGTCTTGTTTATATTTTTCGTGTGAAATAATGTTATTTACTTCATCTATTTTATTCCATATCTGTAACTCCCATTGAAAAGCATAATTATCCTTTTTAAAATATATGTGCGTTGCTTTATAATCGTTCTTTGTTGAATTAATACATTTTATATTATCATATTTAGTATTTATTAATTGCAAGATTTCATCAAATGACAACTTCTCACCACATATTATTCTTATGCCAAACAAATCATTAAAGCACTTACTAATTGGTACTTTCCCGTTCTCATGATTTTTTGTATAATTTTCTATTTTAAATTCAATAGAGTTCTTTGCTTTTGTTCTAACATTAACGGTTGCATTTTCACTGTTAAACTTTTTAAATTCCATTAACAGTTGAATGTTATTCTGATTTATAAACTCTCTATAATTAACTATTGTATCAAGTATCAATCTATTTCCTAATAAATCACAAACTTGGGTATTATTTAAATTAATTTTAGTATAATAATCACTTTGCTCCTACTTAATAGTTAATTTCATATATTCAGCTTGTATGAAATTTATTAATTTATCTAATTCTTCTAGCATATATTTACTATTCCCCTATCTATTTTATTGTACCATATATTTTTATTTTTGTATCGATTATTGTAGTTATTTCTATATAGTAAAACAGATGTTCTTGAATGTCAATAGACTTTTACAATTTTAGCTCAACTTTATAAATAATCTTACAATTCACAGCCAATAAATTTCATACAGCAATAACATATGTGACTTTTAAAGTAATTTTAATTAAATAAGAAAAAACTATCCCAGTTAGCTTTTACTTCTAACTGGGATTTTTATGTATGCTATAAATTATTTACATGTATGTTTTCTGCTTTGCTTTTTAATTCATTTTGTATTATGTTTTGTATTTGTGCGACTTTGTCCTCAGTTAGTTTTTCTTCTGCCACTATTACATTCACACTTTCTCCATTTTGCATTATTACTACATCTCCAAAGCCTTTTAGTTTTATTAAGTTTTCTGCTATTGAAATTGCATTTTTTTCGTTATTTATGCTTTTTATTTCTTCTTGTGCTATGTTTTTTTGCTTTTCTTCTAAGTTTTGGTTTTCAAGCATTTTTTCATATACTTCTATTCGCTGTGCATAATTATTATTTCTTTCTATTCTACTTGCTGCAAAATATTCATTTGCCGTTATTAGTTTTGTTGATGTTTCTATGCTATTCATGTAGTCATCAACATTGCTAACTAAACTTTCGCCATTTACAAGCACTGCGTTTCCTAAATCATCTGTTATTGTGCCTGTGACTTCTACTTCATAATTTCTTTTTGGATTATTTGCATAATTTAGATATCCTGCTACACAAAGCATTATTGTTAGCATCCACGCTAGTATTTGATTTTTCTTTATTACGCTTACTCTAAAGCTCATTTAACCTACCTCCTATTTGCTATGGTTGTGTTTTTATGAAACTTAAGCTACTTCTACAATGCTTTTTCCATAAGTTATTTTACACTCCCTTGCGATTACCTTTTTATTGTGCAAACACTTGAATTTTATGACTTGGTATATTTGTTACGGCTGATACTGCGTTTATTATATTTTCTTTTACCTGATTTACTTCTGCTCCCTCGGCTGTTACAATTACTCCTATTATTTCTGGCATTATATTTTGCTTGGTTACAATATTTTTATTACTACCGCTTTCTTCGTATACCACTTTTCTTTCGTTACTTGTTTCTTTTGTTTCTCTTTTGCCTCCACTACTATCTAGCTCATTTGTAAGTGTTGTGACCTCTTTTGTATCATATATTGGCACTTTTTCTATGCTGTTTGTGTATGAAATCATTACCTTCACTTTTCCTACTCCTTTTATTGAGGTTAATATGTTTTCTAGTTTCTTTTCTAGACTATCCGAATTTACTTCTTGCTTTACTACCTGTTCTATTTTGGGAACTTCTTCTTTTTCTGTGAATAATGAATTTATCACTACCATTACTATGACAACTAGTACCAATAATATAACTAAATTTTCTATTCCTTTTTTTGAAGTTAGATTGAACTTTTCTAAAATTTTTTCCATCATATGCCCCCTATCTAGCCGTAATGGTTACATTTTCGCTTTTTATTCCATAAGTTTCATATGCTATTTTTTCTATTTTCTTTTTGTCTATGAAATTTGGTTCATTTTGGGCTTGATAATTACTTGATACTTCTATGCGAACTGGTTGAACATACCCATCTTCTGTTTCGATTTCTAATTTTAGTGCTTTTGGTTCCAATGTATCGCTATCGCATTCACATTCTATTTTATTTACTGTATAGCCAGATTCTTTTAGTCTTTTTACTATGTCATTTCTTAAATTTTCCTCGTATGTATCTTTTAATTTTGAGCTATAGTATGTCTCATAATCAAAGTCTTTTGATGATATTTTATATTCTTCTTCATTTTCTTTATATAAGCTTGATACATCTATATCTTTATTAAAAATTGAGACAAATGGCTCTACTATAACTATTGTTATTACTATAAGACAAGTGAATATTACGTTTTGTTTTAGCTTTCCTTTTGGTAAAATCATTTGAATGATTCCTATAAATATCGCAAGGCACAGTATTTTGCTTGTATAGCCCTCTAGAAATTCAATCATTTTAAAACCTCCTTATCATCTGTACATTAGTGAGAAGTTGCTCACTTTTAATAAAAATGTTACTGAAATTATAAATAGCATTGACATTGCTGCTAAAATTCCGAACCATTACTTTGGTTGAATCACATATTCCGCTCAAACATTTTGATATTCGCTTGTCCACTAAAGGTTCTGCAATGCAATTAGTTATATTAAATATAACCATTATCATAAGCGATTTTATAAGTGGTCCAAGTGATATTGAAATTATTACTAAAACTCCTACAATACCTAGTGCGTTTTTGGTAATCGATGTTGCACCTATGACACTATCTGCTGCATCGCCTATCAGCTTTCCAACCACTGGTATGCTCACATTTACAACCGATTTTGTAGTTTTTGCAACAATCCCATCGACATTTGCTGCAAGCGTGCCTTCTAATGATAGAATTCCAACGAATATTATTAGCGATATTTCTAAGACAAACAGTGCATTCTTTTTTAAAAATGCTCCGAACTTTGATACATCAACTTCATTTGAAATATTGCTAACTAATGTTAAAACGGTAGATATTAAAACAAGTGGTATTAAGAGTGCAGAAACTAAGTTGCTTATAATTGCTGTCATTCCAAGCAGTACCGGTTGGAGCGAGCTTACTATTACTATATTGCCGTGATATTGTTAAATAGATTATTATTATAGGAATTATTATTCCCATAAAGGCATTTAGACTTTTTATTGTATCCTTTGTAAGACTTACCACTTGCATAAACGATGTTATTATTAAAATTGCTATCATAAGATAACAAACATAAAAAGCTACTTCTGAAACTCCGTTTTCACTCGAGGCTTGTATACTTTTTATAATGCCACAGAATATGCAAATAGCTAGTATTTTAAACATGAGTTTTAATGAATTTTTTATCTCTTTTATAAACAAATTAAGTATCCTATCAATAAACGTTTTGCTGTCTATTTTTACATTTCCAGTTGTGAGCGACTCTATAAAATCTTCCTCTTCAATTTCTGGAAAAAGCTCTGTTCCATATTCTTTCATTTGATCTATATAACTTTTTAAATCGCTTTCTGCTTGTACACTACTAAAGATACAGATTAAAAATATTAGTATACTAACAATAAATTTTTTCATATGTACACCTCATAGTATTTTTATAATTGTCTCTAATAACGTTGATATTATTGGAATTG
>CAUGFN010000031.1:0-15784 GCA_959598745.1 uncultured Eubacteriales bacterium
CATTTAGCTATTTAGGAAATTATACAATATCAGATAATGTATTAAGAGCAATAATAGAATATGCTAGCAAAGACATAGATGGAATATATAAAATACAAAGAATAAAAATAGATACTTACCCAGATGGTTTGGTAATATATATAGAAGCCACTCTCGAATATGGGTATAATTTAATGGATATAATGCAACAGTTAAAAGCAAAAACTAAAAAGGATATAGATAGGTTAACAGCGATAAATGTGCTAGATATTCAAATAACAGCAAAAGGACTTCACATACCAGAAAAAAAGGTGTGAAGCCCTTTTTTATTGCAATTTTACATATAATTTACATTCTATTAAAAGCTTATTTACACCTACAATATAATATAATATGCGAGATGGAAAACCATCTAAAATATAATGATTTGGAATTTTACATTGACATCTTTTGATTTGCTAAATATACTTTTTCTTCCTGCTCTAAGAATGGTATGTTTTCTTATCATATTAAGGATATAGCTTAATGGGATTGTTTTAGAAATAGCATCGCACATTATTTTTAAAACATTTTCATATTGGTTATAGTTTGCTTTGTAGATTGCCAAATTATTATTTTTAACAGTCTTTCTTTAGAAAAGACTGTGTTAATATGCTAAGCTAAAGGGGTGCTTTAGTTCACCCCTGATGCGATGCATAATAATAAAAAGGGTGTGATTACTATAAAAAAAGTTTTAGTTGTAGATGATGATAAAAATATATGTGAATTGTTGAAATTATATTTAGTAAAAGAAGGTTTTAATGTAGTATTTGCTTATGATGGTAGTGAAGCTGTAACTAAAGCTAAAGAAGAAAAGCCAAACATAATAGTGTTGGATGTAATGATGCCTGTTATAAATGGTTGGGAAGCTTGCAAGCTTATAAGACAGTTTTCAGATGTTCCAATAATAATGTTGACTGCGTTAGATACAACTGAAAATAAGGTGCAAGGGTTAAATATTGGTGCGGATGATTACATAGTAAAACCTTTTGAGCCAGTGGAAGTTGTTGCGAGAATAAATGCACATCTTAGAAGAGAAGAAAAAACAGCAGAAAATGTTAATGAACCAGATAATAATGAAATAGTAGTAGATAATATATCAATAAATATGGAAAAATATGAAGTTAAGTTGGATGGAAAATTAGTAACAGATTTGAAACCAAAAGAAATTCAACTTCTATATTTCTTTTTAACAAACAAAAATCAAGTTTTTACGAGAGAACAATTACTAGATAAAGTATGGGGATATGAGTATTTTGGAGGAACAAGAACCGTAGATGTTCATATCAAAAGTGTAAGAGAAAAATTATATAGCAAAAATAACAAATGGGAAATAAAAACAATATGGAACGTAGGTTATAAATTTGAAGTAAAATAGGAGATTATATGTTTAAAGGAATATATTTAAAGTTAGTTTCGACATATCTCACATTGTTCTTGATAATTGTAGTAATAATATCTTTTTTTACAACCAGTTTGTTTTATAAAGAGTTTACAAACCAGGTTGAAGAAAACTTACTAAATGCTGGCGTTAAGACTAATGCTTTGGTAGGTAGATATTATAACAATGAGATTACAAAGACAGAGCTTACTGCATGGATTAATGCGATGGGATATATATCAAATATAAAAATATATATATTAAATCCAGATGCAACAATTTTGCACAAAGGTGCTAATGATGAAGATATGGAAATGAACGTGAAAATCAAGACTGATATGCAAAGTGCAATGAAGGGTGAAACAGTAATAAGAATGGCAACTTTTTCTTTTAATTCAGAGAGCGAAGTTGCGTATGTAGGAATGCCACTAACGTATGATGGTAAGATAAGTGGCGTAATTATGATATTTTCACCGGTTAATGAAATAAATAACCTATTAAAGACGGCGTTAAAAACTATAATGACAGTTGTTGTTATAACAATTTTAATAGGGACACTTGCAATATTAAGAATATCAGTAAAAATTTCTGAGCCGATAAAGGAAATTAGCGAAGGTGCAAAGAAAATTGGTAAAGGTGAAGATGTTCCTGACATAGAAATATATTCTAATGATGAAATTGGTATGCTTGCAAAATCTTTCAATGAGATGAAAAAAGAACTTGCTGTCACAGAGCAAATGAGAAAAGAAATTGTTGCAAATGTATCACATGAACTTCGTACGCCTTTAACATCTATAATAGGCTTTATAAAAGGAATATTAGATGGTGTAATTTCAAAGGATGAAGAAGAAAAATATCTTTCAATAGCATACGAGGAAGCTAACAGACTAAAGGATTTAACAAAAGACATAGTAGATGTTGCAAAGCTAGAATCTGGCAGTGTTTCTTTAAATAAAGAAAAATTCAGTTTGAATGAACTTGCAAAAGATGTGTATGTTGAAATGGAAGAACTAGTTAAAGAAAAAAATCTTAAGCTTATTTTAGAAGAAAAAGAAAATGATGTTGTTGTATGTGCAGATAAGGCTAAAATAAGACAAGTTTTAATAAATGTAATAAATAATTCAGTTAAATTCACAACAAAAGGCTATATTAAAGTAACCATTAGTAAAGATGGGGAAAAAGCCAAAATAATAGTAAAAGATACAGGAATAGGAATACAGAAAGATAAGATATCGTATTTGTTTAATAAATTTTATACAGCAAATGATTATGGAAATGCTACAACTGGTGCAGGTTTAGGATTAAATATAGTGAAAAATATTGTAGATATGCATGGGGGTAAAGTTGAAATAGAAAGTACTGTTGGAAAAGGTACAAAAGTAACAATTATATTTTAGATGATGGAGGTGTAGGAAAATATGAATAAAAAATTTAATATAATTATAAATACATTGATAATTATGCTTATAATAGCACTAGTTATGGTAATGATGAATTATTATGCTGATACAGATATTATTCCTACATTTATTTATAATAGCGGTGATACAAGTATAAGTAGTCCTAGTGGCGATAATCCAAAAGAAATTATAGACAAAATATTAAGCGGAGAAAAGAGTGGAGATGCAGAATTGGCACCGGTTTCTGGAGAGAGCGAAAGTGGAGATATTATAGGAGAAAACCAAAAACCAGATAAAAGCGATTCACCACTAATAATGACGTCGGAAAATGAAATATCTAGTAAAGAAAAAAGAGAGATTTTAACAGAATTAGATAAGACATTGATGGACTTACTTGAAGTCGTTGATCGTGTTCAAATAGTTGATGAAACTAGATTAGTAACCGATGATAGCGAGGTGCAAGAATGAAAAGGATTATTTTACTAACCATAATAATAATTGCACTATTTAATACAGGCGTTATGGCATCAGAGACTACAGGCGATACAACTATTCCAGAGATGAAATGGGAAGAGCTAATACAAACACTTCAAGCAAGAAGTGCGAAAGTTGATATAATAAAGAAAAACAACAAAGAAATAACAGATTTGAAAGAGGAACTAAAAGAAGAAATAGTAAAAGCGGCAAACAAAGTTAACAGCCTCAAAATCGACATTGTAACGAATGATGCTGTGGTAATAACAGATGAGGCAATAGAAGAATTAAAAGTGTTATTGACTTTCTTGCAAAATTCAAAAAAGACCCTAGAGGAAGATGTAGAAAAAATATCATCAGAAATAGAGCAAATTTTGGACCTGATATCAACAAAGAGTATGCAACAATTGGATCAATATGATTTGATTATAGAAAAGCAAAATGAAGTGATTATAGAAATGAAAAATATATTACAAAATGTTAGTAAGATTTAGTGTGTAAAGTTTAATAATATTGCCAATAATAAGCATATGGAGGAAATGCCAATGCTTATTTTTGACAAGAGATTAAAATCAATAGAAATAAAGCTTAATGAAATTGCGAGAAAAATAGAAGGTAAAACAATAGTTGAAAACAACGAAATAAGAAATAAATTTAAGAATACATTATGGAAATACTTTGTGATTGGAATTGCTAAAGGTGTAGGTATTGCAATAGGTTTTACATTACTTGGAGCAATTATAATATATTTTTTGCAAAAATTAGTAATGATGAATTTACCGGTAATAGGTGCGTTTGTAAGAGATATAATGAATATAGTGGAAGGAATAGAAAGAGCAAAATAAAATTTTATATTTAAAGTAAAAATGAAGTGAAAAATACTTAAAAAAGTGTTGCAAATATTAAAGTCATATGATAAACTTAGAAAAGTAAGAGATAGGGGTGTAGTTCATCGGTAGAATAAGAGTCTCCAAAACTCCAGAGGAGGGTTCGATTCCTTCCACCCCTGCCAGTAATTGATTAGCACGTAAGGTGCTTATTTTTGTACAAAGGAGATATGAAAAATGGTAGCTAAAAAAAATACAGAAAAAACATATGAACTAAGATATAATGGTTGGCTTGCTAATGAGGGCTCACCAATATATTTGCATTATGGCACAGAAAATTGGACTGAAATTTCTGAGTGCAAAATGAGAAAATTAAAGAATTGTTATAAAACAGAAATATCTGTACCATCAACAGTAACAAGTGTAAGTTTTTGCTTTAGAGATACGAATGGAAAATGGGATAACAATAACGGGAACGATTATTGGTATACACCAGCAATTGGAGAAACGTATTCATGTGTAGAAGTAAACCTTGTAAAAAATGATACAAAAAAAGTTGAAACAACTGCAAAAAAAGCGACAACAACTAAAACTTGTGCTAGTAAAAGAGGTACTAAAAAAGATTAATTTGATGCCAGCTTTAAAAGCTGGCATTTAGCATTTGTCTAAGTACATCGTAGAAAGAGGAGTAGGAGAAAATTGTATGGCACTTGAAATAGAAAGAAAGTTCTTAATAGAAATGCCTGATTTAAAATGGATTGTGGAAAATACAGAATGTAAAATTGCTTACATTGTACAGACTTACTTAGGAAAGAATGAGTCTGGCTTTGGCAACAGAGTTAGAAGAATGAAGGTGGATAATGAGGTTAAGTATTACCATACAGCTAAAAAGAGTGTATCAGGAATTACAAGAATAGAAATAGAAAAAGAAATTTCCAAAGCAGAATATGAGAGATTTTTAGAGAGAAAAAGCAAAGTAATTTCATTAAAGAAAACTAGATATATAGTGAAAGGTAACGGAATTAAATATGAGATTGATATTTATCCTTTTTGGAAGACTACAGCAATCATGGAGGTCGAACTTAAAAATGAAAAGCAGAAGTTTGATATACCAGATTTTATAAAAATAATTGGTGAAGTCACAAACAACATGGATTATACTAATCAATCGTTAGCTAAAAAATATGGAGTATAACATTTTAGTGTTATACTCCTATTTGTATTAGAAACAAAATTTATAAGATAAATAAATACTTTTTAATTGAAGTAATTGCTTATTTCTTGCAAATTTTTGAAGTTATTTTGTCTCAATATTTCATATACAACAATGGCTACAGAGTTGGATAAATTAAGAGAACGTAGAGTTTCTTTCATTGGAATTCTTATTGCATTTTCCATGTGCTTAAGTAAAAAATCTTCTGGTAGCCCTTTAGTTTCCTTTCCGAATAAGATGAAAACTTCATCATGTTCATTAAAATCAACATTAGAATAACATTTTTGACCTTTTGTCGTTAGATAATACATATTTTTAGCTGGTGGGTATTTATCTAAAAAGTCTTTAAACGATGCGTGTTCTTCTATTTCAACTTTATCCCAATAATCTAGTCCAGCCCTTTTAACTTGTTTTTCTGAGATATCAAAACCTAAAGGATGCACCAAATGAAGTTTACATCCAGTGGCTGCACAAGTTCTTGCTATATTTCCAGTATTTTGCGGTATTTCTGGTTCTACAAGTACTACATTTATTTTCAAAATTAATTCCTTCTTTCCATTGGCTTATAACGCCTAATATAGCACAATACTGACTAAAAAACAAGTAAAATGCTATTGCAAAATAAAAGATTATGTGCTAATATGATTATGTTATCGTTACAAGGAGGAGTAAAAATATGGAATTTTTAAAAACATTGACGACTGTATTACAGATTTTTTCAGCTATTGTAGTTATGATATTAGTATTATTGCAAGATAGCAAAGAGGATGGAAATATAATTACTGGTTCTTCAAATAAAGGTGGTTCTATAGGTGCTAGTAGAGATGCTAAACTTGCAAAATTAACTAAATATTTTGGTATAGCATTCATAGTTTTGACAATTGCGTCAAGCACATTAATGTTAATTTAATAGAAAAAATGAGAGATCGTTGTAACAGCAGTTGCAAGTGCAATTATATATATAATAATTGTGCTTGCAACATTTTTTTGTTTATATTCCCAATTAGCATATGGGATTGCATAGCAAAACGAGAGTATGTCGAGTGCTATAATTATAAGGTTTGGTATAGTCATTTAATTAGCTCCTTTAATTAATTTGAACTATCTAGTGTGGGAATTGAATGTGAAACAATTTGTGCAACATTTAGGTCAATATTAGTTTTTACCGTAAATTTTGAGTTTTTATATATTTCAGGCCAATTGTATTTTTTAAATTGAGGATAGGTCAGGCACTTAGTTTTTGCATATCTTCCAAAACCAGTTGGGTCAACAGCAAGTTCGGTTGTTTTATCCAAATATTCATATAATTGCTTAGTTATTTTTTCGGATAATATGGTATTTAATTTGTCTTTATTTTCTTGTTTTAAATAATCGGTATTTCCACCATTTGATTCTAGGTGAACATCGAGAAATGCGTTAATATCAATGTAAGGAACGTTATCTTCTATTTTGACATTTATTTTAGGCTTTTTCGATTGCTTTAACGTCAATGTTAATGTTTTTGTATTGTCTTCAATATCATCGAGTGTTATGATATCTTTACTAAGGGTGCCTGTTAAAATTAAATGGCAGACGACTAATTCCTCATCAATTTTGCCAACCATTTTTTCATTTCTAAAAACAGCTAAGCCTCCAAATTTTCCTTCATTGTTTTCAGTTAATTCAGACATTATGGCAATAGGACTTTTATAATCTGCTTTACTGTTTACATAGAAGTTTAGTATTTCTGTTCCAGCTAAAAGGCCTGTATAATTGAATGAAGATAAAATAAGTTCATAATATCTTGCTGGACTAGTTTCCAAAACAGGTGTTATATTTTCTAAGAAATCTTTAGCTTTTCCTTTGCAGATTGATATTATAGTTTTAGGACGCACGTTAGGATTGCTTAAGAAGGAATTAATGTGGCCTTCCAAACTTTCTTTAGCGAGTTCTTCAGAATATAGTATCATTTTAGTGTGTGACAAATTTAACTCCTTACTAGCTAAAGTATTTATTTTAGAATTTGCTTCATCTAATGATTTTGCTTGTACAGTAAATGTTGTAAACACATCTTTTCCTGTATCAGTATTTTCGCCAATTAATTTAACTGGCAATGCAACCTGGTATGTTGCTAAAACTTCTTTATTATTATCGCCAGAAAGTTTATCAACTCCGATAGCTATGACATATGCTAAGTCATCAAGTTCATTCTTGCCATAACATCCACATAATAAAAAGATTGGAAGTATTATAAGAATCATTCTAAATTTTTTCATTTTCTTTCCTCCTAAGCTTTGCAGTAGCTATAATCATTATTAATAGTGAATATAGAAAAGTGGCAAATGGTATTACATAAGTTATGAAAATTTTTCTTACAGCTAAAACGGTTATATATGATTTGAACAGTAAAGTTATGCCAAATATCAACATACAAATAAGTAGCATGATTCTTTTCGGATACTTGATATTAAAAACTTTAGATAAGATTTGAGTGATATAGGAAGCATCAAGAGATATATATAAATATACTGCTAAAAGCCAAATCAACGTGTATAATGCTTCTACTCTTTGGACGAATCTGCCAAAGCTGATAAGTCTACTTAGCTCAAAGAACGGAAAATAATTTTCCGGAGTTGTTGGGTAAGGGATTATTCCAAAAAGTAAAGCTGAAACCAATAGTACTATAAATGATACTAATATAAATGAACCAATAGACGCTTTTTTTACATTTGTTAATTGACCACCCATTAAAAGAATCAAAAACATTCCTTCGAATATTTCTATTCTAAAACCACCTTCTACAAAGAAGTCTGAAAAACTATTTCCGAAAGCAGGAAAATAATTTGTAGTATCAATATTTTCAAATAATGCAAAGAACATAAAAAGCAATGCTGATAAAATAATCGGTCCTATAATCATGCCAGTTCTAAATATTCCTTTAACACCAGATAAAACGCCAAAAAACATTCCTACTATAAAAAGTAAATATACATATTCGGATGGAGCATTTTTAAATAAAATATTTCTTATATTTTCATTAAATTCACTTAGTACAATAACTGTTGATGTTAATAAATAAGCAATTACAATAATATATGAAAGATATTTTAAAAATTTTCCACCTGCATATTCGGATATTTCAAAAAAATCTTTTCCAGGAAACTTAAAGAAAAGTCTAAATAAAATACCTAATGAAATTGCCCCAATTATAATTGAATAAATTGTGTGAAACATACTTCCAGTGCCAAAGTTTTGTGCGGTAAAAGTTGGTATGGTTAATACAAGTGGGATAATGTTTACGCATCCTATCGTTGCTATACATTCCCACACTCCTATTTTAGCATCTTCCATTTATCTAGCCTCCTTTAACCCATTTACGAGATATTTTAGGTTCCTTGTCCATGATTTTTGGCTTTAAAAATATAGGTCTTTTTTCTTGCTTCCAAAGTGGTGAAATGAAAATATCATCCTTTAGAAAACCTTTTCTAATAGGCGAAAGAGGTGTGAGATATGGTACACCAAATGACGTTGTTGAGGAAAGAAGACAAAGGTGTACGAATAACCCTAAGGATGTTCCAAAAAATCCAAATGAACCTCCAAGCAATATATAGAAAAATCGTGCTATCCTAAAACTATAATTTAGCGAAAAATTAGCAATAGCAAAAGTGCTAATTCCGGTTAAAGCTACGATTATGACTAAAATTGGGCTGACAATATTGGCACTTACAATTGCTTGTCCGAGAATAAGTGTGCCGACTATACCAAGTGTAGGACCGACAGGTGCGGGCGTTCTAATACTAGCTTCTCTTATTATTTCAAAAGCGGTCTCCATAATTAATAATTCAACAAGCATTGGAAAAGGTACCTTTTCTCTTGTACCTGCAACTGAAAATAGTAAATCTGTTGGTATCATTTCCTGATGAAACGTTGTTATTGCGATATATAACCCTGGCAAGAATATTGAAAGAAATACTGCAGGAACTCTAAAAAATCTGAGCAACAGTGCATATGGATGTCTAATATATGTGTCTTCAGGAGAGTGCGTGAAATCCGAAAATACGGCTGGGACTATTAATACATTGGGGCTTCCTTCAACCATAATTGCGACTCTACCTTCAATTAAACTAGAAGCGACTTTGTCAGGTCTTTCTGTACTAAGGATTAGTGGATTTAAAGTGTATGTTTTATCTTCTATAAATTGTTCTAATTCGCCACTATCAATCAGATAGTCAATGTCAACAGAATTAATTCTTCTTTTTACTTCGGTAATTATAGATTCATTTGTAATATCGGATATATAACATATAGCACATTTCGTTTTTCCTTTTTTTCCGATTTCCAAAGTTTCAAATATCAAATTTTCATCTTTAACATATTTTCTAATTAAAGCTGTATTGGTTCTTAGAGTTTCAACAAAGCTCTCCGAAACACCTTTAATTGTCATTTCGTTTTGCGATTTGTCTACACTACGATCAGGAATCTTTTTGACATCGCAAACAATAGCAACATCTAAAGATTCGACAAGTAAAGCACATTCTCCATGATTTACACTGTCTATTAATTTGGAAAAATTTTCGACAAGGCTGATTTGGCTTTGGATAAGCATATTTCCCAATATAATATTTTTTAGATTTTCTTTATTTTCAGTTTTTAAAATGCTTTTGGATTCAAAGCTTATGTTTTTAATAAGTGGTTTAATAATAGCAGTATTTATAGAGCTTGAATCGGCAAGTCCATCATAAAAAATAATTATAGAATTATATTCTTTGCCATTTATTTTGATTTCAAAATTTCTCATTTTAAAATCATTTGATACAGGAAAGTGAAAAAAGTCTTTTATTATTTCTATATTCTTGTTTAAATCAGCAGATATATTTTCGCTTTTGTTATATTTAGGTGCAATAGGTAATTCTGGTTCTTTTATTTGAAACTCATATGAGTCTTTTGGTTTGTTAAACTTAAAAAAATCTTTCATTTTATATCTCCTAAAATATAAATATTTTGAAAATAGTTTACACATATATTAATAAAAATATTCTTTTACAATTGATTTTTTAAAGTCCTGAGCCGATGATGAAATATAAAATATGCAAAGAAAAACTATGTTTATAATCGATTTTTATGTTGCTTGACAATTTGTACAAACTGATAGATAATCATAATATAAATGTTTTTAGGAGGTTTTTATATGAATCCATATGATAAAGTGCATGAGCTTGTTAGAGCAATGAAAGAAAGCGATGAAGCAAAAGAATATATAGCTATAAAAGAAGAAATATATAAAGATGAAAAAAGCAAGGAATTAATAAAAGAATTCAGAGAAAAGCAAATGGAAGTACAATCACTTTTAATGCAAGGCAAAGAAGCGGAAGCTGAAAAGATGGAAAAGTTACAAAACTTATATCAAATATTAGCTAGTAATGTAAGAATAAAGGAATTTTTTGATAAAGAAGTAAAAGTAGACGTTATGTTATCTGATATATACAAGATAATAAGCGAAGGCTTAAAAAATATAATAGAGTAAAAGATGAAAGGGGAAAGCTATGAAAATATTAATTAAAAATGGATACGTTGTTTCTATGGTATCAGATGTTGTTAAAACAGATTTACTAATTGAAGATGGAAAAATTGCTTTTATAGGAAATACAGATGTTGAAGCGGATAAAGTTATAGACGCAACTGATAAAATTGTTATGCCAGGTTTAATTAATGCACATACTCATGTACCAATGTCTATATTTAGAGGATATTCAGACGAATTGACTCTTAACGATTGGCTTAGAAAGAAGATGTGGCCAATAGAAGATAAGATGACTGCCGATGATGCATATTGGGCTTCTATGTTATCAGGAATAGAGATGATTAAAAGTGGAACAACAACTTTTAATGATATGTACTTCTTTGAAGATGAGATTGCAAAAATGGCGGAGCAACTAGGAATGAGAGCAATATTATCTAGATGTATCATTGGTGAAGGCGAAGATATGATAAAAAAAGCTGAAGAAGCAGAAACTTTATATAACAATTATCATAATAAATGCGAAGGAAGAATTAAAGTATGTGTTGGACTCCATGCACCTAATACTTGTCCCCCAGAGACGATAAGAAAAGGAATTGAATTAGCGGATAAACTTGGTACACCAATACATATACATTATCTAGAAACAAAGGACGAAATTAATTATATAAATAATACATATTTATCATCAGTAACAGAATATTTAAAAAAGTTAGGATTGTTTAATTATCATGTAATGCTAGCACACGGCGTTCATATAAGTGATGCAGATATAGATGTTTTAAAAGAAATAAGTGGAGGTGTTGTACATAATCCAGTTAGCAACATGAAACTTGGAAGTGGATTTGCCAATACAGCTAAACTGTTGAAAAATGAAATAAATGTCGCACTTGGTACAGATGGTCAAGGAAGTACAAATACTTTAGATATGTTCTTAGAAATAAAACTTGCTGCATATATGCAAAAAGGAATGTATAATAGTGCAACGGCAATAACTGCAGAGGATGTGCTTAAAATGGCAACAATAAAGGGAGCTGAAGTACTTGGAATAGACAGTGAAGTTGGTTCTTTAGAAGTTGGAAAAAGAGCAGATATTATAATAATCAATACTAATAAACCTCATTTATGTCCAATTCATAATATATATTCAACATTAGCATATTCTGTTTCGGGAGATGATGTTGAGACAAGCATAATTGACGGAAACATAGTTATGGAAAATAGAGTAATACAAAATGTAGATGAGGCAGAAATATTAACAGAGTGTAATAGAGTAACTAGAAGATTATTTAATTAATAATTAAGGTGATAGAAGTATTTTCTGTCACCTTTTCTCATTTTTCTCAGTGTCAAACTTGAAAAAAGCATATTATTGATATAAAATTGACTCAAAGTTTATTATGGATAGAAGGAGAAAATATGATAAAAAAATGGGAATATTGCGAAGCAGATGAAGAAAAAGTAAGAGAAACAATGCGAAAAAATGATATTTCAGAATTAGTGGCAAAAATTCTTTTGAATAGAGGAATAGAGGAGCATGAGAAAATTCAAGAATTTTTACATCCTAAGATAGATGATCTAAATGACCCTTTTCTATTGAATGATATAGAGATAGCTGTAAATAGAATAATAGAGGCTAATGAAAAGAAAGAAAAAGTTACTGTATATGGAGATTACGACGTAGACGGAATAACAAGCATTGCAGTGTTGAAAAAGTTTTTAACGGAATTAGGAATGAATGTTGAGTATTATTTGCCTAGTAGACTTGAAGAGGGATATGGATTAAATAATGAAGCACTAAAGAAAATACGCGATAGAGGAACAGATTTAATAATAACGGTTGACTGTGGTATTTCGGCGTATGATGAAATAGAGTATGCGAAATCTTTAGGAATGGAAGTTATTGTTACAGACCATCATGAATGTCCTGAAAAAATACCAGATACAATTGCAGTCATAGACCCAAAAAGAAAGGATAATACATATCCATTTAATAGTTTGGCAGGCGTTGGTGTCACATTTAAATTAATACAAGCAATCTCATTAAAATTAGGGTTAGATAGAAAAAGATACTTAAAGTATCTTGATATAGTTTGTTTGGGAACAGTGGCCGATATAGTTCCACTAGTAGGTGAAAATAGGGTTATTGTTAAATTTGGTTTAATGTTGGTAAAAGAAACTAGAAACGTGGGGCTTAGAGCATTAATTAAAGTGTCTGGATATACAAAGATAGATTCCGGTTTAATTTCATTTGGAATAGCTCCAAGAATGAATGCGTGCGGAAGAATGGGAAAAGCAGACTTGGCATTAGAATTGTTATTAACAGATGACTATGAAAAAGCAGAGAAGATAGCAATGGAGCTAAATGAAATAAATGGAGAAAGTCAAGAAGTTGAAAAGCGCATTATGGATGAAGCCGTGAAAATAATTGAAGAGCAAAAATTGTATGACGATAAAGTTATTGTTGTAGGAAATGAAAATTGGCATCACGGAGTTATTGGAATAGTAGCGTCTAAGATAACAGAAATGTATTATAGACCATCAATATTAATTTGTTTTGAAGGCGAAGAGGGAAAAGGCTCTGGAAGAAGTATTGAAGGATTTGACTTGCATAAAGCACTTTCTTCTTGTTCAAAAGATTTGTTAAAGTTTGGTGGGCATGAAATGGCAATAGGGCTTACAATGAAAAAGAGCGAATTTGAAAACTTTAGAAAAGATGTTAATTCATATGCAAAAGAAAATATGCCTGAAGAGAATGTTCCAGTTATAAAGGCAGACTCATACATTAATTCAGAAAATATATCATTTGAAAAAATAAATGAATTAGAAATCTTGGAGCCATATGGAGAGGCAAATCCAATGCCAATGTTCATTTATAAAAATATAAAAGTAGATGGAATTAGAGCATTATCTAACAACAAACATTTAAAACTTTTATTAAAGGACGGAAGTAATTTGTACGATGCAATTGCCTTCAATATGGGAGACAAGCAGTATAGTATAAGAATAGGAGATAAAATAGACGTTTTGCATTATTTAGATGTAAATGTATTTAATAATGTGCAACGAATTCAATTTAATGTTAAGGATATAAAGAAAAGTTTGTAAATATATTTAGAAAGGAGAATGTTTATGGCAACGATTGAAGATATAATAAGGAATACGAAAAAATATAACAGAAAATCTAATTCAAAATTAATAAACAAAGCTTACGAGTTTGCTAAACATTATCATGAAGGACAAGTCAGAAAATCTGGCGAGCCGTATATAATTCACCCTTTGGAAGTAGCTTACATTGTTTCTACGTTGGAACTAGACGATGATGCTATATGTGCAGCTTTATTGCATGATGTTGTTGAAGATACAGAAGTTACAAGAGAGATGATTGTAGCTGAATTTGGAGAAGAGATAGCTAACTTGGTTGACGGAGTAACAAAGCTTGGAAAAATAGCACATTACTTAGACAAGGAAGAAGAACAAGTTGAAAATTACAGAAAGTTTTTCATGGCAATGGCAAAAGACATTCGTGTTCTTATGATAAAATTAGCGGATAGACTCCACAATATGCGAACCCTTAAACATTTAAGTGATGATAGGAAATATGCAATTGCTAAAGAAACAATGCAATTATATGCTCCGCTAGCCAATAGGCTCGGAATATATTCTATCAAATGGGAACTTGAAGATTTAAGCTTTTTATATATGGAACCTGAAGCATATGCTGAACTTGTAGAAGGAATAAACAAGAGAAGAGAAGAAAGAGAAAAGTTTATAAATGATATCATTGTAGAAATAAGAAAAAAGCTTAAAGAAGTGAAAATAGAGGCAGAAGTGTATGGACGTCCAAAACACTTCTATAGCATCTATAGAAAAATGAAAAAAGACAACAAAACATTAGACCAAATATATGATTTGTTCGCAATGAGAATAATAGTAAACTCAGTAAAAGACTGCTATGCGGCATTAGGTTTGGTTCACGAACTATATAAACCAATGCCAGGCAGATTTAAAGATTATATATCAATGCCTAAGCCAAACATGTACCAATCATTGCATACTACTCTTATAGGTACAGAGGGAACTCCATTTGAAGTTCAAATAAGAACATGGGATATGCATAGAGTAGCCGAATATGGTATAGCAGCACACTGGGCATATAAAGAAGGCAAGAGTGTAAGTGCATCCGATGAAAAATTATCATGGCTTAGAGAAGCAATAGAGTGGCAAAAAGAAACAAATGATGATAAAGAATTCTTAAGTAAATTAAAGTTTGATTTATTTGATGAAGAAGTATTTGTTTTTACACCAAAAGGAGATATTAAATCTTTACCAACAGGCAGTACACCAATAGATTTGGCTTATATGATACATGAACAAGTTGGTCATAGAATGACGGGTGCAAAAATAAATAGTAAAATAGTGCCTATAACAACAAAATTAGAAAATGGAGACATAGTTGAAATTATCACATCAGATTCAGCTAAAGGACCAAGTAGAGACTGGTTAAAGATAGTAAAAACAACACAGGCTAGAAACAAGATTCAAAATTGGTTCAAAAAGGCTTTAAGAGATGAAAATATATTAAAAGGCAAGGAACAAATCGAAAAAGAATTAAAGAGAATAGGAATGTCTTTTGCCGACTTGTTTAAGACTGAATGGGTAAATAAAGTATTAGAAAAATACAAATATAACACATTAGAGGATTGCTATGCCGCAATAGGTTTTGGAGCCATTTCTGCCGCTAAAATTATTACACGATTACTAGAAGAATATAAAAAAGAAAATAAAGAAGAAGAAATAGAAAATAAAATACAAGAATTAAGAGAGGCGAAACCTGCTACTCGAACAAAAGTCTCAAAATCAGGTGTTGTGGTAAAGGGAATCGACAACTGTTTAGTCAAACTATCACGTTGCTGTAATCCATTGCCTGGTGATGAAATCATAGGGTATATAACTAAAGGAAGAGGAGTATCA
>CAUGFN010000032.1:0-13198 GCA_959598745.1 uncultured Eubacteriales bacterium
GGTAGTGCAGGAAGCCTTGAAAAACGGAATACAACTGATATGACAGAAAAGAAAAAAGAGATAACAGAACGCCTGGAACGGGAATTTGATGTATGCGACAAGCATATCCTTCGTATAAATGAAGCTCTTGAAGGGTTAGGGGTCAATATTCCCATGTCTGCGGATTGTTATTCCAACCTGACAACAGAACAAGTCCGCTGCATAGACCAATTCATATTTCGCTTTTCCAAATTGCAGGATTCCATGGGAGCAAAAATATTCCGATATATATTGGAATATCTGGATGAAGACATCACCGCACTTCCTATGCGTGACATTCTGAACCGTCTGGAACGTTATCTTATTATTCCAAGTGCTGACGAATGGACTTATATACGTGAGTTGAGAAATGAGATCTCACACGATTATCCCTTGCTTGAAACAGATGTTGCCGCCATTTTGAATGAACTGTTTTCCAAAACAGATATTATATTTAGCATTTACAGTAAATTGAAAAGTGTCTTCAATAATAACAGACACGCTTAAACCGTGATACAGGCTATTCTTTTCTTCCCCGATATTTTTTTCGGAACACAAACTTCGAAACGAAATTATCGAGAAGAAACAAACGCTCAGGAAATTCATGCTGAATGCTGAATGAGATTTTCTCTGTTGTCTACCAATTTTATAAAGAAAGCAATCTTTTAATCCGTAATAGTGATAAGAGAATAAAGTTTATATCCAATCTTTGATCGGAGTATAGAATTCTATAAATGGTTAGTGTTAAACAAGATCCATTCGTTGGTAAATGGGAGCTTGTTCCATGCCGTAAAGAAGGTTTAATTAGAAGAAATTTTCTGGTTTCATATAATTGTTTGTTAGTTTGTTATAGTTATTAAAGATAGTAATTTCTCTATAAAAGAGAAAGAAAAAGAGGAACAATTAATAAGCCAACACTCATTTATAAATTGAAGCAAAAATGAATATCAAGGAGAAAACAGTATTTCATATATGCCGACATAAAGAGCTAGCCAACATCCTAAAAGAAGGAGAAATATTCTACACTGATAGATTCACTCTAGAACCATATCATAAGGATGGAAAAAATCAGAAGGAAATTTCAGCCGAAAGAGCCAGGATTAAAGTAGACCCCAACCTACCCATACGAACAAAAAGCATGCATATATGTCTAGAGAAAGATTTAGAAAAGTGGAAGAATAAACTCATAACTGCCAATCATAAGTGGTATCGCATTTTTAAACTCAGTGCTACAGGAAAAGTATTTTGGGCAGACAGTTATGAATATGATGGTGGCAATTATGCAAAATATTGGCAAGGCTGCGATCCCAATTCCGAAGAAGCACGGATTGAAGGGTTATTTCAAGGAGAATACCAAATTCTTGAAACAATTGAGAAAAAAGGATGAATAAGCAGAACAGCTATATTTATTTTAAAATTTAATTTTTCTTTTTATCTGAAAAAGGTATGGACGAAATCATTCCGATATAAGTTTCATGAAAAGCTTAATGTTGTTTGACGAGCTCTTCGCATTGTACAAAACCGACAGAGAAAAGAGATAGAAACTTCTTAAAAACTTGACACAGAAAATCGACCTACTTCTGACTCTAAATAAAAGTTCCCAAAAACAAATCAAGCAGAATAAAGAGCTAAAGAATATAACAGCCGATTTGCAAACGTAGGATAAATCGCTTCGGAAGAAGAATACAACCTCGAAAAAATAGAAGAAACTTTTCTGCAAGAACTTACATTTTTGGACAACTTTTGCCAATATAGTAACAACTACTAGATATTTAACCATTTTCAAAAACTGATTATATGCTAAAGTCAATAAAAGGCTTTATTTTGATAGCCCAACTCAACACCAAGACCTTTGCAAACTCCCAATATTAAGAAAAATACTTTATCTCAAATGCTGGTATAATCTAATTTACACGTCATACATTTTGATTGAACATAAAAAAAGTAACAATGGGAAAACAAGACTTCTCACAAAACAATAAACGAATAGCCCAAAATACACTTCTTCTTTATTGCAGAATGTTATTACTTATGGTTGTCACTCTCTATACCAGCAGAGTAGTTCTTTCAGCCTTAGGAATCGAAGATTTTGGTATTTATACCATCATAGGAGGAGTTGTAACAATGTTTTCGATGTTAACTGGTTCTCTCTCTTCAGCTATAAGTCGATTTATCACTTATGAATTAGGTACAGGAAATCAAGTAAAATTAAAAAAAATTTTTTCATCAGCTGTTACAATCCAAATAGTATTAGGTTTAATAGTCACAATACTAGCTGAAGTTATAGGCTTGTGGTTTCTCAATAATAAAATGGTTATTCCACATGATAGAATAATAGCAGCTAACTGGGTACTACATCTTTCCCTTTTAACATTCATCATAAACTTAATTAGCGTACCATATAATGCAGCTATTATAGCACATGAAAAGATGTCAGCATTTGCATATATCAGCATTATAGATGCTGCGGGGAAATTATGTATTGCATATTTTATTACAATCTCACCAACTGACAAGCTGATATTCTATGCCATTATGATGTGTTTATCAGCCATGATAACACGACTGATATACGGAGTATATTGCAAAAGAAAATTTGAAGAATGCAAATATCAGTTTATATGGAACAAAAAATTACTAAAACAAATGTTTGAATTTGCCGGATGGAACTTTATAGGTAGCTCGTCAGCACTATTAAGAGATCAAGGAGGAAATATAATTATCAATCTTTTTTGTGGGCCGACAGTAAATGCAGCTAAAGGCATTGCAAACCAGGTAAATGCAGCAGTTAACAGTTTTGTAACAAATTTTATGATAGCACTTAATCCTCAAATTACAAAATCTTATGCTTCTGGCAATCACAAATATATGATGATGTTAATATTTCAAGGAGCACGACTTTCTTATTATATGCTATTACTATTGTCTTTACCAATTATCATAAACACTCAATACATATTAACTCTATGGTTAAAAGAAGTACCTAACCACACTGCCCTATTTGTTCAATCAGTGCTCATATTTACTATGAGCGAATCAATATCAACTCCTCTTATTACTGCAATGCTTGCAACTGGTAACATTCGCAATTACCAAATAGTAGTTGGAGGATTGCAAATAATGAATTTACCTATTTCCTATATTTTGCTTCGCTCTGGATACATACCCGAATCTGTTATTTTTGTAGCAATATTTATTTCCCAATGCTGCCTAGCAGCAAGATTAATCATGCTTAGGAATATCATCCAATTAGAGATACGCCAATATTTAAAGAAGGTCTATTTCAACATTATTATCGTCAGTCTATTATCAGGAATATTACCTATAATTGTTTCCTTTTATATAAAATGCACATTCATCAATTTCATTATACTTTGCTTTATTTCATTAGTTAATACTAGTATTGTCATTTTTTATATAGGTTGTAATAAGAAAGAAAGATATTTAATTTCAAGCAAAATAAAAAAAATATACAAAACTCGTTTTAACACTAATATTCTCTCAATTTAATTGTACTTTTATGAAATAAAATAAGAGTATTCGGTTACCAATTAAAACAATTATTGCTTATTTCCATCAATAATAGATTTAATTACAAATACTTAGAAAATTGTAATTATAGTATGATAAAGATTGAAAAAACTGCGAATTGTTGTGGTTGTACAGCATGTGCCAGCATATGCAATCATAACGCAATTACCATGCAACCTGATGCTTTAGGTTTTCTATATCCTGTTGTAGATGAGAATAAATGCACAGATTGTGGCTTATGTGAAAATGTATGTGCTTTTAACAATAATTATGACAGAAGCCAAAATCTCCCCCAACCAATTGCTTATGCCGCACGACATAAAGATATGCATGAAGTGGAAACCAGCCGTAGTGGTGCTGCTTTTATAGCCATTTCTGATTGGATATTGGAACAAGGTGGTGTGGTGTATGGGGCTGGGTATACAGATCATTTCAGGGTAGTGCATAAACGTGCTGTAACTAAAGAAGAACGAAAAGAGTTTAAAGGCAGCAAATATGTACAGAGTGATTTAAATACTGTATTTCGTTCGATAAAGCAAGATTTGAAACAGGGTTTAATTGTACTCTTTTCTGGTACTCCATGCCAAACATCTGGATTGGCTTCATATATAGGTAAATATTTGCGGGATAATCTTTACTTGATAGATATTGTCTGCCATGGAGTGCCTAGTCCTTATATTTGGCGAGACTATTTGACTTATTTAGAAGACAAGCAAGGTGATGAAATTTGTAGTGTAAGTTTTCGGGATAAACAAATGTTTGGTTGGAAGGCACATAAAGAGAAATTTGAATTCAGTGGTTCACAGAGTAAAATAAGTTCTAGTTTTACCTATCTGTTTAGTAAAAACATTATGCTTCGACATTCGTGTGGAGTTTGTCATTTTACTAATATTAAGCGGCCAAGTGATATAACTATTGCTGATTTTTGGGGATATGAAAAAACAGACGCAAACTTTAATTCAGATGATAAAGGATGTTCACTAGTTTTATTAAACACTGATAAAGGACATCGACTATTTGAAATAGTAAAAAAAGATATGAATGTAATTCCTGCAAAATTAGAAAATTGCATGCAGCCTAATTTACTGCATCCTTCAACCATACATAAATATCGTGATGCTTTTGAAAGAGATTACACCCATAAAGGTTTAGTATATGTGATGAAAAAATATGGTGATATGGGATGGAGATATAAATTCAAAATACTATTCAACAAAACTAAAAAAATAAGCAAATTATGGAAGTAGGAATTTTAACATTTAGTAGAGTACACAATTATGGTGCGATATTACAATGTTATGCATTATATGAATCTTTAAAAAATCTAGGCCATAATGTAAAAATAATAGAATACAAGCAACCATTCCTAGAAGCGTCAAGTAGACCATTCATCTTTAAAGCTTTTATCAATAAACTAACTCATCCACGTTCATTTCTAAGATATATAAAACAATATAAGTCAAGGGTTATCAGTGAAAAGCAATATAATACCTTTAAGTCTTTGTATTTAGACTGCACCAAACCATGCGATAGTAAACACATTCCACCTAATTTTGACTTGTACATTATTGGAAGTGACCAAGTTTGGGGAACTAACTGTACAAATGGAATTGATAAAGTATATTTAGGTTTTTTCAAACGGAAAAGCAACTCCAAATTAGCTTCTTACGCAATAAGTTCTAATTTAGAATCAATAAATATTTTAGGAGCATCTTTAATCCAAAATTCCTTAGCTAATTTTAACCATTTATCTTTTAGAGAATCTATTATATCAGAAAAACTCTCCACATTCACTAAAAAAAGAATAGATACCCATCTAGACCCTACCCTAATAGTAGATAAGGAAACTTGGATGAAAATATCAAATAATAAATATGCACATAGACGTTATGTGCTTATTTATGAAGCAAGATTATATAATAATGATCGAAATTATTTAAAAAGAATAGCAAATGATTACGCTAAGCAATATGATTATGAAGTACTAGACCCTCTTTCATGCAAATGTAGTCCCTCAGATTTTGTATCACTCTTCAAATATGCTCATCATATTATAACAACATCTTTTCATGGTACAGTTTTCGGCTTAATATTTAATAAACCGATGTCTGTTTTCTGTCTAAATGACGGTCATGACTCTCGTTATGTCAATCTTTTAAACAGCATAGGAGCTTCTGACTTTTTGAACAATATAGGAGAACCAATAAAAGTTTCTAATGTCAATTATGAAATAGTAAACAAAAAACTAGAAGAGTTAAAAAACAATTCAATCGAATATTTAAAATCTTTATGATATCCATAATAATCCCTATATACAACGTAGAAGACTATCTAAACAAATGCATTGATAGTATCATTTACCAAACATATTCAGACTGGGAATTAATTTTAGTCGATGATGGAAGTTTTGATTCTTCTCCTGCTATTTGTGACTCTTATGCAACTTGTGACAGTCGCATAAAAGTTATCCATAAAATAAATGAAGGAGTAAGTAAAGCGAGAAATATTGGTATAGAAATCGCTCAAGGTGAATATATTGTTTTTTGTGATGCTGATGATTATGTTGATCCCAATTACCTTAAGCAATTCCTTAAAAACAATAAAAATGCAGACTTAGTAATTACAGGATACTATTTTGATACAAATAATATAGTATATTCATATAAAATATATCAAGAAGCATATTGTAAGAATCTCGAAGAAATAAAAAAACATTTCTTCTTGCAAAATCTAAAAAGTAATGGGTATCCATGGGGAAAGTTCTATAAACATGAAATTATCAAAAGCAATCATTTAAGATTCAACGAACATTTACAAATAAACGAAGATCATTTATTTGTTTTTCAATATCTTCTTTGTTGTAAAACAATATACATTACTCCTTCAAAAGATTACCATTATACAGTATTTAGAGGAAACAATATAAAACTATCAAGTAAACGTAACCCTTTTCATATGCATAAATTAGCTTCAGAATGTTTTAAAAAAGAAATAAATCGAATGCAAACATTTTGGAAATTAACTAGCATCGAGTACAATAGTCTCATAAATGAATTTGTATATAGTAAAAGGTTATTAGGTCTTAACTCACTATGTATTCAAAAAGATGTAACAAGTTTTAAGGAAGAAATTTTTTATTGGAAAACAAGAAAATATCATCCTAAAAACTCTTTTCATAAAATTATATTATTCATTATTTGTACAGATATTCTATCAACAAATATTAAATTCGCATTTTTACGATATATATACGCATTAAAAGAATACAACAAAAAGAAAAAATATATTCAATATATATACAAGAGTGTGAATAATTGTTCTACACAAATTATTAAGTGATAATCTATTTATTTTAATGAAAAATATCATCTATGGATATCGATAAAAATTCATTATATTACCAACATATATCTAATAGATCTTTTTTGCATTTTATTATTGGACTTTATCCACGTTTAATACAATATATAAAACTAAATAAAGCCAGAAAAAAGGCTATCAAACAAGGTGCAAACATTGGAGAGAATACTATTATTATAAAAGAACTGGCCTGTCGAGCTAATACTAATCTAACCATAGGTGAAAATTCTTCAATCGGTTCATATAAAATAGATTTACGTTCACCAGTACATATAGGAAATAATGTAATCATAAGTAATGATTGTGAAATTATTACTACCAGCCATTATATAGATTCTCCAGAATGGGAACATAAATATTATGGTTTAGAAATAGAAGATTATGTATGGATAGCTTCAAATGTTCTAATCCTTCCTTCTTGTAGAAGAATCGGAAAAGGAGCAGTAATTGGTGCTGGATCAGTCGTAGTAAAAGATGTGCCTCCCATGGCTGTCATGGGGGGAAATCCTGCCCAATGTTTAAAAACTAGAAAAAACATTCATAGTAAATTAGTAATAGCATCTTTACTTAGTGGTGATTTAAAAATTTATTGGAATATATGGATAAACAGAAAAAAATAGTTATCTCCCATCCTAACGGGAATGCTAATGTACGTGGAGCTGCAAATGGTTTTTTCAATGCAGCCATATTAGAGAGTTTTCATACTTCTATTGCATGTTACAAAGGAGGATGGCTTTATCGTCTAGCTAAAGGACCTTTAAAAGAATTTAGAAGACGTGAATATAGTGCATATTTAAAGCCCTATACAAAAACAAGTCCATGGATGGATCTAACTAGATTAATAGCTCCTAAAATTAGACAATTAGAATGGATCAAACATGAAACAGGAAAATTCTGTATAGATGCTGTATATCGTGATGCTGATATAAGAGTCGCTAAATATATAACAAAACATCACAACTACATAGATGGCGTTTATTGCTATGAAGATGCTGCCATCCATACATTTCAATCAGCTAAAAAAAATGGTATTAAATGCATTTATGATTTACCCATTGGCTATTGGCGAAGTATGCGAAAATTACTCAACATAGAATACGATAAAAATCCAGATTGGGCTATTACCTTAGGAGGTTTTAATGATTCTGATGAAAAGCTGAATCGTAAAGACAGAGAATTAGCATTAGCTGATAAAATATATGTAGCTAGTTCTTTTACAAAAAAAACACTTCTAGATTATCCAGGAAAATTAGCAGAAATAGAAGTAATTCCTTATGGTTTTCCTCCTATTAATAAAAACAGAAAATACATCCCATTTGCTGGAAGAAAAATAAAAGTACTATTTGTGGGAGGATTATCACAACGAAAAGGAATCTCTTATTTTTTTGATGCAATCAAAGGACTTGAAAATGATTTAGAAGTTACTGTGGTAGGTAGCGGAAATATCAATAACTGCAAAGTTCTTAAAAAAGCACTGTCAAACGTTAACTATATTCCTTCTTTACCGCACGAGCAAATATTAGCTCTAATGGCTGCACATGATTTATTCATATTTCCTTCACTATTTGAAGGATTTGGATTAGTAATTACAGAAGCAATGTCACAAGGTACTCCCGTTATAACAACAGAACGCACCTGTGGTCCCGAAATTATAAAGCATGGTGAAAACGGATGGATCGTAGAAGCTGGAACTTCAGAACCCATTTCTATTTTATTACAACAGTTTATAGATTGTCCTGAAATACTTGAAATCGCAGGTCGTAAAGCCATGAAAGTAGCAAACAGCCGCCCTTGGGATTGCTATGGAAAAGAATTAGCAGAATCAGTAAAAAAATATCTTAATGAATAACATTTTGATACACAATAGCAATAATAGGATATACACGCCATACAAATTTTATCGTAATGTCGTTTGGGCCTATTTACTATTACTAATCTTTGAAGGAGCATTACGTAAATGGTTTCTTCCAGGATTGGCAACTCCACTTTTAATAATCCGAGACCCTTTAGCTGCCTATCTTACCTATATTGGAATAAGTCGTGGATGGCTAAAGTCTAATTATATAATAGTAATGTTTATAGTTTCAACACTATCATTACTAATTTCACTAGTATTAGGACATCAAAATTTAATGGTCGGATTATTCGGATGGCGTATATATACCATACACTTTCCCACAATGTTTGTCATAGCTAGAGTGCTCACACGTAACGATTTACTTAAAATGATTCGATTTATCTTATATGTATCTATACCTATGACAATATTAATCGTTATCCAATTCTATTCCCCCCCCAGTGCATGGGTAAACAGAGGAATTGGTGGTGAAGGCACCGCAGGGTTTGCTACAATTGAAAGTTATAGTCGTCCTCCTGGCACATTTTCTTTTACTGCGGGATATGTATGTTTTCAAGCTATAGTAGGTTGCCTTTTACTTTATTATTTAATAATGAATAAGCAATTATCAGAAAAAAATCGAATACCCAATCTATTACTACTTGTAATGACTGGATGTTACTTACTTTCCATCCCAATAAGCATATCTCGTACTCATTTTTTTCAAACATGTGTATTTTTGCTATTTCTAGGTTTCGCTACTATGCAAAAACAAGAACTAAAATTAAAATATCTAAAATTTATCTTTATTGTATTCATATCTTTTGTCATTCTAATTATATCAGGTGTTGGTGAAGAGGGCTTAGATGTTTTCATCAAACGATTTGAAGGAGCAAACAAAGCTGAAGGTGGAATAGACAATGTATTGGGAGGAAGATATTTAGGAGCTTTCTTTCGGGCTTTCAACAATCTAGATATCCCTATGCTAGGCTATGGCATCGGACTAGGAACAAATGTTGGTGCACACTTAATGGGTGGTAATATGTATTCATTCGGCTTTAACGCAGAAGAAGAATGGAGTCGTATTACTGGAGAATGTGGAATTTTACTTGGACTAATAATAATAAGCATAAGGACATTTGTGTCACTAGATTGTTTTTCTCAAGCGTATAAACGCCTAATATACCGTTTTGATTTATTACCTTGGATGTTATCCGCAGGAATGTTACTATTAGTTCCTCAAGGACAATGGTCAATACCCACAAATTTGGGCTTTTGCATTTTATCGGGAGGTTTCACAATGGCTGCTATTAGAACAACAAAAAAAAGAAAACAAAAACACTAATCAAATGAATGTTAACTATTTTTTCCGCAACAACAAAGCAGGCTTTTCAATTGGCACAGTTTTTAAAACAATTGTCAATGAAGCTGAGAAATATATAGAAATATCCTCATTTTACCTACCATCACCATCTGCTTCCATCCTATCAATATTACAAAATGGAATATATGCTCTACATAAAAGCCACAAAGGTGAAATAAATCATATTACAGGAGATGCCCATTATCTATTGTATTTTCTAAACTCCAAAAAAACTATTATCACAGTACATGATATCATGTACTATTCCTATCTAAGCGGTATAAAGAAAAAAATCTGGAAATTTCTCTATATAGATTCACTAAAGAAAGCTACTAAAATAGTGTTCATATCAGAATTCGCCAAACAACAAATTCTAAATCACATTTCTTTAGATGAAAGTAAAATGACAGTGATTCCTAATCCTGTAGATCCAACTTTTAAGAAAAGCCCCAAAGACTTCAATCAACATAAACCTAGAATTCTTCATATAGGTACACTGAGTAGAAAAAATCTAAATCGATCTATTTGTGCTTTAGAGGGAATAAATTGTCATTTGCGTATTATCGGAAATATTGATGAGACTACTAAAAAATTACTTTTAGAAAAAGGTATAGAATATTCATGTAATAGCAATTTAACACATAGACAAATAGTCGATGAATATTGTAAAGCTGATATTATAAATTTCCCTTCTTTATTTGAAGGTTTTGGTATGCCTATTATTGAAGGTCAAGCTATAGGTCGAGTTGTTGTTACTTCAAATATACCTCCTATGATTGATATTGCTGGTGATGGAGCAGCTATTGTAGACCCATATTCTGTAGATTCTATTCATCATATCTATAGCAAAATCATTACCGACAATAATTATCGTAATAATATTATTACAAAAGGTTTGAAAAATGCAGAAAGATTCAAAGTTGAAACAATAGCGAAGTTATATTTAAATATCTACAATCAAATAGAAATTGAAAAGTAATAATGAAAAAACTATTATCTTTTATAGTAATGTTCCTCCCTTGGAATATCAAACGTTTTCTCTTAATTAAGTTTTGGAAATATAAAATACATAAATCTGCTTACATTGGATTATCATATATTTATCCTAAACATCTTATAATGGAAAAAGGAGCATACATCGGTCATTTAAATGTAGCAATACATCTGGATTATCTAGAATTGGGTCAAAATTCTACTATAGGGAGAAGCAATTGGATTACAGGTTTTCCCTCAAAAACAAAAAGTATGCATTTCGCACATGATAAAAGTAGAAAAAGTGAACTTATCATAGGAAAAGAGTCTGCTATAACCAAAAAGCACCACATAGATTGTACTAATACCATTCATATAGGTGATTATGTAACTATTGCAGGATATAATTCTCAATTACTTACCCATTCTATTGATATATATAATGGTAGACAAGACAGTCATCCTATAACAATAGGTGATTACTGTTTTGTTTCTACAGATGTAAATATTTTAGGTGGCTCAATATTACCATCTCATTGTGCATTAGCAACAGGAGCTGTACTTACAAAAGCTTATAATGAAGAATGGAAACTTTATGGTGGAGTACCTGCTAAACCTATAAAAAATATTCCTAAAGACGCCCTATATTTCATTCGAAAAAAAGGTTTCGTATACTAAATGTAGAATATAACAATGTATTTAACATATATAAACATTGACATTTTTATGCCTGTTCTCTAGCCTTCCATATTTAATATATTTTACAGTTTCATCTATTCATTATTTCGTTACTGCTTTTAAAACTATATCATATGATAATATAAAAATTGATTCAAATCAATTTTATTAATTACGTAATTGATAAAACGTCTAATTATAGTACAATAACTATATTAAAAGAAACAAATATTATGAAAGTTCTACATTACATACCATCCATTGATAGATCATCAGGTGGAACTACTGCTTATATACAATTGCTAGCCAACGAATTAGGTAAATTAACAGAACTACATATTGTATCCCATAAAGAGAAACATCCTATAAATATAAAAAATAGTACAATACATTACATTAGCCCATCTGTACTAAACGGAATGAAAAAAGAATGGAAAACACTTCTACAGGAAATACATCCTGATATAATCCACATAAATTGTTGTTGGATGCCAGGATGTGCCTTTACACAAAAATGGGCACAACAATTAGGTTATAAAGTAGTACTCACTCCTCACGGAATGTTAGAACCATGGATTATAAAACGCCATCATTGGACTAAGAAAATACCTGCTCTCTTACTCTATCAAAAACGAGCTATAATAAAAGCAGATTATCTTCATGCTACTGCAAAAAGTGAAAAAGAAAATCTATTAAAATTAGGCTATAACAATAAAATTGAAATAATAGCCAATGGAATAGAGGTAAAAAATATAGCTTTAAAAACTTCATGGAACAGAAAAAAAGAAATATTATTTCTTTCACGTATACACATAAAAAAGGGTATCAACTTCTTGATAGAAGCTACAGCGAATTTAAAAACGGAATTACAAGGATATACAATCAACATTGCAGGAGAAGGTGAAGAAAGCTATATCAATGAATTAAAGCAATTAGCCTCTAAATTAGGTGTTGAAAATTTAATTCATTTCATAGGAGGTGTATACGGTGATAAAAAGTGGGAACTTTTTAAAAAAGCCGATCTGTTTGTTCTACCTACACATAGTGAAAACTTTGGTATAGTGGTAGCTGAAGCACTTGCATGTGGTACACCTGTCATAACTACCCAAGGAACTCCATGGCAAGAGCTGGAAAGTTATCATTGCGGATGGTGGACAGAAATAGGAACCGAAGCTACGACTAAAGCTCTCAAAGAATTTCTGCAATGTACAGAAACACAACTGGAGCAAATGGGAAAAAGTGGAAGAAAATTAATAGAAGAAAAATACTCATCACAAAAAGTTGCTCAAGATATGGTTGAACTATATAAAAAAGTTTGTCTATAAACATGGAACTCAACATAGCAGAAAACCGCAATCATCTGAACTACTCCAAATGGGTCTATGTAAAACGTATACTGTGGACATTCGGAAAATTCTTTTTCCGTAATTCTCCCCGTA
>CAUGFN010000033.1:0-12743 GCA_959598745.1 uncultured Eubacteriales bacterium
TAGTCCCACTGTTCCAAGTGCCAAAGCCGATATTCCAACTGTTTTTCCAAGGATTATATCTAAATATAATCCGAAGCAAATTCCAAACGCCATTCCAAGTTTTCTTTTTACAAATAATCCAATAAATAATACTAGAATGACATACAAATTTGGCATTATGCCTGCAATATTAAACCATGTAAATACATTGGACTGTAGAAAATATAATAGAAAAAATACCAAAATTAAGCATATTATTGATAATGTTTTTTTCATTTCTACAATCCTCCTTTTCTTTATATTTAAATTTAATATTACTACTTATGTTTATCTATTTAAGTATTATTATTACCTTTTCAACAAGATTTAATTTAGTATTACTAACACAGTTTCTAGTTTATTAAAGTTTACTGCTGGTTCAACTAACGCATATCTATTTGTTAGATTTTTTGTATTTGTCACCTGTTTTACTGTTCCTATAGTGATTCCTTTTGGATATATTCCACCCATTCCAGAAGTCTCAACTTTATCTCCTTCTAGTATTGTTGCAGTTGTTGGAATATATGTTGCTTTTAACATAGATGTATTTTCAAGGTTTCCTTTTACCACAACTGAATCTCTAGCTGTACCAACAACACTTGTTACAGCACTTGATGTATCTAATATTGTTTGAACTTTTGCTGTTGAATCTGTAACTGAAATTACATGTCCTACTAGTCCTTCGTTTGCTATAACAGGCATTCCGACTTCTATTCCATCATTTTTTCCAATATTTATAACAATAATATTGCTATAATTGCTTGTACTCTTGTTTATTACATAACCCGGAACAGTTGTGTATTCTGTATATTTATCTTTTAAATTTACATATTCTTTTAAAGTTTCATTTTCAGATTTTACTATTTCAAACTCTCTTAGAGTCTTTTCGATTTCACTGTTTTTATCTTTTAGTGTTTTATTCTCTTCTTTTAATGATGCCATATCTGAAAAGAATGTATTGTTGCCGGTTATTTTATTTTTCAAATAAGTTAATCCGTTTTGTACTGGCATCACAAAAGAACTAAGGGCTCCACCAACATTTGAAAAATCCTGTATATTTATATTTGAAACTATAACAATCAATATTAGAATTACTATAGTAATTATTACCCCTATAACACCGGTTTTTTTACTCTTATACATTCTTATCCCTCTCCAATTTTATTTTACTTTTAATTAAGCTTTTCTAAGTATTTTTCAATTATCTTTTTCTGCGAATTAAAGCTGTTCTAAGCTTGTCCATATCTTCTATGGTTTTACTTGTTCCATTTGCTACACAATCAAGAGGTCTATCTGCAACATAAACAGGAATTTCTGTTTTCTGAGCAAGTAATGTGTCAAGCCCTTTTATTAAGGCTCCTCCCCCTGTTAATACAATCCCTCTTTCAACTATGTCTGAAGCTAACTCTGGTGGTGTTTTTTCAAGTGTAGCTTTTACCAAATCTATTATTTTTTCTATAGAAGGTGCCATCGCTTCTTGTATTTGTTCTGATGATACAACTTTATTTTCTGGAAGTCCTGTTGTAAGCTCTCTTACTCTTACTTCCATTGTTTTTGATGTTACTAATGGAATTGCACAGCCAAGTTCTATTTTTAATTCTTCTGCAGTCGCATAGCCAACAGCAAGATTTAAGTTATTCTTTATATATGCGATTATTTCATCATCCATAATGTCTCCTGCAGTTTTTATAGAGTCACTTACTACGATTCCTCCAAGAGATATAACAGCAACTTCTGTGGTTCCTCCACCTATATCTACTACCATGTTTCCTGATGGCTCTGCCACGTCAAGTCCTGCACCAATAGCAGCTGCCATTGGCTCTTCTATTAAGAATACTTCTCTTGCTCCACTTTGAAGAACAGCCTCTTCAACGGCTCTTTCTTCAACTTCTGTTATTCCAGATGGAACTCCTACCACTACTCTTGGTCTTCCAATATTATACCTTTTGCATACTTTATGCATAATGTTTTTTATCATTAAATTTGTTGCTGTGAAGTCAGCTATAACACCGTCTTTCATTGGTCTTACTGCTCTAATTTGTTCTGGTGTCCTGCCAAGCATCCCCTTTGCATCTCTTCCTGTTGCAACAATTTGATGTGTTTGTCTGTTTATAGCAACTACTGATGGCTCATTTATAACAATTCCTTTTCCTTTTAATGTAAGTAGTATGTTGGATGTTCCTAAGTCCATTCCAATATCTTTGGTCCCTATTGAAAAAAATCCCATTTTAAGTTAAATCCTACCTTTCTCTGATAAGTGTCATCACACTAAAAAATTTGTAGCCAGCCACTACGACGTGATCTAGTAATTCTATTCCTAAAATTTTACTTGCTTTATCTAGTGTTTCTGTAAATTCTATGTCTTCGGTGCTCGGTTCAGGGTTTCCACTTGGATGATTATGTACAACTGCAATTTTAGGTGCTCCTATTTTTATTGCCTCTGCCAAAATATCTTTTGGAGCAACTGAAACATTATTGGTGCCACCTGTTGCAACTTCCATAACTCTTAAAAGAATACATTTTGTGTTAAGCATTATTACTTTTACCTTTTCTCTTTTGCAATTTGATAATTCTTGCATAAACAAATTTGCAAGATCTTTCGAGCTCCTAACACTTATATTCAATTTATCTATGGGTTTACTCATCCTTTTATTGATTTCACAAAGTGCCTGTATTTGTATTGCTTTTATTGTTCCTATTCCTTTTATTTGAGTTAATTCACTTATTGTTAAGTCATTTAGGAATTGTATGTTTTCTTTATTTTCAGTATTTATGGCTAGCAACTCTTGTGCTAGCTGTACTGATGTTTTTTCTTTTGTTCCTGTTTTTATTATTATTGCTAGAAGCTCTGCATTTGACAGGCTTTCTATTCCATACATTTGTGCCTTTTCATACGGTCTTTCCGACTCAGGCAAATTTTTTATTATCATGAATTTCCTTTCTACCCTATTCATGATTAAATTTTTTAAAGTGCTTTTCTATATATAAACATTGATATGATTACACCTACTATACTTGATATATTAATTTTAAACATTATAGCAAATGTTAGTTTTATTACTCCAAGGTCTAAAATTAGTGGTGATGAAAGACCAAATTCTTGTCCATAAGATAGCCACCACAAAAAGTCTATTCCTGATGCTAAGTTACCAATTAATCCCCCTATAACAAGACCTGCTAAAATAAATAAAACGCATATCCATCCTTTACCTTTCATTGTTTTTTCCTCCGTTTTTTAGTTTGATTTTTTCTTACGGAAACATGAATTTCCGTATTGTAGTTTTGTACGTCTGTATTATATCTTGAAACAAGATTTTTTTCAATAGAAATAATCATTTTTTAGAATTAATCTTTATTTTTTTATAAATTTATGCTATATTATATATTACATTTTAACGTTTAGATAATATAATATAGTAACAAATGAATTTCCATATTTTGTTCATTTCATTATTTTTAATTTGGTAGTATAATATATGTATGAAACAAGATATTGATATGAAGCAGTGGTTTTAGTAGAAGTAATGTTTTATAGGGTACAAGGAGGATTTTAATGAAATTTGAAAAAGTAAACAAAGACAAAATGAGAGTTACTCTAAGCCGCGATGACCTTGAAGCTAATGATATTGATTTTCACTCTTTTATGTCTGATTCACATGAAACAGAAACTTTATTTTTAGCTGTTCTAGATAAAGCTGAACAAGATTATGGTTTCTCTACTGATAATTATAAGTTAAAAGTTGAAACTTTTGCACTTGATAATGGTAATTTTATTTTAACAATAACTAGAAGCCGTGATTCTATTGCAAATTCTGGTGATATAAAGAATCCTACAAAGAAGAGATTTAGGGTTTCACGAAAAGTTCCAACTGAAGTTTCAGAATCTTTAGCATATAAGTTTAATAATTTCGATGATTTTTGTAGTTTTGCAAAATATCTTACAACTGCACAAATAAAGAATATTGATAAGATGGCAAAAACATCTATGCTTTATAGTTATAATGGTAATTATTACTGGGTTTTGAATAATATAAACCCTAAATATACATATTTAAAAAATGTATACTCGGCTGTTACAGAATTTGGAGCATACGCAAGTTGTGCAAATTCTTTTATAGCAAAATTGCATGAGAACGGCAGTTTAATAATAAAAGCTAATGCAGTAAAAGTATGTACAAAATATTTTGTTTAATAAGTATAATTTTATATTAGTTTTTTAAAGAAATAAAAGTATGAACTTCTTAAATAATTATAATAAAAATACTAAGATTAATTAAATTTAGTTAAAAAATTATTATTGAAAAAAAATACGATGAACTAAATGTTCATCGTATTTTGGTGTATTTATATCTTTTAGAAAATTTTGTCATTTTATTATTTAACCTATTGATACAAGTAGTTTTGAGGATCTTGTGCAATTCCGTTTACACGAATTTCTAAATGTAAGTGGTTTCCTGTTGAAATTCCTGTTGATCCAACCTTTGCTATAAGTTGTCCTTGTGAAACATATTGTCCTTGTGAAACACATAACTCACTACAATGTCCATATAAAGTTTGTACACCATTTCCATGAGAAATTATAATGTAATTTCCATAACCTCCACCGTATCCGTATTGAGATACTGTTACAGTTCCTGCTGCAGCTGCATAAATTGCTGTTCCCTTGTCTGCCGCAATGTCAATTCCCTTATGGTTGTCCCTACTTCTCCAACCAAATCTTGATGAAATAACTTTATAATTTTGCACTGGTCTTATTAATGATATTCCAAGATTTACAACATTTCCTGTGTTGTTCATTCCCTTTACTCCGACTCCAGTACTACCAGAACTTTTTGCAACTCGAACAACAACTTTTTTCTTATATAATTTTGATACACAAGTTTCCTTGTCTGTAAATTCTGCCTTTTCTGTATTATATTTTTCTAATATTGTAATTTTATCTTTATTTGTACTATCTTTTTCTTTAAGTTCATTTACAACTTGTTCAGCTTCATCAAAAGATTGAATATAATATTTTTCTTCGTCATCTTCAAGCAATGCATAATATCTGTAATATGTTATTCCCTGTGATACAACCTTATTATATATTTCGTCATCATTTGTTTGAACGTCCCTTTTCAACATGCATAACTCATATTCAGGCATGTTGTCTATTTGAACAAATGCAATATTTTGGCTACTATCACCTTTTTGGATTGCATTATTTATTTTGGCTTGAAGGCTACTTTTATTTTTTGTGTATCCTATAAATTCTCCATTTAAAGTAACGCTGTATGTTGGTTTAAAAAAATATGTTATTATTCCTGCTATAATTGCTACTCCAAGTGTTATTAAAAATATGAATTTTACTGAACGCTTGAAATACGTAATTGATTTTTTTAGTATATTTATAAAAAACCACTCCTTACTTTTTATTCTTTCATCATTTTACACCAACATAAAAAAATAAGCAATAGTTTTTATGACTTTTTATCTATATGCATTAAATTTTGTTACAATTATTACTACTCATTTTGGTGAGCCTTGAATTATTACATTAAATCAAAATAATGCAATAACTTTTCATTTTAGAAATTATACCAAAGATTTGTGATTTTCATCTATATAAAAGATTCCACAGCCCAATAAATGGGCTGTGGAAGTTTGTATCTTTTAAATATAATACCTGTCTTTCAAGGTTTTATATAACACATAAAAATAAAAATTTGTGAAAATATAAATTTCACAAATTTTTATTTAATGTCCTTATGATTAATTAATCTATTAATTTTTATTGTAACTCTGTTTTAACTTTTTGAACCTCTGCTTCTGTAGCTTGTTGAGCTGGTTTATAATATCCCTTTGTTTGAGCAATTTTAAATAACTCATATTGGAAACTCTCATCATTATTTCTTATTTGTTGTATTGTTTGTCTAAGTTGCATATTTTCAGCTTCTGAAATAACTCCTTGATAAGTTTTTAAGCTTCCTTTCACTCCTTCTAGTATATCATTTACCATTGTTTTTTCATCCATAATTAATATTCTCTCCTTTCACCTCTTAGTCATTTAAAAATGACATCAATTTTTGCTTTGTATTTAATGCATCTTGTGCAGACTTTGTAAAAATCTGTTTAATTTGCGGATCAACCGCTTGTGATGCATAAGCATTCAATTTTTGATAAGAAGTTTCATGAGCTCCTATTAAATGGCGTAAATTTTGTAATTCAACTTGACTTAAATTTGGCATTTTCTTCATTCCTTTCTTTTGAAATCTTTAATTATTATGTGCCAACAATTCAAGTTTTATACAAATTTTAAAATTTAATTTCTAATTTTCGATTTAAGATTTTTAATATTAAACTTTCAATTTTTATTTTTTTCATTTTTACTTCCTAGTTTAATATTTCCAATCCCGCAAATTTTGCCATTAGACGTTTATGTCCAACTTTGTCAAATTCCAAGTCAACTTTTATGTCGTTTCCTTCTTTCTCTAACTTAGTAATCGTTCCTTCTCCGAATTTTTTGTGGTAAACCCTTTGTCCAACTTGATATTTTGAAATATCAACTCCACCTCCCGGTTGATTATTTTGTTTTATCGAATTCAAGAAGCTTTCTGCTGTTCTAAATTGGTATGCAGGTTTTTCATTTTGACTGCCGAATACTTTTGCAACAGCCTTTTTATCATCTTCATCCATTTTATAGGTTTTAACACTTTGTCCACTTCCATAACTCCATCTATATCCAAGGTCACGGAATTGATTTTCATTAGAAGACTTACTCTCAACCACCTCTGAATAACCTTCAAGAAGCTCGTCTGGAATTTCTTTTACAAATCTTGATATTTGATTATAACTTGTAGAACCAAATATTGTACGATGTTTTGCACAAGTTAAATACAAATATTGTTTTGCTCTAGTAATTCCAACATAGAACAAACGTCTTTCCTCTTCCAAATCTTTTGGTTCTCCTATTGATTTGTATCCAGGGAATATTCCTTCTTCCATTCCAACCAAGAAAACAACTGGGAACTCAAGTCCTTTTGCACTGTGAAGAGTCATTAATGTAACAGAATCTTCCTGATCTTGCATTCCATCTATATCACTTGAAAGCGTTATGTTCTCTAAGAATTCTGCAAGAGTATTATCTGCTGATTCTTCCTCGAACTCTATTGCAACCGTTAAGAATTCCTCTATGTTTTCGATTCTTGTTTGAGCTTCTATGCTATTTTCAAGCTCTAGAGCCTTTGTGTATCCTGTTTTATTTAAAACTTCTTTTATTAAATCAGAAATTTTCATTGAATCTTTTTTCGCTCTTATTGCTTCAATTTGTTCTATAAAATCTCTCGAATTTGAGTAAACTCTTGTTAGACCATAGTTCTGTGCATCTTTTATTACATCATACATTGATGCTCCAGTTTTTTCAGAAATTTCTTGTATTTGATCTAAACTTGTTTTTCCAATTCCACGTTTTGGTTCATTTATAATTCTTTTTAGTGAAAGATTGTCTGAAGTATTGTGAACTAATCTTAAATAAGCGATAGTATCTTTGATTTCTTTTCTCTCATAGAATTTTAGACCACCTATTACCTTGTAAGGAACCCTCTCCCTCATAAGAATATCTTCTATTGCTCTTGATTGAGCATTCATTCTGTATAACACGCAAAAATCCGAATACTTAAAATATTCTTCAGTCTTTAAATGCTGAATTTGTTCAACGATATATCGACCTTCGTCGTACTCATCTTCTCCACAATAAATGCAAGGAAGACTTCCATCATCATTTTGCGTCCATAATTTTTTATCATATTTGTTCTCATTGTGCTTGATAACAGCATTTGCGGCTTTTAATATATTTCCTGTACATCTATAGTTTTGCTCTAGTTTTATAATTTTCGTTCCTGGAAAATCTCTTTCAAAATTCAAAATATTTGTAATATCTGCTCCTCTAAACGAATATATACCTTGGTCGTTATCTCCTACAGCTGTAACATTTCCATACTTTGACGCAAACAAACTTACAAGTGTAAATTGAGCCTTGTTTGTGTCCTGATACTCGTCAACAAGTACATACTTGAATTTTTCAGTATAGTAATCAAGAATATCTGCATTTTCATTCAAAATCTTTATTGTGAAATTGATAATATCATCAAAATCAATCGCATTATTTTCTTTTAACCTTTGTTGATACAAAGCATAAATCTGTGCAATCTTCTCTTTTCTGAAATCACCTGAATATTTTACACTGTATGCTTTAGGTTCAAGCATCTCATTTTTTGCATTGCTTATTTCTGAAAGAGTTCCTCTGTCAGTAAACAATTTATCATCAATCTTTAAGGTTTTTAAACACTCCTTAATAAGAGTCCTTTGGTCAGATGTATCAAATATAACAAAATCGGTATTGAAACCAATTCTGTCTATAAACTTTCTTAAAATACGAACACAAATAGAGTGAAAAGTTCCCATCCACAGATCTGCACTGGCTTCGCCAATCAAATTACCAATTCTTTCTTTCATTTCATTTGCTGCTTTATTTGTAAAAGTTATAGCCAAAATATTCCATGGCTTAACACCATTTGCAATCTCATAAGCTATTTTATGTGTAAGAACTTTTGTTTTTCCACTACCTGCACCAGCAATAACAAGGCATGGTCCTTCTGTTTGCATTACAGCTTCTTTTTGTTTATCATTAAGTCCACTTAAAATCTCTTCTTTATCCATAAATCCATTCCTTTCCTGTCTTAATCCATTCTTGTCTTAGTCCATTCCTATCTTCGCTATATTCTATATTAAGATTACTAAATTTGCAATACAAAACATGTTTATTTTTTAGTTAAGCAAAAAGCAAATGGCAGGGGAAGTACCCCTGCCATTGCGATATACTATTTTACGTTCTTGTTACCAGCTTGCTTTCGTGTTCCTTGACAAACTTATCAAGCTCCTTCCTACTCAGCATACCTTTGCGGACAAGCTCATCTGCTAGCGCAGTCACCAGACTGCTGTGGTTTCTCAGAATCGTCTCCGCTCTTTCGCGGGCACGTTCTGTAATGGACTTAATCTCTTCATTAATAGACTTCGTAACCTCAGGCGTCTGCATCTGGTAGTTCTCATCATTCAGGTAAATACGGTGCTCACCAAGTTTGGTTGTCATACCATATTTTGTGACCATATTGTAGGCAATCTTGGTTGCCCGCTCCAGGTCATTGCTTGCCCCGGAGTTGTTCAAAGAGTGCATGAACAGCTTTTCAGAGACCTTGCCGGCCAACAGAGATGCAATCTCGTCGATAAAATAATCCCTGTCAGCTCTTGCTGTGATATCCGTGAAATCGTAGACATTTACTCCCATATAGTCATCTGCCGGAATGATAGAAATTGCAATAACTTCCTTGTCAACCAACTTTCCCGAGAATCGACTTACCACATAGTGGCCAACCTCATGGAAGGCAGTTTCGCGAATCAAATCTGCGGGCATCTTGTGGAACTTCTTGAAGTTTGCATCGAAGTTCTTCATGATAGACTCCCTGTCAACATGATCCTTGCCGTCCATCTTGGCAGTTACCATGGACAAATCAATCAAATCCTTGGTTCTGTCGGGATTGCTGGTAGTGTAGTTAAAGCACGAAGAATAGAAGATAATCATATCAACCATTCTTCTCGAAATTTTGACCCCATGGTATTTCTCCAACTGCTTGATGGAATCCTTTAGCATCGAATAAACTTCCGTGGTCTTCGGTTCTCTCACTTCGATTTTGCGGAACCGCCGTCTCAAAGCACTCTCCATGCCGAAGGTCTGCTCATACTCTTCATCAGTGGTAGCACCGATGACAATGACGTCGTCTCCAGCAAGAATGGGTTTCAGGGCATTCGAGAGATCCTGTTTGTCATCAGGCGAGCACGAGCCCGCACCAATAATCATGTGAATCTCATCAATGAACAAAATCACATTTTTATGTTCTTTGAGAAAATCGATAAGATTCTGAAATCTCTCTTCGGCCTGGCCTCTGTACGTCGTGCCGGAAATGATGTTGTTCACATCAAGAGAAAGTACCAAGTATCCATTGAACATCTCGGGACAAGTACCATTCACAATGTCGCAAGTAATCTTGTAGACAATGGAAGATTTGCCAACACCAGCTTTGCCAGTAAGAATTACATTCCGTTTGGTTCTCTTCATCATCGTCTTCCAGATTTCTTTGCACTCCTCATCTCTTCCGAGAATTGCACAGTCGCGGTTCTGCTCAAACCTTTCGTTCAACACGCTCAGGCAACCGTTCAACGAATCCGGAATATCCGAAAGTTCAGTATCGACCACAATGCAATCAATATACTGATTCTCGAGTTTTTCTGCATTAGTACCGGTTTTTTCGAAGAGCTTATTCATGTCTACAGATAGGTTTTCCAAAAAAGACAAAATCACATCATCAAGAGTGAGTTCCTCCCGGTTTTCCTCTTCCACCTCCAGCTTTGCATAGTAGAAAACATCAGCAAAATCCTGTGTATATTTAACCTTCTCGCTTTCTTTAACTTCAGATGCCTGGAGTACTTCTTCCATGAACTGAAACTCCTCTAGATTTTCGCTAAAAACCTCTTCCGTGAATTCGTGTGCGTCCAAAGCCTCCTCCGAAATGTCAACAACAGCTTCAATACCATTTGCAGAATTCGTGTTTGTGGCATTAGCGAACAACCAATTGGTCAAAAGAACGTTGAACAATACCGTTGTGTTGACCAATTCGATTTCGTATTCCTTAGCCCACTCAATGGTTACATTGACAAGCCCTTTGACCTCCTGGGACAACATAATACTCATAGTATATTCTCCTTTCAACGTTTTATGACAACTATTATACCACCATTTCGGCTGTATTGCAATGACTTTCAGCATTTGAGAAGAATTTTTCGAGCTTTTATTACAAAATTCTGCAATTTTATTTTGTTTTTATCGTTCTTTAAAACTTATTGCTAAATCACATACCAGATTTCATATCTTTCTTTAAATCTATATTTATTATTATCTTCTTGATTAAGAAATAACTACATCTCATTATAAAAAATTTCTTGTATACATCCTTAAGATATATACAAGAAAAGCCTAACTTAAAATATTTCAAAAATTAATATTTATCACTATATCGAGTTGATTCATATCCTTGAGCATTCAATTTTCTAACCCACTTATCCAATATTTTTTTATTAACCTTATTAAATAGTCTTGTTTTTCCACAATATTTAACAATAGTAGGACTTACAGCATAATACAATTTTATAAAAGCTCTACCCCAAACTCTATTGTCAAGATAATAATCTCTAAATCTTCTTAATGTCCATACTTCTGGACAATCATAAGTTCCATAAACAGCTGTAGCGACATAGCACCCCTGTTTAGTTTTTATTGTGCTTCTATCTGGAATTACATATGATGGATCCATCTCCTTAATCTTTTGATGTGCTTCCATGATTTCATTAACAATTTTCTCTTTAGCTTCATTAGTTAACGAATATTCAGTTGTCCAATATGAATTACCATTAATGAATTGTTGAGTGTATGAACAACATTTTACAAGCTCTTGAAGTATTTGAATTTTATTTTTGTAAATTTGAATCTTAAGATCTTTGCCATCTGGTATTGAATCCATTATGCAAGAAATTGCCGTGTCGTATAAAATTGTTGCAGCATTTGCTCTATCTCTAAATTGTTCAAAATCGAATTTATCAGGATGTCCTTCATCTCCAACATATTCTTTATAAATAGTTCGAGGATATGCATTATTAACAGCAGAATTAATCTCTTGTGCAATAAGCATCAAAGAGTCATCAAAATTCGAACCAGTTATCGAACAAAACTGCACAATATCACTTAAAATTTTCTGTACAATATCTATAATCATGGACGCATCATCTACGCTTGGATAATCTATATAGTGGCTACAAGCCAATCTTCCAAGAGACTCTAATAAATTTTTCATTTCTTCTGTACACTCTTTTTTCATCTCTTCTTTTTTGTCTTCTGGTGCAAATTTTATTGCATTTTCAAAACATGTTATAGATTCAAGAGTTCTGGGATTTACAACGGTTGACTGCCAGCCTGCAACTTTACCCTTTATAAACCATGCCTCATAATTCTCAGCATCAATTTCAATAACCTTGTTGCAATAATTTTCAGCTTCAGCATTATTATTTGAGTTCATAGCATTTTCAGCTAATTTTATATAGTTTTCTGAGTTACCTATGTTTTTTACATTTACCTCTCCCGAAATTTCTACTAATAGTTTCTTTGCTTCCTCTGGAGTGTATTTTGTGCCACAATATTGGCATACGAATAAGTCGTCTTTCTTTACAACATCATTAGATCCACATAATTCACATTTTATTGATTTCATTTGTTATTCCCCCTTAGACAATATTGTAACAATAAAAAAAGAAAAATACAATAGTTCTAAAATGCTATTGTATTTTTATTTTTTTAACAATTAGATTTGTTGTTTCCAAGTTTTCCTATATGTTTTTATTAGTAGAAATTGTATAAGGTATTAAACTTTGATGATGCCGGACAAGGAGCACTATCTACAATAGTAGAAATTTATATAAGGTATTAAACTGCTTTCTTCTTCTTCCTACGCGGTGATCTACAATAGTAGAAATTTATATAAGGTATTAAACTTACACATTGATTGGAAATCCCTTTTATCTACAATAGTAGAAATTTATATAAGGTATTAAACTCCTTTACCACTAAATCTGCTTTGATATCT
>CAUGFN010000034.1:0-12447 GCA_959598745.1 uncultured Eubacteriales bacterium
GACCTTTGGGTTATGAGCCCAACGAGCTGCCAACTGCTCCACCCCGCGATATTTGCTACTTTCTAAGTATACTATAAACATAATACTATGTCAATACTTTTTGAAATTTTTGTTGAAAATTGGTGATTTCTTGGTGAAATATTACTATAATTTTATTAGTTTTGTATCTGTTTATAATAATATTATATTCAATAATTAGTAAAATATTACAATGATTTATAAAAATTTGTAAAATATAAGATCAAGGCAAAATTAAATAAAAATGTTCGAAATTACTAGGGAAACAGGTGATCGAGAACATTTTATTTGTTGTCGTAATCAATTATAAAGTATACATAATGCTAAAACAAATAATCAAAAATCCCTTTAAATAGGCATATTTGGAAGATTATAAAATTTGGACCAAAATAAAAAGTAAATAAACAAATAAAATCTGTTATAAAAAATGTAATAAAAATTTAATAAACTATAAAAAAATGCCTTCCGCAAGCATTTTTTGGGTATGGAAAAAATTGATAATAAAAGTAGGTTGAAAAATCGTAAAAAACGTGGGATAATCAATAAAAATAAGCAAAAACCATTGAAAAAATGGCAAAAATAGGGTATAATAAATATTAGTCAAAAAATAAAAGTCTAAAATCAGAAGACTTAGAAATATAAGGAGGAGCAAATTTATGAAGCAAAGATTGGTAAAGGTTATTTCATCAATGCTTGTTGTTGCTATTTTATATGCTAATTCAGCTGCAGTAATCAGTTATGCAGCTGATAGTTTGTTGAGCGACAAAGAGCTTGAAAACCAAAAAACTCAAACCAACAACTCAAACGTAGAGTTTGATGCTTATTACGAAGGAGGAAAGCATAAGGCATACAACGATATCAATTCATCAGATACAAAGTTAAACCTAGAATTAAATGTTAAAGATGCTGGATATCTAAAAGATATTACAGTCAGCTTTGCAGGTTCAAACTTTAATATTGTAGATGATGGATCTAATGCAGATAAAATACAAAGATTTGATAGCGAAAATAAAGTAATTGCATTTAATCAAATCGATGCAGGAAATACTGTAGTGAAAAAATTAACAATAGTAGCAGATAAAAGCGATGTCGTAAGCGAAGATGTGCTAGGCAAAGATAATGACATAGTTTTAAATGCAGTATATGTTAATAAAGATGGAAAAGAAATTGCAATTAACAAAGCAATAAAGTTAAATGCAAGCTGGAAAACAGATGATGCAAAAGCTAAATTAAGTTATGAAATTACAAAGTATATTCCATATTCTGTTGGAAATACAAACAAAATAATAACTCAAGCAAAGGTAACATCTGGAGTACAAGATAGTGTACTTCCTATAAAAGAAACAAATATCGAAATAGTTGCTCCTAAAATAAATAATGAAAATCCAGAAAGTGTTACTGTTGTTGCAAATTCAACAATAGCTACAAACGGAGAAGAAAAAGCAGAGAGCTTTGGACAAGATAATTATTCTTATGATAGCACAACTGGATTAATAAAAATTAATGTAAAGAATGATGCAAGGGACGGAAAAATTGCATGGAGTAAAAATACTCTTGATGAATATGTAATTACTTATGTATATTCATCAAATGCATTTAATGCAACTAAAGACCAAGTAACAAGAGTTACTTATGAAGCAAATTCAAGTATATCTTTATATAATTGTGGAACAGGTGTAACAAGTTTAACTGCAAAAACAAATGGATATGAAGATCAAGCAGGAAAACTTGGAGAAATAGTTGATTTCAATTTTGCTACAACAACAGAATTAAATAAAGGATATATGTATACTAATAAAGTTGCAAGTGATGAAAACAAAAAAGAAACAGAGTTTGAAACAACAATGACAGCTAGCATATCTTTTGCTGATGTAGTAGATTCATTAGAACTTACACAAAAAGAAGATAGCTTCAAAAATGAAAGTCAAAATATAGTTGCAACAGGAAGTATTTATAACAAGACATTAACAATTTCTAAAACAGAATTTAATAAAATACTTGGTGAAAATGGACAAGTTACAATATTAAATTCAAATGGAGAAACAGTACAAACAATAAATAAAGATACTGCTACAACAGGAGATAATATTGTAGTAGACTTATTAAATAATAAATTAAGTACAATTTCAATTGTAACAACAAAACCTATTGCAAATGGAAATATTTCTTTCAAAGCAACAAAAGTAGTTGCAAAAGATGCACCATATAGTGAAGCACAAATAGGAAAATTTGCGAAATTAACAAACTCTTATACAGGAGTTGCAAAAAATGAAGGTATTACAATAGTAACATCTGAAAAAACTTCTGATATAGAATTAAAAGAGCCAACTCATAAAGCTAGTATTACAACAAATAGAGATACATTATCTACTATAGTAGAAAATAAGGATTTCAAAATAACTGTTACACTTGAAAATGACAGCATTGATGACAAATTATATACAAACCCTAAAATTACTGTAAAGCTTCCAAAACAAATTACAAACATAACTGGAACAGCACAGGTATCTTTAGATGATGAACTTACAATGAAAGTTGAAGATACAAAATTTACCGATAATAGCGATGGAACAAAAAATATAGAAATTCAATTACAAGGAACACAAACAAAATACAATAACTTTGCAGCAAAAGGTGCTACAGTAGTTATTTCAACAGATATAACATTAGATAATTTAACACCTTCAACAGATACTCAAATAGGACTTCTAGTTGAAGATGGAGACGGAACAAGTGTAGAAAGCTCAAAAGCAATACAATATATTGCTCCAACAGGAGTTGTAACAACAAATACTGTATCTGGATATAAAGATGGTGCTCAAGATGTAATATCAATAAGTGGTGAACAAAAAGAAGCACTTATACCAACAGCAAGTGTTGCACAAACGCCAACATTCACTATGAATGTTATAAACAATTATGATGCTACACTAAAAGATGTAGTTGTATTAGGAAGAGTTCCTTTTGCAGGAAACAAAGATGTAGCAACAAATGCAGACTTAGGTTCAAACATGAACTTAAATCTTAACACTGGAGTTTCTGTTACAGGAAATGAAAGTGGAAGTGCAAAAGTATATTATTCAACAAATGGAGATGCTACAAAAGATTTATCAAATACTGCAAATGGATGGACAGAATCTACAGACAATATTGCAAATGCAAAATCATATATGATTGTATTTAACAATTACGAAATGGTAAAAGGTTCAACATTCACATTCTCATACAAAACAAATCTACCAGCAAATCTAGATCATAATAAATCTGCTTATGAAAATTATGTTGTTTACTATACTAATGGAGATACTTCTGATAGTGCAACAGCAACAAAAGTTGGAGTTACAACAGGAAGTGGAGCCATTATAAGTGCAAAACTAGAAAATGTTACTGGAACAGATACTATAGCAAATGGAGAAATAATAAAGTATAAACTAACAGTAGAAAATACAGGAACAGAATCAGCACAAGGATTAAAAGTAACAATGCCATTATTATCAAGTATGTCTTATGTTGTTGAAGATACTGAATCCACATTAGGATATAAAGTTGCAGAAGGGCTTGAAGTAATTCAAGATGACCAAGGAAATACAGCACAACAATTAAATATCACATTAGAAGATGTAAATGCTCATTCTACTTTAACTAAAGAAATCTGGATATTAACAGATACCTCAGAAAGTGAAGAAAAATTTGAAACAAAAGCAACAGTTTCAAATGGAGATGTAAAAGCAGAAACAAATTCAGTAAGTATTTCTTTAACAAAAGTTGACTATATTGCACAAGTTGTAAGTAGCACAGATAATGTAAACACAGATGATACATTCAGATTTACAATGTTTGTTAGATCATCAGATTCTAATATTACAACAGACGATGATGGAAATGAAGTATATAATGGAAGCAGACAAAATTCTGTAATCTCAATGCAATTACCTGCAGAGTTTACATTGGATAATGTAAAGATTGATGACGAAGATAAAACAAGTGATGCAACAGTTTCAAATGGAAAACTTTCTATTAATATAGGAACAGTTGGATATAATAAAGTTGCAGTTGCTGTAACATTAAAAGCTAAAATGGTCGATGCAAATGTATATGAAAAACAATTAAGTATTACTCCAACAATAAAAGGAGATTCTACAGTAGAACAATCGATGAAAACTGTAAATGTTACAATAAACAAACCAGGACTTGAGGTTAAACAAACATCTTCAGTACCAACAGGAACACCTATTAAGGCTGGTGAAGTATTTAATTATACATTTACTATTAAGAACTTAGCAAATACAGTAATATCAGATATTAATTTTACGGATATTCTTTCTGAAAATGTGTTATTCTCAAACTTACAATTAAAAATAGGAGAGAATACAACAGCATCTGCAGAAACAGATGATAACAAAAATCCTATAGTTAATATAGGAATGTTAGAAGGAAAACAAGAAGCAACAGTTATAATAAATGCAGTTGCAGGAAGAAATACAAGTGATACAAAAATTTCAAATAAAGCAGAAATAAAAAATGCCGTAGTAGGAACAATTACATCAAATACAGTTGAAAATACAATAAAAGGATATAATCCAACTGGAAAAGATGATGAAATAGTTCCAGTAGATAAAGAAACAAGAATGATTGCAGGTGTTGTTTGGATTGATAAAAACCAAAATGGTGAAAGAGATTCAGACGAGCAATTAGTAAATGATGTTGAAGTTATGTTATTAGATAACTCAACAGGAGACATAGCAGTTGATTCTAATGGAAATAAATTAACAACAAAAACAGATGGACAAGGTGCTTATGCATTCAATAATGTTAAGCAAGGAAGATATACAGTAATATTCTTCTACGACTCAGCCAACTATAGTGTTACAGATTACAAAAAGCAAGGAATAGATGAAGCTAAAAATTCAGATGCTATTGAAAAAGATGTAATATTATATGAAGAAAAAGCAAGAAAAGCTGGAGTTACTGATGAGATAGTTTTATCAACAAGTAATGTATATAATGTGGATTTAGGACTTGTAGAAGACAAAAAATTCGATTTAAAATTAGACAAGATTATAACAAACATTACAGTAAATGATAAAAAAGGAACAACAGAACATAGCTACAATAAGAACTTTGCAAAAATTGATTTCGAATCAAAATATGCTGATTCATCAACAATGATTGTGGAATATAAAATTACTGTAACAAACGAAGGTGCAATACCTGGATATGCGAAGAAAATTGCAGACTACTTACCATCAGAATTAAAATTCTCAACAGAGCTTAATCAAGACTGGTATGAAGGAAAAGATGGAGCAATATACAATAACTCACTTGCAAATACAGTAATTAATCCAGGAGAAAGCAAAGAAATTAAATTGATATTAACCAAGGCGATGACAAAAGAAAACTTTGGAACAATAACAAACAATGCCGAAATTTATGAGGCATCAAACGACTACGGAGTAAAAGATACAGATTCTACTCCAGGAAACAAACAAACTAATGAAGACGATTACTCAACAGCAACAGTTGTTACAGGAGTAAAAACAGGACAAGTTATTATTTATACAACATTAGCCTTAACCGTAATAGCTATAATTGGTGTAGGCGGTTACATGGTAAAAAAGAGAGTTTTAAAATAGAAGGGAGGTTAGAAAATGAATAAAAACAAAATGATTAAATCACTAAAAACAATAGTAGCAGGATTTATACTTATTGCAATGTCGCTTGTGCTTTCTAAAACAGTAGAAGCATGGAGTGGAACAACCTCGGCTGGTATGGCAAATACAACAATAGCAGATAGTAGAACAGGATATTTCCCACAATCTGCATCAGATGGCATTATTTATTGTAATGACCAAGATTCAATGATAAGATTTGGTTATACAGATTCAAAAAAATATTATCCAACTGCTGCAGACTATGCAGCAGGAATAGGAAATGTAACCAGTCCAAGAATTGCAATATATTCTGATAGAGAAAGTGCAGAATCGTTCTTAAAATACTGGATACAGCAAAGCTCGTACTCTGACCATATATGTAACGAGTCAGACAAAGAAAATGTTGTTGCAGGAAGTTTTAATGTATCTTATTCTGGAATGGAGGAAATTACTAATTCTGGAGTTGATTTTAGCAAACCATATATAATAAAAATTGAAACACATAGTTCAGCAGAAATACGTGCAGTAGGACGTGCTAAAAAAAATGCTTTGCTGAAAATCCAAGACAACCTTGCTAAAGAACATCAACCACCAGCTCTAAGTGGAAATGGAAGACATATATATAACTCAATTAATAAAGATTATAGTAACTATGATGGAACAGATCCTGAAAATGGACCACAAGTTGCAGTTCCAACAAATGGTAGTGGGGCAAGAGGATACTCGGCAACTTTTAGAAGTGGAACAATAGATACAAGAACTTCATCAAGCTTCGAGGAAATTGTAAATGCTTACATTTATTCTGCTCAATATCATGTATCTAGAGAAAATCCTTCGCAATATAGCTTAGTTGATATACAGGTTGCAAACTGGCTTCAAAATGACCATAAAGGAGGTGCACATGGATTTAATGCAGATGGAACAGGAAGCCAAACTCTAAAACAAGGTGTAAATAACACTAGAGGATTAGAGTTATACAATGAAGCAAAACAATACTACAAATTTACACAAGAAATTAAATCAGGATATAAGGCAACGGTAAATGTTGACGATGCACAAATATTTGTAAGTAGAGATGATGGAAATAGATCTAATGATGAATATATAATAGGACCTGTTTCTATAACATACCCATATTACAAAAATATTTCTTACATGACAGATATAATACTTAATACAACAAGCAAAGATGGAGGCTCAGCATCATTAAGCTATAAAGCTGGACAATTTAAGATTATTATGCAAAGCCAAGGAGATACCAAATTAACAGGCGGAACAATATTCCCAGTTAAGAATGAAAGCTTCTATATAGTATTAAATGCTGCAGATGCTGCATATCCAGATAACATTGAAATAAATGGACAATTTGAATATACAGATTATGCAACAACAAGTTATACAACACTTGATGCAACAACAAGAATATATACTTACAAGGGATATAGCAAGTTTTCATGTGTAGGCTTAACAGCTACAGAAAATTGGAAATATTCATATTATGAAAAAACAGGAACTCACTATGTAGACTATGGCTACAGAGATGATAAGGGAGTTTGGCATCCAGATGTAAAAGAAGAACCTGTTTATGAAAAGAGAGAAGGTTCAAGCTCTGAAGAGCATAAGATATATGGATTTGTTTCTCAAGTTTATGTACAAATGGATTTAAACAATTATACAACAGACGATTCTCAACAATTAAGGGGAGTACCAACTAGTACAGCTTTTGCACATAAAACTACAGCAGAGGCATCTAATGAAATAGATCTTACTATGAAAATAGGAGGATATACATTCGTAGATGTTAAAGCTGGAAAAGAGTCTGAACCAAGTGGTAACAGAGGAACAGATGGTACAAAAGCAATGTCAAATGTTACTGTAAAACTACATCAGAGAAAACCTAATGGCGACGAATCTGTAAAAGCCGAAACAAAAACAGATGGAAATGGATATTATGAATTTAAAGATTTAAATTCACTATACACATACTATGTTGAATTCGTATACAATGGACAATATTATGAGCCTACTGTATACAAGAGAGACGGAGTATCTTGGGAAAATAGTTCAAAAGGTGTTGACCCATTATCAGATAGACAAGCATTTAATATGAAGTTTAAAGAGATTGGTTCTACTCCAACAAATGGACAAAGATATTCACAAGATAACATATATGCACCAGTATATACAAGAGATGATTTATATTCTGGCGGATATATAGATGAATTTGGAAACTTAACAAGTAAAGGAAATGGTGGAGATAGCCAAAGTACATTTGCAAAAGATTGTATGTTATCATCTTACACAGGATATAACCAAGGCGGATTCAAAAAGGACTACTACCCTGTATATCAAAAATTTGTTGTAGATGATGTTGTAACACCAATTCACAAAGTAATGAAGGTAACAGACACATCAGGAAGAGATATAACAACATACAATGCATTATATGCAGGAGAATATAACAATTTATACGTAAATCAAGGATACATTTTAAGAGAGTCAGCAGATTTATCACTATATAAAGATGTATTAAAAACAACAGTTGAAATGAATGGCAAAACACAAACATATAAATATGATAAGAATGATCCTGATAATATAATCGAATTAAAGGCATCTGATGTAATGGCATATTATAGCAGAAGCTACTCTAGAGAATTATATAAAGAAGATTACTTTAAACCTCTAGATAATACAGAAACTGCACTTGATAATGATGAATTATTAAAAGTTTATGTAACATATAAGATTAGATTAAGAAACTCTGCACAAGTAATTGCTGCATCAGGAGTAGAAATCGTAGATTACTATGATAATGAGTATCAATTAATTGGCAGTGATGATACACTTCAACCAAGTGAAGAACAATATAGACCTTATGTAGCTGATAGAAAAGGAAAAACTATAGATTCAAGCATTAAAGTAAAAACAAGCAACACAAGTAAATATGCAAAATACAATGGTTCAGCTCAAAAGAACATTACTGGATATAACACAACTTATATTACAGTAGAAACAACAGATGGAAAAGATGAGAGAATTTTACAACCATCTGGAGACCTATATATCTATGTAACATTCAAAGTTAAGGATATAGGAAATCTATTAATCCTTGATGATGGAAATGGTACAAATGATAATGGTAAAGTAAACATTGTAGAAATAAACGGTTACAGAACTTACTATGGCGATAAGAGTATTGCTCCAAACGCAAACAATAGTAAGACAGACACAGAATATAATCCAGGAGATGTAGCAGGTCTAGTAGATGTAGATTCTATTGCTGGTAACATTAATACAGATGCAATAGGAAGACTTGGAAAGAATACTACATTCGAAGATGAAATGAATAAAGACTCTGGTCTACAAAACACATTAAATTCTATAAGCCAAAGCGATCCAGACTATGCTGTTAAGGTAAATGAAGCTAAGACAAAATGGCTAAGAGAAAAATTTGGAATGGAAGATGATTCAGATAAGGCTCCACAAATTAAGATTAAACTTGCAAGTGATGAAGACGCAAGAAGCGTATCTGGTATGGTTTGGGAAGACAAGAGAACTGAAACTGTAAACAATGTTGCAAGAGTTGGTAATGGCAAGATTGATGAAGACTCTGGAATATCTGGAGTAAGAGTTCAATTAGTAGATATTAGACAATCGGCTAAAAAAGGACAAGAAATAATTGCTAAAACATTAAGAACAAATGGAACAAGTTCTTGGACTTGGAACGAAAACAGTAATCAGGCTTCATTAAATAATGCTCCAACATGGGAAACTGCCGATACTACAACAAGTGCTGGCGGAGACAAAGGAAGCTACTCATTTGTAGGATATATACCATCAAATTATGTTGTAAAATTTATTTACGGCATAGATGGAATGGAAAAAGACGCAAATGGCGGAATAATCTATAATGGACAAGATTACAAATCTACAGAATACTATACACCAATATCAGATTCAAACGGAAACGTAGCATTTGATATAAGTAACCCTGACAATAATGCTTACACTTATGTAGGAACTATGAATTATCCTGTAAATACAGGAAGAACTTACAATATATATGATGCTAAGGGCAACGACCCAAGCACAACATACTTCTTCAACTTAGCACAGTCAGATTCAGATAATAAAGCTGGAAACCGTTACTCTGACGCAAGAGATATAATGGGACCTAACAGTGAAGGACAATTAGTAGCAGGAACTAGAGAATATGTAAATAACTACAGTAATAATGCTGGAAACGGCGTTACAAATAGTAGAGCAAAAGAATTATACGATAGATCATCTACAGACTTCACAAGCAATACATTCATGGTTGCACAATCTGGTCAAATTAGTGTTGAAATCGAGTATAACAGAACAGAAAGTGAAACTGGAGATATAACAGGAAATGGTAGCCAAGACAACCAAACCTCAGACAACTATTCAAAAGCTGGTTACTATAAGATACAAAACCTAGATTTAGGTTTAGTTGAAAGATCAAAAGCTCAATTAAAAGTTACAAAACAAGTAACAAACGTAAAAGTAACACTTGCAAATGGAAACACATTATTTGATGCTTCTGGTAGAGCAACAAACGTTCTTTGGAGCAAACATGTTGCACATGAACAAGATACAGAAAACACATATACAGAAAAAAATAACTATCAAAATCAATTAATGAAAGAACCAAGTGCAAGAAGCAATGCAAATAGCAAAGGTCTAATCCAATTAACAATGGACGAAGAATTAATGCAAGGTGCAAATATCAGAATCACTTATGCTATAACAGTAGCAAACATTGGTGAAGTAGATTATGAAGGAAATGAGTTCTACTACACAGGATTCTTTACAGAAGATGTAAACTATTATACAGGAAAGAATGGCGCAACTGGAGTTCAAACAATAGTTACAACTACTCCTGATAACTTGATAGATTATGTAGGATTCAAGACTGATGAAAATACTGGTGGTACTACAACAGTTACAAGAAACAACTTACAATTTAATGCTGAAGACAACCCTGATTGGGAAGTAATTCCTCTAGAAGGAGATAATAGCATAACATCAAAAGATTACTTAGATGGAACTGCAAAAGAAAAGGCTAAATTGTATAAGACAATAGTTGTAACTAAAGATACTGCAAGTACTAAGAAGGAATTAATTCCTATAATCGCTGACCAAGATTCTGCTACAAAGATTAAAGACGCATTCGATAGCGACCCATTAAATGCTTTAGCAACAGTAAATGGAACAAGCAGTGTATCTGGAGTACAATTAGTATTAACACAACCATTATCTCCAGACAATACAAAGGGCGATGATATGAGTTACAGCAACTTAGTTGAACTTGTTAGAACAAGCAACAAGCTAGGTAGAAGAATGGCATACTCTGTAGTTGGTAACCAAAACCCAACAGAAGAGCCTGCAGAAATTGATGCAGATACTGCTCAAGATGTAACAATATTACCTCCATTCGGACAACACTACATTTACTATGTATTAAGTGGATTAGTTGCAGGAATCTTAATAATCGGTATTGTAACAACAATTGTTATAATCAAAAAGAGAAAATAAGATTCTAATATGAATCTAAAATAGAAAGAACTCGACTTTAAATAGTCGGGTTCTTTTTTGCGTGAGAGAATAAATAAAATAATTATTTATTCTCTATTTGATTCTTTTGAAAAACAATTTGATTTGCAAGGTTTTATTTATATTGAGCCCTTATTTTGAATAAAAATAAAAGCTAAATTTAAATAAAAAGCTCAATAGATATGTTACAAATGTATAAAAATTAAATATAAAAATATATCAAAAAGCGATAAAATATAAAAAACGATTTTTTAAAAAATGATAAAATACTAAATATTTGTAAAAAATAAAATGAGATAAAAATATATGAAAAACGCATAAATACTAACATAAAACAAGAAAGATAGCTAAAACGACGGAACTGAAAACAAGATATAAAAAGATAATAAAACGAAAAAATGATTTTTTTATAAAATGTAATAAAAATGTAATATTGATGATTAAATTATATATAGGGCAAAATCTAAAGTCCGCTTATTTCAACACTTACAGCGATTAATTTTTTAGAAATAACATAAAATCTCCTTAATTTTACAAAATATTCCAACAACTAAAAATATTGATATATCAAGCTTTTTGAAAGGTAATAACATAATGCGTATGCTTTTGACATTATATCTCATATGTTGTAATATCTACCATGTAAACAAAAGGAGGAATTATTTCAGATACTGAATATAGAAAAATTAAAGTAAATTGTAATAAGCATAAAATATAAATTGGGGGGTAATAGCAATGAAGGTTATCAAAAGAGACGGAACAATAGTAGAATATGATAGAGAAAAAATAAGAATTGCAATAGAAAAGGCAAACAAAGAAGTTTCTAGAAAAGAAAAGGCAACTGATTCTGAAATCGAAGAAATAATGAGTTACATAGAAGATTTGAAAAAAGGTAGAATCCTTGTTGAAGATATACAAGACATTATTGAAGAAAAATTAATGGAAATAAAAAGATATGAACTTGCAAAAAAATATATCACATATCGTTACACAAGAGCTTTAGTTAGAAAAGCCAACACTACAGACCAATCAATTAAGGAATTAATTGAGGGAGAAAGTGAATATTGGAATAATGAAAATGCAAATAAAAATGCTAGAGTTGTTACTACTCAAAGAGATTATTTAGCTGGAATAACAAGTACAGACATAACAAGAAGATTCTTACTTCCTGAAGATGTTGTAAAAGCTCATGACGAAG
>CAUGFN010000035.1:0-12340 GCA_959598745.1 uncultured Eubacteriales bacterium
AAGAAGACTTTGTTGAGCAATTATTTATTACATCAACGCATAACACAATAATGTTCTTCACAAATAAAGGTAAGATGTATAGAATGAAAGGATACGAAGTTCCAGAGGCTGGCAGAACAGCTAAGGGTACAGCAATCGTAAACTTATTACAACTAGATGGCGATGAAAAAATAACAGCAGTAATTCCTGTTGAAACATTTGTTGATGGACAATATTTATTAATGGCAACACGTAATGGAATTATAAAGAAAACAAAACTAATGGAATATAATACTGCTAGAAAAACAGGTCTACAAGCAATAACATTAAAAGAAGATGATGAACTAATAGATGTTAGACTTACAGATGGTGAGAGAAATGTTGTAATGGTTACTCATGAAGGAATGTCGATAACGTTTGCAGAAAGCGATGTAAAACCAGTAGGAAGAGTTTCTCAAGGTGTAATAGGAATTAGATTAGATCCTGATGATTATGTTGTTGGTATGGAACCTATATACGATGAAAAAGCATATCTTCTAACAATTACAGAAAACGGTTTTGGTAAGAGAACAGAGCTAAGTGAGTATAGAGTTCAAACAAGAGCTGGAAAAGGTGTAATTACATACAAAATAACACCAAAAACAGGTAAGGTTGTTGGAATTAAAGTTGTAAAAGATGAAGATGATGTAATGCTTATCACAGATAAGGGAATAATAATAAGACTTGAAGTTCCAAACATTAGTGTACTTGGAAGATCTACACAAGGTGTTACACTTATGAAGACAAATGATGGCGGCAAAGTTGTAAGCATAGCCAAAATTTCACCTGATGAGGGAGAAGATAAATAACCTTAATCAAAGGGAGGTTTGCAAATGAAGAAAAAAGATGGTATATCACTTATATCTCTTGTAATTACGATTGTCATTATAATTATATTGGCCAGTATAAGCATATATAACGGACTCAGAGAAAATGTTGATGAAACGGAAAATACTATGGATTATAACGAAATTTTTGATGTGAGCGATGCTGTAGCTCAGAGAGCACTTTTCAATAGACTTAATTCAGATACGTACAAGCTTATTGGTGAAAGTGGAGAATTTGAGACTGTAGTTGAGCAGAATTCTGGAGATGAAAGGGTAGAAGTAAATAAAAAATATTCTACTGCGGATGGTTGGTACTTGATAGATTCGGATAGTTCAAAAGCGTTAAATTTGGAAAAGGTAAGAAGAAAATATCTTGTAAATTATGCGACAAATGAAGTTGTTTCACTTGCTCCAATATATTATGAGGGCAATAAGTATTATACGGCGGACGAACTAAGAGATGCTATTGGAGGTGGAAACACTTCACATACTTCTAATAGGTATGATGAAGAAAAAGGTGTTAATAAACCATATGTAATAGATGGAATGATACCTGTAAAACGTGTTGGTACAAACTGGGTTATTACCAACGCAGATGATGGAGATTGGTATGATTATGCTTCAACAACAAGTACTGCAGATGGTGCAATAGGAAACCAATGGGCGAATGTAATGCTACTAGATGAGATTGAAGTAGAAGGAATGACAAACGAAGCTGTTAGAAAAGCTTCGATAAGTGAATTAGAAGGTAAAAAAGTAACAAAAGAAGGAAGCATGTTTGTTTGGATTCCGAGATATTCTAGAGGTTTAATTAACGGCGAAATGAAGATAGTATATAGCAAATTAACAGATGATTATTTTAAAGATAAATCTGCAGGCGAAAATGTGCTAAAAGCATTTGAAGATAATGGAATTGAATTGACTGGGATATGGGTTAGCAAATATGATGTGGGTTATATAGAAAATTAAAAGTTAAAGAAAGAGGCGGGAAAGTATTCTCACTTTCCCGCTTTTTATAAAATCAAAAACAATTCGAAAATGTTAGTTGGCAAATTGCTAACATATTATAATTTAGAAATCTTATTATTTATTTTCTTGCTAAATCTAGCAAACAAATTCAAAATGGAGGAAATATGTTATCTAAAGTTAAGAGTATGTCATTAATGGGAGTTGATGGCTATTTTGTCGATGTTCAAGTCGATATTAGCGGAGGGCTACCAGCGTGGGAAGTTGTTGGTTTGCCTGATACTAGTGTCAGAGAATCTAAAGAAAGAGTAAAAGCAGCAATACAAAATTCAGGCATAGAATTTAAGAGTAGAAAAATAGTTGTAAATTTGGCGCCGGCATATGCTAAGAAAGAAGGACCATCATTCGATTTGCCAATCGCTATTGGAATATTAATGTCAATGGAAGTGATTGAAAGACAAGTGCTAGACGATACAGTATTTATTGGTGAATTATCATTAGATGGAAATTTAAACAGAGTAAACGGAATATTACCAATGTGCATAGAGGCCTGTAATTTGGGAATAAAAAAAGTTGTTATTCCATACGAAAATAGACTTGAAGCTGGCATTGTTGATGGTATAGAAGTATATCCTGCTAAATCGTTGGGCGAGGTTATAGAGCATTTAAATGGTGAAAAATTGATTGAAAAATTTTCTACAAATACAGATGAAATATTTAATAAATTAAATAATCATAAAATTGATTTTTCAGAAGTAAAAGGACAAGAATATGTAAAACGTGCACTTGAAATATCAGCAGCCGGAGCACATAATTGTTTATTAATAGGCAGCCCTCGGTTCTGGTAAAACAATGCTGGCAAGAAGAATCCCAACAATACTTCCAGATTTAAATTTTAAAGAGGCATTAGAAATTACAAAAATACATAGCATAGCAGGCGTGTTGCCAGTTGATAGTCCACTTGTAACAACAAGACCGTTTAGATCACCACATCATACTGTATCTGGCGTTGCTCTTACTGGTGGAGGTAGAATACCTAAACCTGGTGAAATGAGTTTGGCTCATCATGGAGTTTTGTTTTTAGATGAACTACCTGAATTCAATAGGAATACATTAGAGGTTATGAGGGGACCACTAGAGGATCGTCAAATAACAGTGAGTAGAGCAAGTTGCACATTAACGTATCCATGCAATTTCATGTTTATTGCTAGCATGAACCCTTGCCCATGTGGTTATTATGGCTCGAAAGAAAAAAGATGTACATGTAGTGAAGGTCAAATTTCGAAATACATGAGCAAAATAAGCGGACCTTTATTGGATAGAATCGATATTCAGATAGAGGTGTCGCCTGTAAAGTATGATAAGCTAAATAGCACATCAGAGTGCGAGACTTCGGAAACAATAAAGAAAAGAGTAAATGAAGCAAGAAATATACAAAGAGAACGTTATAAAACTTATGGTATTTTTTCAAACTCGGAACTTACACCTATAATGCTAGAAGAGTTCTGTAAATTGGATGACGAAGGAAAAAGAATATTAGAACAGGCCTTTAAAAAGTTAGGACTTAGTGCAAGAGCATATGGGAGAATTCTTAAGGTTTCAAGAACTATTGCGGATTTGGAAAATTCAAAGAATATAAAAACTGAGCATATATGTGAGGCTATACAGTATAGGTCATTAGATAAAAAATACATAAAATGAGGTGAGAATTTGTATAGAAGGCATGAAACAGGGAGAGTTGGTGAAGAAGTAGCATGCGATTATGTGAAAAAACTTGGGTACGAAATAATTGAGAAAAATTATAGAAATAAAATGGGCGAGATAGATATAATTGCAAAAGATAAAAATGAAATTATTTTTATTGAAGTTAAAACAAGATGTCAAAAAAAATATGGAAGTCCAAGTGAAGCTGTAGATAGGAGAAAGAAAAGACATATATATCATGTTGCAGAATTTTATTTAATAATAAATAAATTAGAAAATGCTTTTTGCCGAATAGATGTTATAGAAGTTTATTTCAAAGACGAAAAAATTTTTGTTAATCATATAAAAAATAGTGTGCAAGATAGACCATTTAAAGATAAATTCCAAATCTTCGAGGAAGATTACGATTTTGAAATGGAATAGGGAGGATAAAGTTATGTTTTTAAATAAAGAAATACAAGTTATAACAATTCAAGATAAAAATTATCCTAAAAATCTATTTGAATTAAAAAATCCTCCTGAAAAATTATATGCTATTGGAAATATTGCACTGTTAAATGAGTTTTTATTAGCAATCGTAGGTGCAAGAAAATGTGAAGAAGAAAGCTCGAACCTAGCAACAAGATTGGCTGAAAATTTCGCAAAGTTAGGTATTACTACCATTAGTGGTTTGGCAATTGGAATAGACACAGCTGCGCATAAAGGAACATTAAATTCAAGTGGGAAGACGATAGCGGTGCTTGGAAGTGGATTTAACGAATTATATCCAAAGTGCAATAAAGAATTATTTGAAAAAATAGTTGATAATAATGGATTAGTAATAAGTGAGTGTGAACCGAATACACCACCGCTAAAACCTAATTTTGTCAATCGAAACAGAATAATTGCAGCCTTAAGTTCGGGTGTAATAGTTATTGAAGCAAGTGAAAAGAGTGGTTCTATTAGTACTGCAAAAGTGGCAATGAACTTAAAGAAAAAACTGTTTACTGTTCCAGGCGATAGATATAATGAAAATTTCAAAGGAAATAATAAATTATTAGTTCAGGGTGCAAAAGCGATACTTGAATGCGAAGACGTTCTAAAAGAATATGATGAAATAAAATTTAAGAAGATTAAAAGGGAAGAGAACAAAGCGATTGATATTCCCACAGAATATGTCAATATTTATAATTGTATAAAGAAAAAGCCTAAGAATGTGAATCAGATATCACTCGAATTAGCTATTCCAGTACAAGTGTTAAATTCTAAACTAACATTTATGGAGATAGAGCGGGTATGTGAAAGAAAAGATTGGTGGAATGTTTGAAATAATAAGGAATGACTAAAAATATTTCATTTAAATTGGCTGTGTCGCAGTTTTTAGTAAAATAGAAAAGTCAAACTATGTTGAAAATTTAAATAAAAACTTGTCAATTACCTTTGAAAATTTTGTAATATTTTATATGTTGCATGCAAAATTTATTTGTAGTAGAATTAAATTGTATACATATACACAATTTAAAGGGGTGAAATTTCGTGAAAGATTCTAAAGGTATTACAATGGCATCGCTTGTTGTAATGATAGCCTCAATAATTTTGCTTTCAACAATGGCGATTAGTTTTGGATATAGATATCTTACTGAAACTAAAAAAGCGGATGAGAAATATTTTAAAGAAGTTTTGTCTAGTGCAGTAACGAAAAGGGAAAACAATCATACAGTGAATTCTCCAGAATATCCGAGAGTTGGTTATCAGATAACAGATGCAAACAGTTTTCAAGAAATATTAAATAAATATGTGCCAAGTATAAAAGACAATGGAGAGATACTATTTGATAGAGGTTTGTGGTATATAGTTGATACAAAGGCGGCTGAAAAATTAGGAGTAAAGGGCTCATCTGATTACATTGATGTTTTCGATAAAGAAAGCGATGAGAGTGCAAAGGTTGCTTTGGTTGATTATTATACTGGTGCGGTTTTTCTTATAGATATAAATGATGTGCAAGGTATAACTGGGATAAGTGGAGATATTGACATAATACCTGATGATGGACATATACATAATTTCAATATTCCAGAGGCAACTTGTACGCAAGACAAAAAATGTTTAATTTGTGGATATGTTGCACAAGCGGCATTAGGACATTTGTACGAAGGAAAAGCATATGAACCTATTGATGATGAATTCCACTATAGCAAGGACTGTAAAAGATGTGGAATGAAAGGTGGATATGAAAGACATACGGACTTAAATAATTATTCATTCTACAAGAGCGGTGATGGAGAATGGTACCATTATAGTGGATGTTCAAAATGTGGTTGGCCAACGGATGGAAGAAATTATGAGAAATGTACGACTCAATGGAAATCAATATCAGATACAGAGCATGTAAAAGAATGTAAAGTATGTAAACACAGCGAGACGTCACTTCATGAATGTGAGTATATTTGCATAGATGATCACTATCATGAATATGTTTGCAAAATATGTGGATATAAAAAGATAAAATATGAATTGCACGAAGATGATGGAACGCATAAATGTAAAAAATGTGGTTGCGAAATTGCAACAGGCGAGGAGCCATTATTAGAAAGTGTAATATTAAAGAATAAAGAATGGCCTGACAGTCATTTTGTAACAGATGGTGAAACAATTCAATTAATAATAAAAGCGGACAGAATGATATCTAATGTGGAAGCAACAATATGTGGATACGGCGGAGATAAAATAAAATATAAATATTCAGATGATAAATTAACATGTACTGCAGAATTATTTGTGGACGAAGATGTTGTTATAGCACAAAATACAAAAGTTACATTCTCTGTTTCTTGCAAGTCTGTATCATCAGATAAATGGATGACGGCACCTGCAAGCACTACTACAGAAGAAGGTTCATATTTGATATATGATAGCATACCGCCACTAGTTGATTATATACCAAAGGCAGAATATTAATAAGAATTAAATATAATAAAAAGCCTTAGAAACGAAAGTTTCTGAGGCTTTTGTTGTATGTGTAGTTTTATATATTAAAATCCATCTAGTTATGTAACTAGATGGATGGTTATTATTTAAGGTTATAATCAAGTGTCTTAGTTGAGAAATGACTATAAATTATTTTTTGAAACGCAAGTCCTCACCAAAAAATCTACATATGTTAAAGTTTCCAATGATTCTTGAAAGAATACGTGAATCGTAGATTTTGCTTAAATCTTCTAACGATAGGTTAGTAGAGATAATTGTTTTTGTTTTCGGTGTTATAAGACGTGAGTTTAATATAGTAAATAATTCCGCAAATTTTGCAGCGGTTAGATTTTCTGTACCTAAATCATCTATTATTAAAAGATTAACATTAAAGAAATTATCGTATAAAGCTTTAGAGTCGGAACTCTTGTTGTTGTACTTATAATCAAATATGCTATCTAGTAAAATGGGTGCTGTTTGATAAAGTACAGTGTAACCCTTTTTTAGAATTTCATTTGCTATGCAACTTGAAAGAAATGTTTTGCCAGCACCGGTGGTTCCAGTGAACAACAGATTTTTTTCGTCATCTTTTTCAAAGTTGTCAATAAATTTTTTCGAGATTTCTACAATTTTTTCCATGTTTTCACGTGGTGACAAAGTTGATTTATATAATTGTTGATTTGCAATTGTAGAAAAGATGGAAAAATCGAATGCCTTAAAATTTTCTTTTTGAAGGTTGTACATATTAGAATTATTATAAGCTTCGTTTAGCAATTCTTGTTTCATGCAATTGCACATTTTATCGCCTGAAGGTGTGCTGATATATCCAGTATCCTTACATTTTGAACAAGAATATTTTGGCTCTAGCTTAGTGTTTAGATTATTTAATATTTCTTGCTTTTCTTGTTGGCATAGAGCAATTTCTTTTTCCAAGTTTTTCTTAGCGATTTCTTTGCTATCCTTATCTTCAGACAAAGAAAGTTTTGCAGCCTGAATACCTAGTTTTGCGATTTTTAAATCAATCTCTGTAAGTCTTGGATTTTTTTCGTATAATGATTTTTTTTCAGCAATGTAAAGATTGTTTGCTTTGTTTCTTTTGTATTCGTATTCACGTTCTATGCGTTTGATTGAACTCGCAAACATTTAAAACTCCTTTCATTAGTTGGCATAAAATTGACTTAAATCTGTTAATTGAGAATTTACATTATTATGGTATTTCTGAATTGTTTTACCTGATTGAGCTGATGTTAAATCAAGTTGTTTAAATTCTTTTTGCTTCTCTCTTTGAGTTTTCAAAAATTCATTGATATCGGAAACAGAATTTAATTTTCTTTCGTGCCAATCTGTCAATATTTTATCTATATAATCAAAACTTGGATTTGTTTTTGAAGTTGTTTTCTTAAGTGCGATTTCGATTATGTCTAAAGGATAATTGAAATCGTTCACCCATTTATTAACATAAGCTTCTTCGTATTCAGATAGATTTCTAACAAATCCTAATTTCTTGACAATTGATTTTTTCATTTGGTTAGTCTTTTCGAATTGACTGTAATAGTTGTCGACGTCTTCCATTGTTACGATACCGCTTTGAGCCCATGCATCAGCAACTGTGAAAAGATATTTCCTGTGCAAAGCTTGTCTATCAAAACAGTATTGAAACAAAGAATAAACTACGTCTTCTTCAAATTTATATTTTGCAAATAAAGTATCAATATCTGTGTACCATGTTGGTGACATAACACCCTGAAAGAACATGCTATTGATTGCATTTATTATTTTCGTTCTTTGAACATTTTTTGATGTATTCTTAACAGCATCTTCTGGCAAAGAAGTAAGTTTAGGAGTATATAGCTTGCCAATTTCTTGCTGTTTCAAATCGTTTAATATATAATTTTTTTGTTTTCGAGTCATTACCCCATTTTCTTCCCAATACTTTAAACCTTGTTCTACGGTTGAAAGAGGCAAAGATAGTTTTTTAGACAAATCCAATGGAGAAATATCTCCGTTATGTTTACTGATAAACATACAATATAAATATAATTTTACATAATCACCATTTGCATTTGTCAAATGGTTAGATACAAAAAGTTCTGGAATATTTATATCTTCAAATAATGTTGACCAGTTTTTTTCAAAATTCATCTAAAATCCCTCCACACTAAATATAAATGTTTTTTCGATTTTTTGCAATGATTTTTGAGAAAGATGTTGGATAAAGTTTTTTGAAAAATGTTATGTAATCAAATTATTTTTATGGGCGTATAGCTAGATGCGAAGTTTAATTAAAAAATCAGAAAGGATCTGATTATAATTTGGTCTAGGGACCTTCTAAACCAAATTGGTAAAATAGAAGTATTGGTTGGTTATTTTAATTTTTTATTTTTATTTTTTTTGGGGGGAACTTCGCATCTAACTATACGTCCATAAACACTTACTTTTGTATATATTTTTTTGATGTTAATTTATGAAGTATTACACTGTATAAAAAGATGTATGATGGTTCATGATTAAATGAAGTATTTATAAATAAAATTAATGGTATAAAGATAGTTATAAATATTCCTAGTTTTTGTAAAAAAGACAGATTAAAGAGTGATATTATTCCAAAAACAATTGCTCCTAAAATGCCTATTGGCAGCAAAAGACGATATTCGATTATTCCTAACCACTTCCATGAGTAGTCATAATTTATAGGGAATATATATTTTTTCATTAATTGGTAAACTCCTGAATCTTAATTTAAAAGCGTTGGCTTTATACACGAAAGTCCAGACTTAAAATCTGCATTTATTCCTATTCCGCCCATAAATTCTTTAACAAATTGATTTGATTTTGATAATGCAATTATAGTTCCGATAAGAAGTAACTTGTTGAAATACGAATTGGCATTATCTTTCATTATTGCAAATGGAATAATCAGAATAATAGAAACAATGATTTGAAGAAACAATAAAGAAAGGAAACTTTTTATCCACGATTTGAAAAAGCCGGAAGTTGGAACGTTTATAAGACATAGCACGCAAAAAGGTGAAAGTATAATAAGCAATTTTAAAAAGATATATCGTAAAGCAAAATTTATCACTAGAGAAAATGAATATATAGAAAGTGTGCTAGATAAAATGCCGATCTATAGAAAACATATTGAAAGAACTAGAAAGCGAAGAATTTAGTTCACTTGTAAATGTTACGAACGATATTTCTTTATTAAATAAGTCTTGACCTAAGTAGCAGAAAAATGAACTAATATTAGATGTAATATCTATTAAAAGTGTACAAATGTAAGGTGTGTAATTCATGAAAATGGCTATCACAATTGTCTTTAATAAAAATCTTCCAGGATGTTCAACTTGTGTTCCTGTAAAATGTGAAAAAATGAGTCGTAGACAGTAATATAAAACGAATGCTGTTAATAGACAATTAGCCAAAATCAAAATTCCGGACGAAGGAGAATTGGAAAATATCTTTTCCATGTAAGTGGTTTTCATTATGTCACTATCAATGAATACAATTTCGTCTAACAAAGGAAAAATTTTTTGATGGACAGAATTGAAAAGAGAAGAACATAGCTCGTTAATAGTGTTTTGAACAGTTTCTACAATATTGATTTCGGCATTTACTATGCCCTGAACGTCGCCAGACACGTATTTATCAACTCCTTTTGTTAGGTTACAATGCTTTTGATGGCATCAAGTACTAAATCTATTACTAGAATGAAAGCATATGAGAATAAAGAATTTCGTATAATCTTTTTTCCAGTTGCCATCCTTTCTTCGTCACCGAAACTAAACTTTTTAATGAGTAAACCAGAACCAATTGCTACAGCAGCGGCTGGAGTGGCTATTCTAACGATCCATTTGCTAATTGTATTAAGTGCAGATTCTAATTTTGAAATTATTTTTGCTGTTGCAGCAAAAGTTGGATTTGCAAATAATACTACAAATATAAGTGACGTAAGAAAAATTTTTATAGCAATGTAAGTATGTGTATTTTTACATATTTTTTTAGAAAAATTCATTTTTATGTATGATGCATTGAGAAGCCAATGCATCATACTTCCTCCTTTCTATGTTAAATAAATTTTGTGTTGTTTAATGTTATTTCATGAATTGGAGTTAATCGAACGTGTTGTGCTGGTATTACCGCAGAGCCAGTTGAAATAAAACAAATTGCATGAAAAGTTTTTAAATCAACAGAAAAAGCATTTGTGTCATATATAAAATCATGATGTACTTGTGTGCTAATACTTTCTGATAAATTAGAAGCATCAGATTTAAAAGAATGTAGTAAGTAATTATATTTTGTTTCTTTTGCATTTTCTGATATGCTTCGGGAATATTTTATTTTGTCTTCTTTTCCAAGTTGCTTTTGAGCTTCTTCAATAGTGAAGATATCATCTGTACGAAACCATATTTTGTTTACTAGACTTTGTATGATTACTTTGGCAGAAGATTGATCTTTTACAGCATTTAAAATAGATGTGTAACTTTGAGTAGATACTATGCTTATACATTTTGCTTCTCTGCTTTCTGAAAAGAAGTCCGCATCATTAGCTGTGACATATTCTTGATATTCATCACAAATAAAAGCAACTGGAGAAATTGTTGTTGATTTAGCAAGTCGCATAAGAACTTCTGACTGAAAATCCAACTTTAAATAAGTAGCAATTATTTTAGAAAGATTTCTGTATTCAGCTATATTCATATTTAAAACAACAATGGAATTTTCTAGGTTTTGAAAACCTTTAAATGTTATTTTCTCTTTAGGTGGACAGAATGCATTTTTAACGTCCAAATCATTAACGAAAATTTGAGTAATTCTAGAAATTTCTGATTGAATGATTGAAAGAACCTTGCTGTCGAGCATTTTAAATTCTGAGAAAAAGAAGTCTAAACATGTTGAAAATTCATATATCTGTTCTTTGGAAAGGGAATTAGAAAGAAACAAATTCTTTGCTAGACTAATTTTTTGATTTAAATAATCTTTGTCATAAATAAGTTTGTGTAACTCAATAAAGGTGACATATCCTTCATTGTATATACGACATAATTTGATGGCTTCTGTTAAAAAAGATTCTACTTTGTCCAACCAATAAGTGTCCGATGTGTTCTGATTTGAAAATAGAGTCAGTATTGTTCTTAAGCGATTTGCTAGTGCAGATGGTTTTAAATTTGGTTTGTCTAAGGGGTTATACGTTTCTTTTCCATTTAATTCAATAACGGTAACTTTTTTATTATATAATTTTGCGAATTCTTTAATTTTATTATGAAAGTTTCCTTTTACATCAAGAACTAACATTCCAAGGTTTTTCTTCATTAACTGATTAACGAATGGGTACATTGCACTGGAAGTTTTTCCTGTTCCAATAGTACCTGTTATTAAAACATTTTGATATAGTCCTCTTTCGGGGATTATAACTGGTTTATTGCTTTCAACGTTATGTCCGAGAAGTAAATTTATATTACCATAATCTGTAGATTCCTTACTGGTTATTTTTGGGGAATTATAAAAGAATTTCGAATACAGACTATTGGATATAAATAGCCAAAAGAAAAGAGTAGATATTAAATGTAATACTTTCAAGCAAAACCAATATTTTGAATTAATATGACGTATCTCGTTAAACAAAAAGAAAGAATAATTACTAGAAAGGTAAACTTTAATAAAAAGTATAAAATTAAAAATAAAGATTATTGACACAGTTATTGAAACAAAACGAATTTTGTTATATAATGCTTTTGTGTTAAGAATACGAATCAACTCCTATTTTGAAGATAATTTTCCTTTGCTTAGATTTAATTTAGATCCTTGTTTTTCATGCAAAAAAGTTACTTCAAATAATGAATATACTATACATATTGAAGATAATATTTGGAATAATG
>CAUGFN010000036.1:0-11900 GCA_959598745.1 uncultured Eubacteriales bacterium
AATATGGATACTACTTTTGATAAGTTAAAGATTGGACAACTTTTTAAGTCTTTGGATTGGGGCAGTGAAATAATTTTTATTAAAGTCGGCAATAAAGAAGCAATTGCTTTAAAATTCAATAGCAATATTTGTTCATTTATGCCTAATGAGATAGTAAGAATTGTGGAAACAGAAGAAGAATGAGAATTAAAAGAAAAGACAATAATTCAGTCTTATTTAAAGATTTAGTTGATGGAGAGGTATTTAAGTTTTTTGGAATTTATTATCTTAAAATTAATGGTAATTGTTTTAATGCTGCTTATTGTAATTGTGTAAGTATTGCAGATGGTACTTTAAAATGTTTGGCTGAAACCGATTTAGTAGAATCTGTTAAAGGCTCTTTCGTGGAGGAATAATTATGCATAATAAAGAAATTTATCTTAAACGTATGAAGATTGGGATGTATGATAAATGCTGGTGGGTTGATAAAATTTATCCAGAAGTAGACACAGTTGTTGACTTTGGGTGTGCGGACGGTACTCTTTGGGAAGCAATTAAAGTGCTGTGCCCGCAAATTACTACCTATTATGGCATTGAGAATAATGAAGAATTTTTTGATGCCCTTGATGTAAAATCTATTCAGCATTACCCTACTATTGAAGAACTGCCGCAAAATCTTGACTGGAACCGCACTATTGTTGTAATGAATTCTGTTGTACACGAGATTTGCTACTATCAAGGAGAAACAGCTTTTAAGGATTTATTAAAAAAAATTCAAGAATTTGGAGTACGTCATATTGCAATACGTGATATGTGCTTAAATGCAGAGGAATGCTTCTATTTAAAATCAGCAAATGATTTTTTTTATGAAGCAATTTGTAATTCTCCTTACAAAAAACTCTTTATTAAAGATTGTTGCCATAGTGTTCCAGCTTTTTATAAAAATATTTTTTATCAAATGGAGTTTTTTTTAAAGTATACTTATAAGGAAAATTGGGATAGGGAGTGCGCCGAGCAATATCTTTGGGATTGGTCTAATTATATTGTATCTCCTGCTGGTATGTCTATGCGTATTGAAGTTAATCAGCCTTTTAGAATTATACCCCAGATTAGACAGATTGAAAAAGATTTTGGAATTAAATTTCCTGAGTTCTTGAATACTCATAGAAAAATGCTTTTGACTAGGAGGAATTGAGAATGAGAATGAGAATAAATAGAAAAGAAATACCAAAGAAGGATAAGGAACTTACTTACAGTGACGCAGATTTTGGCGATATCTTTTATTTTAAGAATGATAAACGTAAAATAACTTATATGGTTCTTAGAAGTAAAGAACACAGCTGTGTAGATTTGCAGACCGGTGAAGTTTATCTTCTTAATGAAGAAGAAGTTAAAGTGCCAATTTATATTTATCCTGCGCCTGAATTGCGGCTTACTGAATTCATTGATTGTTGAGGTAATAAAATTGATAATTGAAGATAATAAAAATAATGTTACCTATACAATGTTTATGTCTATTCCTAACGGAACAGTTTTTAAATATCAAGAAGATTATTATCTTCGTATTGAAAGTGTTATTGATTCAGGTTTTATTAATGCTACTATTATTAATTGCGTTAGATTAAATGATGGTGCTGCAAAACATTTGGACAATAATGTTAAGGTATTAATTCCTTTATCCAAACTTGTAATTAATTAAATATTTTGATATAATATTTTTAAGGATGTGATAAATAATGGGAAAGAAAAAGTATTATAAGAAGCCAGAAGTAAAGGAAGAACTTCCTGATACTCCCGAGAGACGAGCACAACTTATTAAGTCTTATGAAGGGCAGATTGCGTATTGCTATAAACGTATAGCAAAAGCCCAAAAGAAGATTAACTCAAATAAGAAACATCGGTGGTGGACCACAGCAGAAATGATTAGCGAGCAGCGACATTTTTATGAGAACATCATAGAATGGCAAAGGCGCATTGACGCATGTAAGAGTGGCGCACCACTTGATTTCCTTGGCAGTAAATTAAGCGCAAAGATTTGGATATGATGACCAACTGAAACAAATTTTACTTAATACGGTAAAATTGTTAGAAGATTAAAAATGACTAAAAGTATACTTACAAATTATGATAGATTCAATCACAAAGATGGATGGATTGTTTGGTATGAAAAAGATAGCGAAGAAATTGTATGCACTATCTCTATCACAGAACATGAAGGACAAATGTGGATTGAAGCTGTTTATGTATCTCCCCTGTACCGAAGAAAAGGTATATGTAAAGCGCTATTAGACTTTGCTACTTTTAATGGCGGAGATCATCTTGCAGTTAGAAAAACTAATTCTATAGCGCTATTAGCATATAAAAATTATGGCTTCAGAATTTATGACGAAGATGAAGTTAATTTTTATATGAGATATGAAAGTTAAATTTAGGAGAATGATTATGAGAACTATTAAAATTGTACCCTTCTTATGGCTAATGAGGATGATTTGAGATGAAGGTTAAAGAATTAATTAAACTCCTTCAAGAGTATAATGAAGAAGATGACGTAGAATTAATTTGTTATAGTATGGATAGTGCCATAGCAAAATTGATTGTAGAACCTTGTGGTGATTTGTTAATGTCCGTCCGATGGCGTGGGTGGGTTAAGGAGAATTAAATGGAAGAATTGAAACCTTTTCTTTATGAATATGCCTATGAGCAAATTGAACGAATGCTGAAGGCAAATCCAGAATACATTACTATGACTGATGATGAGCTTTACGCAGTAGCAGCTAAACTTGAAGCTGAATTTAAGAGCTATTCTTTTGATGGAGATTTGAAGTATTCTCCTGCTATGCCGAAACACGCCGCCGCAGTATGGCTTTATGAATATGTATATGCTCGAAGAAAGGCAGCAGCCAAGAATGAATGATGAAATTGTTTTGCATTGGAATGAAAAGAACCAATGCTATTTCGATGATAAAATGAACCCTTGGTTTAATGGAGAAAAAATGCCTTTGGTATATCCCTGGCGTTTTAATGAATATGCAAAACATTTTGTTGAGCAGAACCAAAATAATGCTTATGTAACTGGGCATATTGAAATGGATAACATAATTGATGAAACTTTAGCTTCTCTTCATCCGGCTTTTGCGGAAGGAATTAAACTTTTACGTTCTATGAATTATATTTGGTATGGTTAATAAGGATATTGCTTATGAATAAAATTGCATCTGGACTTTTTGGTTTTAGAGGTCGTAATTGGTGGCTAAATATTTTTGACATCCCTGTCTTTCTAAAGCGTGTATGCTTTACTTTAAAGCACGGGTATGCCCCGCAGGCACAATGGGAAACTTTTTCTTGGTTTATTGCGGTAATGCGTGAGGTGCTAGATTTTTATGCAAACCGCAGAATGGGGAATGTTCCAACTCCTGGTCTTACAGAAGAAGAAAATAAAGAATATTACGATACTCTTTATAAACATATGCGTTCTTTGTTAGATACAATGGATGAAAGTTATTATACAAATGTTGATACACTAACATTAGAAGAACAGCATAAGCGGTATGACGAAGCAGTGGCCGCAAAAGATGAATTTTTTAAGTTGTTTGCTGAACAATTCTACAATCTATGGGATTAGAGGTATAGATTATTATGAATATTATTAAGAATTTTTATGAAGTTTGGCGACCTTTTAGTACATTAGAAGATGGTACACTTTTCAAACAGGGTAGTGGACCCAATCTTGATGTTTGCTTTAAACTTCCGCAAACTGTAAAAACTGTTTTAAACGATAGAACTTTTAATGCTTATAATTTAGATAAAAATGCTTTTTGTTTTGTGGGGCCAGAAGACAATATTGTCGTTCCCCTTAAAGGAGTTCTTACGGTAGAACCTAAGTTTATTATAGAAAAAGCTGAAGCTATTTAAGGGAACTCTTGGTTCCCTTTTTCTTTTTTCTTTTTATTAAAATTTTATGGTATAATATTGGTAAAGAATTGGAAAGGAATTGATAAATATCAAAGTTTGGATACTTTTATTTTAATATAAAAAAAGAAATAGAAGATTGTCGGCTAGATAAAAATTTAGGTTAAAAATAGATAATTATTTTATCCAAATTTTCATTTTTATATGAAAGGAAGGTGTATTATTATGCCTAAAAAAATAAATAAAAATGATAGATTTGGTCATTGGATTGTTCTGGATGAAGCTCCTTCTCAATCTTCTCCAAGTGGAACTAGCCGAAAAATGTATAAATGTAAATGCGATTGTGGCACAATAAAAAATGTAGGTGCTACTCCTTTGAGGACAGGAAAATCTACTAATTGTGGGTGTAGAGGCTCCTACTTAAAACCAAAAGAAACTTATCAAGAATGGACTGTTATTGAAAAATCACAAAAAAGAGATAAACATGGTAGCCAATTTTATTTATGCAAGTGTTCTTGTGGAGTTATTCGCAGTGTTAGAATGAGTGATTTATTAAATGGACAATCTAGAAATTGTGGCCATTCCAGATTAACTCTTTCTTATGGAGCACAAGCAATAAAAAATTTTTTATTGGAAAATAATTATAATTTTTATCAAGAATATATTTTTCAAGATTTGCCTAACCGTCGATATGATTTTGCTCTTTATGATTCAAAAGATCCTACAAGAATTATAAGACTTATTGAATTTGATGGAGAACAACATTGTTCTAACAGTAAATCTAGTTGGCATACTCCAGAATTAGTTCAAGGAGATAAAGAAAAAAATATTTATGCTTTACAAAAAGGTATTCCTTTAATTAGAATACCTTATTATAAAACATCTATTATAGAAAACGATATTTTTGGAAATAAGTTCCAGGTTGAGGAGGAATGAGACTTATTAAAGTTTGGATAGATGATCTTCGTCCCGCCCCAGAAGGATACAGATGGGTAAAAAGTGTAAGTGAAGCTAAAATTCACTGTTGTCAATTCTTAAATCCAAATAAAGAATTGCTCATTGAAGAATTTGATTTTGATCACGATGCAGGAGACTATCAATATGCTGGTGGAGATTATATTGAGCTACTGAAATGGCTTGAAGAAAAAGCTTATGTAGAGAATTGGGTAATCAATTCTGTGTTTAAAATTCATAGCCAGAATGTAGTTGGTAGAGATAATATGAATGCAATTATTGAAAGGAACGGTTGGAAAAAGAAAGTATGAATATTTCACTTATGGAAGATTGAAAGGAATGCTGCAATGCTTAATTGTAATCTTTGTTCTACTGATAGAAAATATTGTAAGGATTGTAGTGATAATCCTATCTATCCCACTCATTCTTATTTTAAACCTTGTCATTTTGAGCCATTTTGTCCTTTTGGCTTTACTGACTGCGTTTACGATCCTAATTATGTGGCTATTGTGGCTCCAACTGAAGATATTGAGTACCATAAGAAAGAATGTCTCAAGGCATATGAAGCGGGCAAGGAAATTGACGACTGCATATATTATGACTATTAAGAAAGAAGAATATAAAATGAAAATGAAAGTTAAGGAATTGATTAAAGTTCTTCAGGAATATAATGAAGAAGATGACGTAGAACTTCTATGTTATAGTATGGACTGTGCAACAGCTGAACTTTTAGTGGAACCGTGCGGCGACCTATTGATGGAAGATAGCGTAGGGTAAGAAAGTAAAATTAAATATATAAATTAGATGACTTACTTGGTGACAAGTATTTAATAAAAGGAGATGATTTTCGTGATTAAACATTGGTTTATCACGGGTTAGCGATTGCCACAGAAATATCGTACCCCAATTAGAAAAGTTTAAATTTCTATATCCTGAACTTGACCCTGATAATGTCTGTATTATTTTCTTAGGTGACTTCGGCATCAACATTGGTGGCCGCAGTTATGCAAACGACCAAATTTTAAAAGACGTAGTATCTCAATACGGTTATCATCTTCTCATTTGTCGTGGCAACCACGAGCAACGTAGCTCACAAGTTCCTAATATGGAAAGAATTTATGATGAAGAGCTTCAAGGTTATGTATGGCAAGAAGAAGAATTTCCTCTTATCAAATTTTTTGATGATGTTCCCGGTGAATACAACATTAATGGGTATTCAGTTTTGGTAATTCCAGGAGGTCATAGTGTTGATCAAGCTTTTCGTGTTGCTACCGGACGATATTGGAACCCAGAAGAAATGTTGACGCAAGAGGAAATGAATGCATTTAAGCCTTCTAAAAAGCATTATGATTTTATTTTTTCTCATATTTTGCCTCTGCGGTTCTTGCCTTATGATTTATTTCTTTCTTTTATTGACCAATCTAAAGTAGACTATTCTATGGAAAATTGGTATGATAATTTGTTGAATGAAATTACTTATGATGTTTTGTGCTGCGGGCATTATCATCATGATCGGTATGAGCGTCCCCACGTTGAGCAATTTTTTGAGCATTTTGATACTCTTGAAGCTGTTGCCGCACGTTGGAAATACTGGGATAAGACTAGTACATTAGAAAATTATTATGTGGCAAAATCACCTATGTTTTATGCGGAGGAAAATTAATGGAAATTTACGAAAAAGATAAGGAGAATTAAATATGGAATTTATTGTATTTATAGAAGTTTTTATTGCACTTGCCGTTGTATTTTTTATTGCGGCGGCAGTTATTGGTCCAGCTAATTTTTTGGGTAAAGCTTTTATTGTGTTGACAGTTTTTTGTCTTACTTGTAGTGTTGTTTCTGCGGCTTTTAGTGAAATTTATACAGAAAAGCCGATAGTTGGATATTATGAACGAAAGTGAGAGTTACTTTTATAAAGTAACTCTTTTTTTTATTTATGGACAAAATTCATTAATTAATTTAAATAATTTTGCATTATTTATGTAAATAAAAGTAAAAGGAGAATACAGCTATATGAATTAATAAAATAAGGAGCTTTGATGCTCCTTATTTTATTTTTTTAAAAAAATATTATATAATATATTTATAAAAAAGGAGGAAAAAGAAATGAACAGTATTAAATCTCAAATTAAAAAGTTATATTGTCCGCATAGTCAGTCAACAATTAGAGATATTTTGGACTTTTTTAAAAAGCAAAATATCTTATATAATTGGTATATTGAGAGAGATGACGATTTCGATATCCTCTATCTATCTTGGTTTGAAAATAAAGAGTGTTTTGAAATTGCATTGACTTATGATAAGGAATGATATTAATGGGTAAATATTGTTTTCTTTTTAAAGCAAGGATTTGGGATACTTTGCAAGACACTGAAAGCATTGAGCACGGTATTATTTACGCCAATACTTTTAAAGACGCTATGGAAATTATAGAAGATAGCTACGGCGATGATTTGTGTAGTATTCAGTTGGAATGTTACGATTGCGGTTTGGTGACTTTTACAGAAGATATTTATAATAAAATTAGGAGTACCCTATGACTTGCAATGATTGCGTTTTGCGGCATAAAAGTCCAGATGGTAAATGTTATATATTTAATAAAGATATGACTGATGGGGAAGGCTGCCCTTCTTATACCACAAAAATTATTAAATGTAATCTTTGCGGCAACTATATTATTGGTTCAGCTCCAATAGTAGAAATAGATAAAGGCAAAACGTATAATATTTGCAGTAATTGTGCCCAAGCTACTTCTTGTCAAATTTGCGTCAATGGGGGTCAATGCCTCTTTGAGACAAGCAACGACCCCACGCCAAAAATGATTAATGTTACTCAGCGGCAAGGCCCTATGCTAGTTCAAACACAAGCTCGCAATCCAGAAAGAATAAAGAAGCTATGTATAAAATGCCCTTGTTATATTAATGAAGAGTGCTATAAGGATCATCTATTCTGTAATAATTTTACGATTGATTGGAGAGATTGATATGAAAACTTATCACGGATATGTTAGATTTTCTACTCTTATTGATGATTTTTCTTTTGTCGCCAAAGATGAAGAAGCCGCAGAAGAATATATGTGGGTTACTTCTCGTATTGAGTATGAAACTTATAGAAAATTGTTTGACTGTCCTAGCTATGAAGATTGCGTAGCAGAATTAAATCATCTTGAACACAATATAAATGATGATAAGGCTGAAAATTATTATAATGCTGTAATTGACTCTTTTGTTGACTATTGGTTTGAGGAAAAGAAAGAATGAGAAGTGCTAACCGCACTTCTCTTTTTTTTATTAAAAATTTATGATAAAATATATATAGAAAAAATGAGAAAGGAATTGGTAAATATGAATAACTATATTATTATTGTTATTGTTTTTAGCATTTTAATTTTTTCCTGTCTTTGTGCTATTTGGATTATTAGTTGGTCTTTTTCAAAAATAGATGGTGGCTTTAAAATTAGATTTGAGCAATTTATAAGCATGTATAGAATAGCTCCAGAAAAATGGAATTTGTATCACGATGGTTCAGTTTCTTATCAAAAATCTAAATATTCCATTCAAATGTTTCATTTTTCTCCTATTGATTATTTAAGATTTCTTATTTTCCTCAAAGAACGAGATAAAAGAAAAGAGGAACAACAATGGTTAGAAATGGCAAAAATGTGGCAAAATGATATAGGTAAGTTTCAAGAAAGCTATATTAAAGAACTACAAAATAAGATAAAAGAAATTTAATTCTTTTAATTAAAAAATAAGGGGGCTGATAAGTATGCTTATTGTTCTACTCATTTTGATTGGTTTTTCTGCCGTTATCTGCTGCTCTTTCTGGCTTCTTACTTGGAGCGATTCTAGATCATCCAGCTATCTTAAAATTAAATTTAAACAATTTTTAACAATGTATAGAATTAATCCTGATAAATGGTGGCTTTACGAGGACGGACATGTTGTTTATGAAGATGATGCGAAAAATATTTATCAACAGTTTTATTTTTCTCCTATTGATTTCTTGAGATATATGTTTCTTTATAAGAAAAAGAAAAAAAGCAAGAAGAAAAATAATAACGATAAAAAATGGGAAAAAGTAATTATTTCTTGGCAAAAAGATATTAATGATTATCGAGAAAAGTATACGGAAGAATTACAAAACAAAATTAAAGAGTTTTAATTCTTTTAATTAAAAAATTTTGTTAAAATATATATGTAAAAAATGAGAGGAGAAAAATAAATGGATAGTATTGAAAATTTGATTTATGGTTTGCTCCATAATAACCACAAAGATGTTGTTGGTACTGATGAAGTTGGAGATTATCTTGTAGATACTTGCTATACCGCAGATGCCGGATATGAAACTGCTATTAAGAAGTGGGGCGGCGAGTGGATTATTGTTAGACGTTATGCCTCTCGTGAAGAAGCCAAAGAATACCATAGAGATTGGGTTGAATTTTGCAAAGCTGCTCCCGCGAGTGTGTATAGTGTTCAGGCTGACAAAAGGGTGGAATTTTGATATGAAAGTCTTTACTGAAGAAGAATTGAAAAAGTCCATTTGTCCTTTGAGTATGATGAGTTCAGTTTGTGATAATTGTCATATCAATTGTCATTTTTGCCAGCAGGAATATGTAGAGGGTGGGCCTTGCGGCAATGTTGATTATTACTACTGTCTTTTGAGTGATGTGCTTGAACATTACATTAACGAAGAAGAAAGGAATTGGTAATATGAGCTTTATGGGTTGGGCTTGTCATAAGGAAACAATTGAGGACTTTATTGAGGTGCTTGCGGCAACTGATAACCCCAATGATAGAAATAATCAGTATGAAGCAGCAAGATGCGTCGGTCTTAATTTTAATGATCTTACAAGCGATGAAGTTGAATATATTGAACATCGAGTGGAGGAAATTATTAATGATTGAAATGTCTAATAAAGAAGCTGTTTATAATGTATTGAAGACTTATGGTTGCTCTACTTCTAAACAAATTGCCAATCTTATTCATAGAAATTATGGGATTACTCTCACTCCTACTCAGGTCGCAGGTTCTATGCGTTCAATGATTAAGTCAGGACAAATTGGTTCCTCTAAAGATGCTTCTGGTTCTACTCGCTATTGGCTTAATGAAGAATGCTTTTGGGGTGACAGTGTTCAGCTTGATGATATTTCTGGCATTTGGAGGTTTAAAAAGTAAAGATGCAGGGTTTGTATAATTGTTTTTCTCATTGGGGTAAGGGCAATGGAGTATTTATTTTGGGTGATACTCATTTTGCTGAACAAGACCTAAAAGATGCTTATCCTATGCGTCCCAGTGATGAAGAATTAGTTAAAAAAATTAATTCAAAAGCTGGAAAGGGTAGCACTTTAATTATTCTTGGCGATGTTGGTGATATTTCTTACGTGCGAAAGCTGCGTGCAGCACATAAAATTCTTGTGCTCGGGAACCACGACCTAAGATGCACCAAGTATAAAAGGAATGTCATCTTTAAACAGTATGATGTAAAAATTTGGTCTAAACAAGAAGCAATGAAAAATATGGAAGAGCTTTATCCAGGTTGGAATTTTTCTTGCTTATTAAGCTATGATAGTTCTCATTGGGGAATTGTTGCTGATAATGGCCTATTTGATGAAGTATATGCGGGTCCGCTAATGATTAGTGAAAAGATTTTGCTTAGTCACGAGCCTATTCCCAATTGTTCTTGGGTCTGCAACTGTCACTCCCACGTCCACGATACTCACGCAAAAGATGATGCCTATCATTTTAACTTTAATATTGATAGTAAGCAACATTATGAGCCTTGGAACTTTAATCAGTGGCTTAAAGAGGGTCATACTTCTAAAATTCAGTCTCTCCATAGACAGACAATTGATAGTGCTACGGAAAGAAAGAGAAGCCGCAAGTGAAAGATTTTCTAATAGATTTACTGTTTAATTTTCTTGACTTTCTATTATGTCTTTTTGAATTTACTCTTTGGGCTGGCCCATTTCTATTAGCTTGGTTCTTTAAGTGGCCTTGGATTTTTCTTTATCTTTTGACTATTCCTCTTTATTATACTCTTAATCCAGGAGACGAAGATGATGATTTTCTATAAAGTTTTTACAGAAGATGAAGAATATTATTTTGATAATCTTAACGATGCCCAAGAAATGGTGTTAAGTTGGGAACAAGAGATTATGCTTGATTGTTTTAATTATGCTCTTTTGGATGAAGTCGAAGGTGAAAAATGTAATGTGGAAAGACTTTTGCCTTGGAACAATGAATATGGGGTTGTTTGCTCGACTTGCAATGATAGGGCTTGGTGCCGCACTCTACATAAAAATTTAGAATACTTTAATAAAAGTTATAACCCTTGTTATGTTGTTTTAACAAAATGTCATACGGAGGAATGGAAATAATGATTCTTAATATTCTTTGTGTTATTTTAATTATTCTCTGGGCAATTGAACTCAGTTATTCTAATACAATTGAAGATATTTTGCCCTGCGTAGGCTGGATTTTTTCAAGTGCCGTAATTATTTTTAGTTCTTTTATTACTCCTACTTTTTTGGCAGTTCTGCTAATTATTGAAGCTCTTATTTGGATAGCTTGTATTTGGCTTAATGCATCCAAAAAGGTAGAAAACGTAAAGGTAAGACTAATTACATATGTTCTTATGCTATTCTTATCTATTGCGGAAACTGTTATTATTTTTGTAGGAAGTTAAAGCTGGGCTTGTGTCCAGCTTTTTCTTTTTATTTAAAAATTATGATAAAATATATATACAAAGATTGAAAGGATTGGTATAAATTAATGCAATTTGAATTAAATAATTAGTCGCCAAGTGAAACTTATCCTTATGAAGAACCTTTTATAACTTGGTTAGATGAAGAAAATTTTGTTTCTTATTTTGCAAATAAAGAATGGGTAAAAAAGCAGGGCATTGGAGTAGTTTATACTTTTATTGATATGAGTATTAATTTTTGTATTAGTGCTTCATCTAAATGGATTAAAGAAAATTGCCCAAAGCTAATCGATTATCCTCAATTTATTCGAGAAAATAGTAAATGGGGAATACCCTTTAAAGAGAAGGGATT
>CAUGFN010000037.1:0-11040 GCA_959598745.1 uncultured Eubacteriales bacterium
GTTAGAATACGGATATAAAGGCAATAAAAATAATACCTTTTTTATGTACAGGTTAGACTGCAATCTGTAGGTAAAAGAGGTATTTTTGTGGCTCTTTGTCAATGGTTATGGTGGAGTAACCTGAAAATTGCTCTGCACCAGCTTTTTTGTAATTTCCAAATTATACCTAAAAAATAGTTGGAGTGTGCCACCCCAACTAAAATTATAGAACCATAATATTATTACTTATTTATATATACTAAATTATCATCAGTTAAAAATGTTGCTAATCCGTATAATACTAATGTATCTGTTATGTTATTTTTTTCTATGTATTCTTTTATGCTGTTTTTATTATATCTTAGATCAATTAGGTGTACTTCTGAAAAACGTTCTGATAAAAATGGTGCAATTGCACTTGTGTAGGAATCTCTGACTACTAATAATTTTTTTGCGTTATTTATGGATTTGTTTTTTATTATTATTAGTGGATTGTTTCCACCTAAAAAATATGAGTATTTATCTTTTTTGTTTAAATATTCATCATGATAGAGTGTACTTTCTTTTAGTTTATTATCTTGATAAGACTTTATTTCTAAATTATCATCATTTATGTATGTATCAATTTCATCTGGCGTTACCCAAAAGGCATTTGAATATGAATTATTTGACCCCATATATTCTTTTGTTACCGTATTTTTTTCGTAGTCTTTTAAATTAAGTTTAGGCAGGTTCATTCCTTTTAATATTGAATTGGCAGCGTAATAAGCTCCTAAGCTTGTTAAATGGATATCTGTTTTATAGTATATATATTCATCCTTGTGTGTTTCTAAGTCTGCTAAAATTGGTAGTGTTGTACATTTTTGATTCTCATATATTTTTTGTATTATTTCTTTTTCATTTTCGTATGTTGCATCTAGTGGTAATTTATCTTTTAAAATATACTCATCTGTTGGTATAATTCCTACGAACACATTTTGGTTGTTCTCAGAGAATTTTTTTAAGTAATTTGAATTTCTTTCTAATTTTACCTCATCTATATTTTCTAATTTTTTAATTAAGTAATTATCTTTTGCAAAGTAGATATTATGATTTTCTTGCTTTCCAAGCAGTAATTCATTTAGTGATTTTAGTTGTACCCAATATTTTCTGAAAATTATGTGGTCGGATAAGTACTCATCAATGCTTTTCATGTATGCATCTGTTTCGATGTTTTCAAGAGTTAATTTTGGAAATTTCTTTAGGTAGCGATTTTCTGACTCTGAAAAGTCTTCATATGGTTGTAGTAAGGTTAATATACCGACTCCAAAGATGAATACGCAAAATATTGTTACTATAATAATAGATTGTTTCTTAGACATCTTCTACCTCGTTTCTTATGTTTAAAAATAAGATGCACTAAATAAGGGCATCTTATTAAACGTCATAATAAAAATGATATGCTTTATTTATAGAATGCAGATAAACATTTGATTACTTAGAAAATACTTTTTCAGGTATTTTATATTCATCTGGTAATGCTACCATGCACACATAATTTCCATCTGATTGAACTTTAGCATTTCTTTCCCAAACTTCTTCTAGACCTGGGTCACATCCTTCAGTTGTTGCTCCTGTTTTTATTCTGTAATTAAAAATTTGTTTAACCTTTTCAACATCTTTAGAGTCTTCTACTTCGACTAGTGCTATTTCGCATGCGAAGCCAGCGATAGGTGGAAAATAAAAGGCTTTTTGTTTTAGCGCGATATCGCTAATTCCAGGATAAAAACTTTCTATTATTTCGTCATCTGTTTCTTCGAACAACGTAAGACCTTCAGAATTTTCTTGAGATGCGAGTATAGAATTATATACTTCTTTTAAATCAAAAGTTTCAATGTTAGGTGTTTGTTCTTCTTGATTTGTATTTGGATTTTGATTTTCATTAGTATTATCTTTTGTTTTTGAGCAAGCTGCAAGTGAGATAGCCATAATAATTGAGAGTGCTAATATTAAAACTCTTTTCATCATAAAACAACTCCTTATATTTTTTAGATTTTCTTATAAAATTGAAACATTAGATTTAAGTGATTGATGTTAATTAAAGCGGAAGCCATAATAATTATGATTTTGTTCTAAAATTCATAAGAATATTTACTATAAGTCTAGTATAGAACAATAGATATTACAAAGCAATAAAAAATATGCAAATCTAGTGTCAATTTTGCTATATCTGCATATATTAAATTATAATAAAATAGAAAGGAATGGAGCGATGAATAATTTTTATAGAAATTCAAATTCTTTTGAAATGCAAAAGAATAATTGCGCAAATGAGTGCAAAAATCCGCCATACATAAGGGAGTATGGTCCAGAACCGATAGTAACTAATATGTGTGAAATAACTAAGCAAAATGTTACATATAGGACAGCACTTTGGACAGGAGATAATTTTCAAATTACTTTGATGTGCATACCTGTAAATGAGTGTATAGGACTAGAAGCACATTGTAATACAGATCAATTTATACTGATTGTTGAAGGTGAAGGTATTGTAAAAATGGGAAATGAAAAGAACAATTTGAATTTTCAAAGAAATGTATCTTCCAATTCAGCTTTTGTAGTGCCTGCTGGAAAATGGCATAACCTAGTAAATACAGGAAAAACGCCAATAAAATTGTTTTCAATATATGCTCCACCAGAACATCCGAAAGGGACAATTCATTGTACTAAAAAAGATGCAACCGATTAATATTTGTAAATCATTGAATGACTCTGATTAAAATTGACACCATTTTTTCGATTTGCTATAATGTGCTAAGATGTAGAAATTTTATATGAAAGCTTACATATTAAGGCAGTGTAAACTAATTTATGAAAGAATAAAATATATCGCAAAAAATGTAGAAGAGTTTAAGTGTGCTCAATAAAAAATTAGTGAACACAACCCATATTAAGTAGAAAGGAAATATATGAATATTTTTGTTGGATGTGGTTCAAGGATACCAAAAAATGAGGAGTATTGTTCGTTGGCAGAGGAGATCGGTAGAGCTATAGTAGAGAAAAAAGATAATTTTGTTTTTGGTGCGTATAATCATGGTTTGATGGGGATAATTTATCAAATAGTTGAAAAGTCAAAAAATTCTTCTGTCATTGCAGTAACTTGCAAGGCGTACGAAGAAGATTTAAAAGAACTTTCGTATTTGGAACCTGCGTACATAAATGATAATATTTCTGGCAGAAAAGAGACTTTCTATAAAGTTTCTGATGTACTTGTATATATTCCTGGAGGACTTGGCACACTTGATGAACTTATGAGTGCTATTGAAACCAAAAGAGGCGAGGAACATAACTTACCAATAATTATAGTAAATCAAAATGGGTACTTTAATGATTTCTTGAATATGCTTGAAAAAGTTTATGCCGAAGAGTTTTCAAGTGATTCTGCAAAAAATTTATACAAGGTGGTTAATAATTCAAAAGAACTTTTTGAAGAAGTGGAAGCGTTAAGAAAATAATAGAAAGATAGCATATAAAATATACTGGAATTTTTATAAAAAATCTGATATAATGAACGATACAACGATAAATTTTTATGATTTCTGAAGTTATTTTGGAGGTATAATATGAATAATCGTGAGATGCTGGGACTTTTGGATACTTACTATCGGTTGAGCGTTTTGAAACATAAGGAACGTTCTGGATGGGTTGAGTGGAACGTCATTGCACGGAGGCTTGAATCTGTTGCTGAGCATGTTTTTAGCGTGCAGCAGTTGGCTTGGCTTATTTATTCAGAGGCAGAGTTGGATTTAGATATCGAGCACGTCATTTCTATGCTTTCTCTTCATGAAACTGAGGAAGTGAAAATAGGGGACATCACACCTTTTGATGGTGTTTCTGAAGACGAAAAACTTAGAATCGGCAATGAAGCGGTGGATGAATTATTAGGTAATCTTAAGAGAAAGAACAAGATGATTTCTCTTATCGACGAGTTCAATGAGAGAAAGACGAAAGAGGCAAAATTCGCATATCTTTGCGATAAGTTGGATTGCGATTTGCAAGCCAAAAAGTATTCTGATGAAGGGAGATGCACAATAGGTTGTGCTCCAAAAGGATTGATTGATAATCCTGACATTAGAAAGCTTATTTTGGAAAGCGGAGCAAAGAATGTTTCAGATGTTTTTATCGCACACGATGAGGGCAAATACCATGGAACGGTGTTTGCAGAAATTGTTCAATTTTTGAAAGAGTACAATTCAAAAGATAAAGGATAAAGTTTTAAGGGGCTATGATAATTTGTTTTAATTATCATAGCCTTTTTGTATATGGTTGGGTACCATTCAGCCTTAATTTATGACAAAGCCGAATTATAATGTTTTTATGGAGCACACGGTGCTCGTTACATTTTTGCAAAATACAATTATGTTCTATATATACTTTTAAGACTGAAACGTAACTATGGCGATTATAAGATTTTGTTTATAAAAAATGATATTGTATTATATGTTTTTTTGATATAATGTTCATATATTATTCGAAAGGAGTTTATATGAAGTTATTTGCATCCGTAAACAAGAAAATTAAATTTAGAGAAAAAGATTATGTAGAAAGAAATTACATAAGGGAAGATGGTAAAGCGGTTATTCCAATTTCATTAGATTCATTAGATAATCTTTATATGAAACATGATTATAAAAAGCTTGTCCTTTCAGACGATGTAGCAGACTACATAGAAGAAATTGCATCAATAATACCTTTTAAGTATGATATTGTATTACAATTTCATTGCCATCAAATTTCAGAGGAAGAACAAGATAGAATAAGAAAAGTCGTTAAAAATAATTTTGGTATGGAAATTGATGATATTGACTATGAAAATAGAATGAGTGGATATATTTCGGCTATATTATTTATTGTTGGAATTGTAATTTTTATAATTGCATACGCACTTGAGGGTAAAATATTAAAAATTATTGATGAATTTTTATTTATATTAGGTTGGGTTATTATTTGGGACATGCTAGAATCGATTATTTTTACGAGTAATGAGAGAAATATTAAGCGATTGAACAAGCTACAATTATATGATAGCAAAGTTGAATTTATATTTGATAAATAATAAAATATTTGTGTTGCAATGGTGGTGCTAATTGACTTATGAGAAGCACTGCTTAAAGATAAATTATTTAAGAATGGTTTGTATTATAAAAATGGGCAAGATAAATTAGCTTATGAAAAAATGCAAAATGCACTAAAAAAAGTAGCTTAAGCGTAGGTGTGCTCCATAAAACCAATTGAGCAGTACACTAAAAATGAAAAATATTATAATTAGTGAGCACGATCAAAATTTAAAGGAGGTAGATAGTATGGAAAATCAAGTTAAAGTTGAAAAAAGTTGTGGATGCATAATAATTGACAATGAAAAAATTCTTTTGGTTAAACAAACAAAAGGATTTTGGAGTTTTCCAAAAGGTCATATGGAAAGTGGCGAGACAGAGCTTCAAACAGCTATAAGAGAAGTAAAAGAAGAAACTAATATCGATGTTATTCCGGATGAAAATAAAAGATATGTTGAGGAATACATGATGGAAAATGGCAATAAAAAACAAGTTGTATATTTTGTGGCTAGAAAAACGTCAGCTGATGTGAAAGCTCAAGAAAGTGAAATTGCGGATATTAAATGGTTAAACTTTAAAGACGCATATGAAACTATTTCATATGACAACATGAAAGAGCTAATACTAAAAGTACTAAGTGATAATGGATATAAGATGTAAAATAACTTTAAAGGAGCGCACGATGTTAGATTTTTTAAAAGACATGGTAAAAGAGATTTGTGATGAGGAGAATATAAAGTATACTTTACTTTCAAAAGACTGGATAATTAGGCTAGAGAAAGATGCTAAAATTGCTTACATAGTTGGAACTAGATTTTCAATAAATTCTATAACTGCTGCAAGCATTGCATCAGACAAATACGCAACATATGAAGTACTAAAAAAAGCCAATATACCAATAATTGAACACAATATGATTTTTAATCCTAAGTTTAGAAAAGGCTTTGTTTCTGATTTTGAATCGAAAAACGAAATAAAAAAATATATTAAAAATCAATCAAATGGTAAAGTTGTACTAAAAGCAAATGAGGGCTCATGTGGCAATGATGTATATTTGTGCAAAAATTATTTTGATTTTTCAAATAATCTTAGAAAGATATTTAAAAATAAAGAGTCAGCAAGCTTATGCCCATTTTATGAAATTGATACGGAATATAGAGTGATATGCCTAGACAATGAAATAAAATTGATTTATGGTAAAAGACCTAAAAGTGGAGAATGGAGAAATAATTTAAGCCAAGGTGCAGAAGTTATAGAAGATGTACCAGATGATTTAAAAGAAGAGCTTGCAAATCTTGCGAGAAAAGTTGTGAAAGAATTAAATATAAGATTTGCAAGTGTTGATATAATAAAATTGAAGACTGGTGAATTAATGGTAATAGAGGTAAACTCTGGCGTTACAATAAATAAATATACCGAATTTGTTGCTAATGGTAGAGAAATTGCAAAGTCAATCTATAAAGAAGCAATTGAAAAAATGCTAGAATAAGAGGAGAAGAGAATGTTAAGAGTACCACAAAAATTAAAAAAAGGTGACAGTATAGGAGTTACAGCTACATCAGCTGGGTTAGAGGATAATGCAGGGTTAAATAAATTAGAAAATGCAATAAAAAATATTAAGGCAATGGACTTTGATATTATAGAAACTAAGAATGTTAGAGAATGTGAAAAACTAGTAAGTTCTAGTGGAGAAGAAAGAGCAAAAGAATTTTTAGATTTATGGAAAAATGAAAAAGTAAAATTAATTATAATAGCACGAGGTGGAGAATTTTTAATGGAAATGCTTCCGTTTATCGATAGTGAGGTTATAAAGAAATATGAGCCTAAGTGGGTTCAAGGTTTTTCTGATACAAGTTTATTACTTTTCTATCTAACAACTAATTTTAACATTCCGACAATTCATGCAAATAATTTTTCATCATATGGGATGAGAGATTTACACGAATCGCTAACAAGCACAATAAAAATGCTGGAGGAATGTGATAAGCCTATTGTTCAGAGCAATTTTGAGATGTATGAAAGTTATTCTATAAATAGAGAGGACGGAAAAGAATTAGAGCCATATAACTTAACAGAGAAAGTACAGTATAAAAATTTATATAACAAAGACACTGAAACATTAAGAGGAAGGCTAATAGGAGGCTGTATAGATGTTTTGAAAATTATAGTAGGAACGCCTTTTGATAATACAAAAAATTTCTGTGAGCAGTTTGATGAAGGTATGATTTGGTACTTAGAAAATTGCGAGATGACGATCTGTGACCTTTATAGGTCATTGTGGCAAATGAAGATGGCAGGTTGGTTTAAGAATGTAAAAGGGTTTTTGATAGGAAGAACGAGAGCAAATTCATCGATAGGAGACTTCACGTATGAAGATGTTTTGCATAGTGTTTTTGATGATATGAATGTTCCGGTTATATATGATGTTGATTTTGGACATGTTATGCCACAGCTAACATTTGTAAATGGTGGAAAAGCAGAGTTTTTATATGAAAAATGTAGTGGGAAGATTAGTATTGAAATAAAATAGTAGCACAAAGGCATGCACATAAAGTCTGTGCATGCCTTCGTTTTGAAAATACATATTAAGAGCTTCACTTTTTAAAGTAAAGTAGCCATTTCACTTGTTCGCAGTAGCGGAAATTTGTGTCGTGGGACAATGGAATTAGATAGAAAATGAAAAATAAATCCACTAAGCATACGAAACCAGTTAAAAAACCGATAAAAGTTATCAATTCAATTAAGTGCGGCTGATAAACTGTTCTTCTCCGAATGCTTAAATAAACCATAAGGAGAAATGTCAAAAATGATACGTTGAAAATAAGTAATAACATATTCTCCCCTCCAATAATTGTACTTAAGTATAATATATTATATTTAGAAAGATTATTCAAGTGCCAAGAAAAGCACTAAAAGAGATTTTGAAAAATTGGATTTATTATATGAAAAAACACTTAACAAGTTATGAAAGTATATGCTATAATGTTTCATGTAGTGAATGCTTCCATAGCTCAGCTGGCAGAGTGCGTCCTTGGTAAGGACGAGGTCACGGGTTCGACTCCCGTTGGAAGCTCCAAATTAGATATAATAAAAAGCTAGTCAAATCGAGAGAGTGACTAGCTTTTTTGAGGGGTGAATTTCGATAAATTGGTTTTGAATTTATGTGTTGAAATCATGGCTCTTTGGCAATAGTTGGAGTGGAGTAACCATTTTTTATTGCTTAGCTGAAAGCAAAATTTTTTTATCTACAAAATTTTGCATAAAAAGTATACATAATCATTGCCGAAAAAGAATAAATATGGTAAAATATTCTTGTTGCTATTAAAAAATAAAAAGGGGGAAAAGTTGTGGAAAATAAAGAAATTACCACTACAAAAAAGATAACGACAGATTTAATTGCAGGATGGCTATTTTATTTAATACCGTTTGGAATACTATATTCTTTCTTTTATAAACTTATGGATTCCAAGATAGACCAACTTGCTATAAAATGCTTAATAGGCATTATTGTGCAAGGAGTTATAATCCTTGTGGCATGGAAACTGAGTACAAGGTCGGCTTTTAAGAAAAGAACGATAACTTTGGATAATGTGTCAAAGGTAATGAGAAATCTTACGATATTTACGATTATAGTTTTAGCTCTAAACGGTTTTTCAAAATATCTTTCAATTAACAAACTTCTTAATGCTGCTGCAAGTTATAACAATGCTATGCTAGCATTTAGTTTGAGAGGGGTAACCGACGAAGAAGTAATTGCTGAATATTCTGAAAAAGTTGAAGAAAACATGAAACATTTAAAATATGAAACGTATACGTATTTAGCCATAGTAGAGGCTGGGTTTGTTATTGTATATTTAGGAGCTTTAACAATAGAGAAGAAAGATATTATGAAATATGCTATTTGGAGTTAATTATAGAGTAAAAGCTAGTCAAATCAAGTGTTTGGCTAGCTTTTATTTTTCATCATCTAATATGTATTTTTCAAATTTTTTCTTTATTCTTTGTACAGCATTATCAACAGCTTTTGGATGTGAATTTATTTTTTTAGCAATATCTATATAAGAATCTCCATTTATATACTCGCTAAAAACTTTTTGTTCAAAGTCACTTAAAACTTCTGTCATTTTTGCGCCTATCTTTTGGTATTTTTCCTTAGTCGTGACAGTTTCAAGAGGATCTGGGACAGAGTCAGTATCTATCATTTCTATAATAGCTCTATCATCATCTTCATCGAAAGCAGTTTTATTTAATGAGACATATGAATTTAGTGGAATATGTTTTTGTCTTGTCGAAGTTTTTATGGCCGTCATTATTTGCCTTTTTATGCATAAGTCGGCGAATGATTTGAATGATACATCTTTATTGCAATCGTAGCCTTTTATCGCTTTAAAAAGGCCTATCATTCCTTCTTGGATGATGTCTTCTTTTTCAGCACCCACCATAAAGAAAGGTTTTGCCTTTAGATACACATATGCCTTATATTTTTCCATAATCTTGTTTAATGCATCAACGTTTCCTTTTTTTATTTCATGTATGTAGTTATTATCTAATTCATTTTGCATTTTATTGGTGTCTAAATCATCAATTAAGTTCTTTTCCAATGCTGTAACCTCCTAAAAGTAATTACAATCTGTATTATATAAGCTTTTTGCTTTAAAAGTCAAGTAAATACATAAAAGATATACTCAAAATGCACAATATAAAAAAAGAATAACTTATTTTCGTAAGTTACTCTTTTTATATCAAATAAGAAATAGTTATTATATTTAACTTTTTAGTAATAGATTGCTATTCCTTAATATCAGCTTATTTACCAGACATTTGGCTTTCAGCTTGATGAATCATCTTCTTAACCATGTTACCACCGATTGTTCCAGCTTGTTTAGAAGTTAAATCGCCGTTGTAACCTTGTTTTAAGTTAACACCAACTTCGCTAGCTACTTCTTGTTTAAATTTGTTCATAGCTTCTTTAGCTCCAGGTACTTCATAAGAGTTTGATTTTGCCATTATATTCACCTCCGAATAATGATTAATCATTTGAAAAGATGTTTTCTCTTTTCAATATATATGATGTACCTAAATTAAAATTTTAGTCATGGAAGTTTATGGTGTTTTTTTATTTATATAAATTTTTTAAAAATGCGATTTCTTTTGCATAACCATCTAATTCGTTTGGTGTTTCAAGATAAAATGGCAAATTACGCAATTTAGGGTGATTTATTATTTTTTCAAATGCTTCTATTCCTATTGAACCTTCACCAATTTTCTCGTGTCTATCTTTGTGACTACCAAAAGGATTCTTGTCATCATTTAGGTGAATAGCATTTAATTTATCAAGTCCAATTACAGTATCAAATTTCTTTAAAACTCCATCTAAATCGTTAACAATATCGTATCCAGCATCATAAACATGACATGTGTCAAGGCATACGCCTAATTTATCTTTTAAATCAACGCCATCGATAATTTGTTTTAATTGTTCAAAAGTTTTGCCTACTTCTGTTCCTTTTCCAGCCATTGTTTCTAGTAACACAGTAGTTTGTTGATTTTCATTTAAGACATCATTTAAAGCTTCAATAATTAACTTTATTCCAACTTCTTCACCTTGACCTACATGGCTTCCTGGGTGAAAATTGTACATATTTCCTGGAACGAATTCTAAATTTTTTAAATCATCTTTCATAGTATCTATTCCGAATTTACGTATATTTTCATCAGCAGAGCAAACATTAATTGTGTATGGTGCGTGAGCTAAAATTTTGCAAAAATTATTTTCTTTAGAAAGATTTAAAAATTTCTCAACATCTTTTATATCCACTTCTTTTGCTTTTCCGCCTCTTGGGTTTCTAGTAAAAAATTGAAATGTATTTGCACCAATTGAAACTGCTTCTTTTCCCATGTTATAATAACCTTTCGAAGCAGATAAATGACAACCTATATTTAACATATTAAAAGTCTCCTTTATATA
>CAUGFN010000038.1:0-10341 GCA_959598745.1 uncultured Eubacteriales bacterium
CTTTGCTTATTCCATCGAAATATTTGGTTGTACAATTCATTGATATTGATGTTCCTGCACCTCTTTGTCTGTAACAATAAACAATATCAGGAATGTAATAAACTTTGCTAGATTTCATAAAACAATATGTTGTAAATATTGCATCTTCTGCAGGAAGACCAATTTCAAACTTTAAGTTTAATTTTTTTATAAATTCATGTCTAAATATTTTGTTCCATACACCAGAATTCATTATAAAGAATGAATCTTTGTAATCGTCTATTTCTAGTTTAAATGTACCATATTTTTCTTTATTAAATACTGGATTTGGCCATATTGTACTATCTTCATAGCAATTTATATAATTTCCTATTACATAGTCAGCATTTTCTTTTTCTATCTTATTTACTAAAACTTCACATGCATTTTGAAATAAGAAGTCATCTGAATCTGCAAACATCAAATATTCACCTGTTGCAACATCCATTCCAACATTTCTGGCATCTGATAGACCACCATTTGGCTTATGTATTACTTTTACTCTTTCATCTTTTTTCGCATAATCATCAGCTATCTTACCGCAATTGTCTGGTGAACCATCATCAACTAAAATTATCTCTAAATTTTTGTATGTTTGATCTAAAAGTTTATCCACACATTCTGGTAAATATTTTTCAACATTATACATTGGAACTACTATACTTATTTTTCCTTTTTCCATAAAAGTAACCTCCCTTTATATGCTTGTACATTTTATGTACAAATTTTTATTTTATTCTTGATATTTACTTACCACTATTGAACCATTTTACATAGTCAAAATCGTCATAATATCTTTTTCCTGTATGATTGTTTAAGTATCTACTTAAAATACCAACAGACTCTTCGTTTTCAAATCCTTTTATATAATATGTTGAAGCAATCTCTGGCTTTTCTTTATGCACAAAAGCAATTTTATTTTTGTATGGCAATTCATCGAATTCCTTTAAATCTTCATCTGTACATCCTGCACCATCATTGAACAAAACAAATAAATTATTAAAATCAATTCTTTTCGTTCTTTCGTTCCATTTTTCTCTTGCTATTTCTTCGTTTTCATAATGCATAAAGTATATTTTTACATCATCTAAAAGGCCTACTGGATAATCGATTCCTTCCTCTTTTATAAACGTCAATTCCGCATTCATGTAATGCTCAATATTTTTTAGATACTTTAAAAAATCTTTTGGTTTTAACCATAAATTAACGAATGGTGAACGAAACTGCATATGTAAATCGTGACACATAAAACCCCCATTGCAATTATTGGCTATTAAAGAAACTTCTTTGTTTTTTAATCTTTGCCTGTTCTTAAAATTAATCCTTTCTCTTAAAAATTTATTAACTACAGTTCCAGACATGTTGCCATTCCTCCTTTCAATTTCTTAAAGGAAAAGCAAAAAAATCATAGGGAACCCCTACGACTTTCTAAGATTCTCCCCTTTATTTGCTTACCAAGTTAGCTGACGGGTTAGGAATAAAAGGTTTCCTTCACTTTAATGATGCACCCCTAAAATTTGGTTCCTCGGCTCTCCTTTTCAGGAGATTCAGCGATTATTTACTTTTAGCGTTTCTTCCCACGCAAGTATTATTTTATCATATTTTCATAAAAAAAGCAACTTTTTGCATTTTTTATAGAAATAATATGGATATATTTTACATTGTCTACTTGCTTTAATTCTATTTCTATTGTATAATTGTTCTTGGTAGTTTTCTACCCAAATATATAAAAGAAACGGAGAGATTTTTTATGGATAGTGACTGTCCCAGTCATAGTTTAAACATTATTTTTATTTGTATGGGAAACATTTGTAGGTCGCCTATGGCGGAATTTTTGCTTAAGGATATGGTTAAAAAAGCAAAAATCGATAATTTATTTAATATTTCATCAGCAGCTGTGCTAGATGAAAATGTCGGAAAGCCAGTTTGTGACGGCACTCAAAAAGAATTAAAAAAGCACAACATCCCTTATACAAATCGTGTATCAAGAAGATTAACAAAGGAGTTGTGCGATGAAGCAGATTACATTATTTGCATGGATGATGCAATTGGAAATCTAGCTATTTCGATTGGTGGTGAAGAAGTAAAAAGTAAACTTCATAGATTACTTGACTACTCAGATGAACCAATGGATATTGTAGACCCTGCTGAAACAAATGATTTTGAAAGAACATATAGAGAAGTTTCAAAAGGTTGTTTTGCATTCTTCAAATATCTAATGTCAGCAGAACATATAAGAACGCATAATTTAAAACGTGTAGTTTAATAAAATAAATTTTAAGAATTAAAATCTTATAACACGAAAATGCCAGTATCGAAACGATACTGGCGTTTTTATTTATTATCTTCCTACAAACATTTGAACCATAACATATCCATATGTGTTTGATTTTACAACTCCTATTCCTGTTAGGTTATATGCATTATTTAATATGTTTGCTCTATGACCTTGTGAGTTCATCCACGCATTAACTGCACCCTCTAATGTTGAGTTTCCAGCTATGTTTTCGCCTGCTGTTTTATATGTCACCCCGAATGATTTCATCATTTCAAACGGTGTTCCATACGTTGGAGAATTATGTGCAAAGTAATTGTTTGCTACTAAATCTTCCGCTTTTGCTCTGGCCGTTTTTTGAAGTGCTGTATCAAATGATAAACTAGAAAGTCCATATGCATTTCTTTGTTTATTTATGAGCGTAAGTAATTCTTTTTCAAGCTCACTTGGAGTAGATGATACATCTTGTTTTGTTCCTGGATTACTACCGCTTGAAATGTTTGTATTTTTTCCTGAGTTTCCATATGTTTTTGAATTAATAGCTCTTACATATTTTGTACTTACACAACCTATTAAATCTCCTTCTGTTTGTATTACATACCAACTACCAACCTTTGCAAATACCCTTACATATTCGTTTTTATAAACCAATCCTGAAACTTTATAATTTGTACTAGGACCAGTTCTAACATTTAATGCACTTGCCGTTACTATTCCAGTTACGAAATCTATTTTTTCATAATCCGTTATTGCAAAAGCGTTACTTCCTATCACAATTGTTAATATTAGTGTTAAAAGAAAAAATATTTTTTTCATCTTGATTCCTCCTTTTAAACTAATTATTGCCAATTTTATTTTTGATATACAAAAAGGAGTGGATTTTTTATCCACCCCTTTTTAATTCCTAATCAACTACTGGTATTTCAATTTTCACTTCTCCGTTATATCTATCTAATGTAGCTTCTGCATCTATTTCGATATCTAAAACTTCATCACCTTTTTCTACTCCCAAAGTTATATTGAATGAAGATTCTTTTGCTATTCCATCAGAAACACTAACACTTGATTTTATTCTAAAACTATAGCTGTCATCTATTTCTTCTGTATTTCCTATGATAGGTAGAATATCCTCCAAACTTATATCATATTCATATTTTTTAGTTCTTCTACCTGATACCGTGAAGTAATCGTTTGAAAACATTGCACAAATCATATCTGATGTTGTATCTATTAAATCATATGATGATACATTTAATGTTTCCGGAATTATTGCACTTTCTAATGTATCTACTCCATTTTTGTTTCCCTTTAATGCTAATGTTTCTTTTAAAGATTGAATATTTTCTTCAGTCAATTCATATTTTATCCACTTATTAGCATATATTTTTCCAACTAGTTCTTCTGGCAAATTAGCATAAACAACAAAGTTCTTTAAATCAATTACAAATTCTAAATTTAGTTTGTTTAATCCAACTTCATTAATTTTATCTTTTAATAAGCCTTTTCCTGTTGCCGCTAATTTCATATCAATTGATATCATATCTTCATTTGTTTTGATATCTGCATTTCCTGTAATATTCAAAGAAGTGTTGTTTGATCTATCGTCTTTATCTTGATAATTAACTTTTCCACTTATCTTTATTGTTGATTCTGATGATGTAATATTTTCTATTGTAGTAGTCAAATACTCGAAAAGATTTGAAGCTCTTTCTTCTATTTTTTTTCTTACAATAGTTGGATCAATTACAACTACTGTTCTATTTTCTTTATCCCAATCTACTTTTTTATCTAAACTCTCTGCGATAAATCTAACTGGCACTAAAGTTCTTCCATTAACTACAGTAGGAACTGAATCTAATATTATCTCTGTTTCATCTCCGCTTAAATTCTTAAGTGTAGCTTTATCATTCCCGATTTGCAAACCAATTTCTAATGCATCTGTCGTAGCTTTTATACTTCTAGTTTCGTTAATCCATTCTACATTTGCTCCAAATGCCTCAAATATTTTTCTCATTGGCACCATTGTTCTGTTATTAATTATTTGTGGATCTACTCTTTGTCCATTCTCATCCGTGAAGTCAATGAACTCTCCGTTTAATTGAACTTGAATTGCATCTGTATCAATCCCATTTGCAATTGTTGGATCATATAAGCCAAAACCATAGTCACTTGTAAGTACATCAGCATTGCTTGCAAACACTGGGACTGAAACAATCATAATACAAATTGTCAAAATTAATATTTTAAATAATCTTTTCATTCTCTCTCCTCCTATTTTCTCTTTAGTTTTATTATATATTTTGTGAAATTTTAATTCAACTATATTTTGTCATTATTTACTAATTATTTTTTTCATATTAAGTATGTACTCATTTTTTTCGCTAAAATTATTTTCTGTTTCTATAACTAAATTAGCTTCATCTGCATTATTTTTAATTGTTAATTTTACCTTTATATTTGAATTGTCATATATCATCTCATCAGCTTTTATATCTGTTTTAAAGAATAACTTATTTATTAAGTTGTAAATTTTTATGTGTTCATTGTCAAAAATAAAATTATCCAATCTAGCAAAATCAAAATATTTTAATTTATAATTTGAATATCTCAAAGAAAAATTATAAGTTGTATCATTTGCGGTAGTTACTGGATTTGCAAGAAAACCACACAATAATTCAAAATCATCCTTTAGTTTTGAAAATGTATTTACATCCAATTCATTTTCGCTAACATTTGCCCATAATCTAAAACTATTTTCTAAACTTATATCAGCATCTCCTTCAAGTTCTAATTCTTCATATGAATAAATTTTTTGATTTTTCTTAAGTTTAAACATTTCTATAAGTTTCACATTGTCAGCTGAAAGTTTAACTTTATCCTTGTCGTAATTTAATTCAAACATCGAACTATTCCAGCCTTCTGAAAATATTTCTTTTCCTAACTCTGATGTTCCAGATATATTAAGTGTCACTTTTTGATAATCATCTTTTACGCTAAGCTTTGTATTTACCGCAAATTCAGTATTTTGATTTGCATCTTTCAAATCGAAATATTTATGAGTATATTTATCATCATAGTATGTATATTCACTTTTGGCATCTTTGACTAAATCATTAATCAAAAAATTATAAACAGGTTTCGCTTTAGTTTTTAGCGTATTCAAAAAGTATGAATAATCGATTATTACAGCAGTTCTAGCATCTTTATCCCACCCAACTTGCTTATCTAAACTTTCTGCTATAAATCTAAGTGGCACCATAGTTCTATTCTCTATAATCATAGGCGGTGTATCTAATTCTATCTGTGTTTTTGTGCCATTTAATTCTTTAGTTGCAATATTATTATCAATTTGTAATTGAATTAACAAATTATCTTTCTTGCCTGTCACAATTTTGTTTTCTCCATCCCATTCGACACTTAGTCCAAGCAATTCAAAAATCTTTCTCATTGGCACCATTGTTCTAGAATTTACAATTTGGGCATTAACAACATTGCCACTTGCATCTGTGAAATCAACATTACTATCGTTAATTTTCACCTTAACATCTGTCGCAAAAACAACTGTTGACATCGTCAAAAGTAAAACACATACAAAAATAAATTTTTTCATTTGTTACCTCCTTTATAATCACTAAAAATTATTTATTGTTAGCATCAAAATGTGCTAAACTACGCTCTGCTAAATATGTGTATTTTTGAACTTTATCTTTTATTTTTTTATCACAATTTAGTATTCCAAAATTAGCATTCATCGGTTGAAAATTTTTATTTTCTGTAGATATATATGTAGAAAGAGCTCCAATTATTGTTTCCTCAGAAAATACAATTTTTTCTTTTTTCTCAATCATTTGCACAGCATTTATTGCAGCCACCATTCCTGATGCAATAGACTCAACATATCCTTCAACTCCAGATATTTGACCTGCAAAAAATATTTTTGTTCCTTTTAAATTGAAAGTATTATCTAAAAGTTTAGGAGCATTTATGTATGTATTTCTATGCATCACACCATATCTTACAAATTCAGCATTTTTAAGTGCTGGAATCATACTAAACACTCTCTTTTGCTCTCCAAACTTTAAATTAGTTTGGAAGCCAACTAAGTTGTAAAGTGTTCCTTCTTTGTTGTCTTGTCTTAATTGTACAACAGCATAATATTTTTTATCAAAGCCAACAGGTTTAAGTGGTCCATACGTTAATGTTTGTGAACCTCTTCTTGCCATCTCTTCAATAGGCATGCATCCCTCAAACAAATTGCCCTTTTCAAACTCATGCTTATTTGTAACCTCAGCATTTATAAGTTCATTATAAAAAAGCTCATATTCTTCTTTTCCGTACCTGTCTGCAGTAAATGCATTATTCATATCAATTGATTCTTTCGTGACAATTGGTGCTGCTGCATCATAGAAAAATAATTTTTCTTCACCTGTTAATTTTGCAATCTCGCTTGATAAAGCATCAGATGTAAGCGGGCCAGTTGCTATGATAGTAATTCCATCTGGAATCGTTGTTACCTCTTCTTTTATTATTTCTATATTTTCGTTTTCTTCTATCTTCTTAGTTACTAATTTAGAAAACTCATCTCTATCAACCGCAAGCGCTTGACCTGCTGGCACAGCCGTTTCATCAGCACATTTTACCAAAAGCGAATCAAGTCTTCTTAACTCTTCTTTTAGTAACCCACAAGCATTTGTAAGCAAGTTCGATTTTAGTGAATTGCTACACACAATCTCAGCCAAATTCTCATTAGAATGTGCAGGCGAAAACTTAATCGGTTTCATCTCATATAATCTTACTTTTATTCCTCTTTTTGCAATTTGATAAGCTGCCTCTGAACCTGCCAAACCACCACCTATTACATTTATATATTGCATTCTTATTCCTCTTTTCAAAATATTAACTTTTACGTTATTACAATTTAAAAGTCTATCATAAAAACTCGTCTATATCAAGAAAAAAAGCTTGCTTACTATAGTAGATAATTAATGTACAAATACTGAATTTAATATGTTTTTCTTGTAACACTTTATATAACATAAAAATATTTATACCCAAAAATCAGATTCTATAAATCAAAGATTTTTATTTTTCATATACCAAACTATGACTTAACTAATATGTAACTTTCCTAGTGTATAAAAAACAACATCTTTAATTTATTTTAAATTAAAGATGTTGCAAAAATCTTATTTTTTCCGCTTGAATAAGCTACGAAATATCATGACAATTAACTTTACTAACGTTATCAAAAAAGGCACTCCCATTCCAAAGATAAAACCACCAATGATAATCGTAGAAATAGCTCTTCCAACGAAATCAATAGAATAATCGAGTCCTACCATTTTATAGGCTCTCCTTTCACAAGTTTTTAACGTACATACATTATACCACTTTATGTAAATTAAGTCAATTTATATGTTCTCTATCTGCCAATCTATTGGCAATTCACCATTTTCCATCAAAATGTTATTAGTAGTTGAAAAGTGTTTACAACCAAAGAAGCCACGATAAGCAGAAAGTGGACTTGGATGTGGAGCTTTTAATATTTTATGTATAGGGTTCGTTATCAAAAGTTCTTTCTTTTTAGCACAAGATCCCCACATTAAAAATACTACAGGTGTTTCTCTTTTATTTAGCTCTTCAATTATCCTATCAGTAAAAGTCTCCCAACCGCAATCTTTATGTGAATTAGCCATATGAGCTCTAACAGTTAATACATTGTTTAGTAGCAGTACTCCTTGTTTTGCCCATTTCTCTAGAAAGCCATTATTTGGAATATAACAACCTAAATCTGATTGCAATTCTTTGTATATATTAAGAAGTGATGGCGGAATTTCAATTCCTGGTTGAACAGAAAAAGAAAGTCCATGAGCTTGCCCTTCTTCATGATAAGGGTCTTGACCAATTATAACTACCTTTATATCATCATAATCGCATAGTTTAAGTGCCGAAAATATATTTTCCATTTTTGGATACACAGTATAATGTGAATATTCATACTTCAAAAATTCTCTAATTTTTTTATAATAATCCTTTTCAAATTCATCTTTTAAAATATCATCCCATTTATTGCCTATATTAACCATTTATATTTCTCCTTTATTCATCTTTATTAGTTCTACAATTTAATATATCATCCACATTTATTTTAGATGCTCTTGTAACAAGGTTGTATCCATACTTTTCTTTTAACATATCTACAACTTTATCTAGTTTATTTTGTTTTGTTTCTGTATTTTGCATAAAAAGCGATGTTTGCATACTCTCCTTTTCAACTAAATTATCAACTCTAACTCCAACTAATCTAATAAAATAATTCATCTTAAGTTCTGCAAGCAATATCTTTGCAATCTTATAAATTTCAATTGTGCTATCTGTTTCAAAATCTAGTTTCTTTTGTTTTGAAAAAACTTCGAAGTTTTTAGTTTTAATCTGCACACTCACCGTTTCGGCAAACATATTCACTTTTCTTAATCTATAGCATACTTGCTCACAAAGTGCAAGTAAAACCTCATCGAGTTTTTCTATATTAGAAATATCATATGGAAGTGTTATAGAATTACCAATCCCCTTTGGTTTTTCATGTTCAAAATGAACCTCTGAATCATCAATTCCATTAGCATACTCCCAAACCATTTTGCCAAACTTACCAAATCGTTTACTTATAAAAAATTTATCTGCTCTTGCCAAATCGCCAATCGTAAAAATTCCCATAGCATTAAACTTTGGAACAGATTTCCTACCGACCATAAACAAATCGCCAATATCAAGAGGCCACATCTTTTTTTCAATCTCATTTGGATAAAGTGTATGAATCTTGTCAGGCTTTTCAAAATCAGAAGCCATCTTTGCAAGTAGCTTATTTGTAGAAACTCCTACATTAACAGTAAATCCAAGTTCTTCTTTGATTCTTTTAGAAATCTCACTTGCTTTTCCTAAAAGAGTTTCACCATCTCTTATAAAGTGTGTCAAATCAAGAAAACATTCATCAACAGAAAAACGTTCAATCTCATCGGTATACTCTAGCAATAACTTGTACATCTTTTCTGAATACTCGGCATACATTTTATGATTAGATGGAAAGACTTGCAAATTGGCACATTTTTTTCTAGCACTGTACAAAGTCTCGCCAGTCTTTACACCAACTGCTTTTGCAATATTGCTTTTAGCAAGTACTATTCCTCTTCTCGTCTCTTCATCTCCACCAATAACTGCAGGAATATTTCTTATATCTATCTTGTAACCATTCTTAAGCATATTCACAGCAGTCCAAGACAAAAACGCATTATTAACATCAACATGTAAAATTTGACGCTCCATAAACCATCCTCACACAAAAATATATATCTATAATACAACAAAAAAGTTGAAAAGGAAACATTTTTTTGCATATTTTTATAACACAAAATTTAAGTAAACACTATATATTTAATAGAGTACAACTCAGCTTGCAAAAACTAAAAAGGCGAGTACATATTTTTTAAATTTCCTTCACATGAACGCACAGAAATTTTAATAAAATATGTACTCGCCTCTTTAAATATTTTGATTATTAAAAAACATATGTAATTTTTACTTTGAAAGTTTTCTTGCAACAATAAATCCAATCACAAAAGTTACAACACTTGCTAAAATCATAAGTACAGGGATATTTAACTCAACTCCACAAAGTATAGCAAAAGGAGATGTTACAACTAAAGCTATAATTCCCCACATTGTTGCATTTGGATACTTGTTTAATAATTTTTCGATAAGTTTAGACGTAATAACAATGCCAACTAGCACGCCTATTCCAAAAGGTATTAAAATACCACAACAAGTAAGCATACCAGGAATATTAAATGCTGTTAAAGCTTTGATAAATGCTGTTATATTTGCCAAAATAACACTATAATATCCAAGCATCATCAAAATCATAGAACCACTAACACCTGGAACCACCATAGAAGCAGCACCAACCACTCCCAAAACAAACATCAAAATGCAAGAGCCAAAACTAAAACTAACTTCTCTTACAGCTTCGCCATTACTTGCAATAAGAGTCGGCA
>CAUGFN010000039.1:0-9908 GCA_959598745.1 uncultured Eubacteriales bacterium
CAACGTTTTAAGAATAATCACTAATGCAAATAATATAAAAGAAATTAAATGTGTGAATTTGAACTTTTCATTTTCAACACGTTTAACTATTGGTGGAAGTCCTCCTAAAATTAGTCCAACAAAAGCCATCAAGGTTGGAAGTTCATAATTCTTAAGTGAATACTCTATAACAAAAGATAAAACAACAATACCTATCACAGCACCAATAACATATGGAAACAATGTTTTTACGCTGTTTTTAAAATCTTTTCTTACATTATTAACTGCAGAAATTATTTTTTCATAAACTCCCATCGAAAGAGCTATTGTTCCTCCACTAACTCCCGGAATAATATTTGCAATACCTATAAACACTCCTCTTAAAATTTCTTTTAAATAATTTAGCATCTTCTCTTCTCTCCTTTTAAATTTTCGCTTTCACAAAATATTTTACACTACATAGATTGCAAATAAAAGAGAATTTATGCTTATTTTTTAATATATACAACAAAAGCAACCTCATTATACTGAGATTGCTCTTGTGTTATATACTTTAAATCTCCGAAATTATCGGAATTATCATCGGATTTCTTTTTGTTTTTGAATATACAAAATCATGTAATGTATCTTTCACTCTTGTTTTTATTGTTGTCCAGTCTTTTATCCCTTCACTCTCCATGTTAGAAATGTCTTTACATATTTGTCTCTTTATTGAATCCATTAAATCTTCTGATTCTCTAACATAAACAAATCCTCTTGAAATTATATCTGGTCCCGCAAGTATTTGTCCGGTTTTGCCATCCATTGCTATGACTACAATTATCAAACCATCTTGAGATAAGTGTTGTCTATCTTTTAAAACTATATTTCCAACATCTCCAACGCCAAGTCCATCTACTAATAGTTGACCAGCCGGAACTGTTGAACCAAGTTTGCACATGTTTTTGTCTAACTCTAAAACTCTACCATTTGTAAGCATCATTATGTTTTCTTCAGGTATGCCAATCTTCATAGCTGTTTCTGCATGTGCTTTTAAATGTCTATATTCTCCATGAACTGGTATAAAATATTTTGGCTTTACTAATGAAAGCATCAATTTTTGCTCTTCTTGGCATGCATGTCCAGAAACGTGCACATCTGCAAGCGAGTGATAAATTACATCTGCACCAATTTTGAATAAATCATCAATTACATTTGATACTAGTTTTTCATTTCCTGGTATCGGTGTTGCAGAAATTATAACTAAATCATCACGAGTTATAACTACTTTTCTATGTGTACCAGAAGCCATTCTAGAAAGTCCTGACATCGTCTCGCCTTGGCTACCAGTTGTTATTAAGACTAGTCTTTCTGGAATGTAATCATCTATATCATCTATATCTATCAAAACTCCATCTGGTATATTTAAATATCCAAGTTCGATTGCTACATTCATAACATTTTCCATGCTTCTTCCACAAATAGCTACTTTTCTATTTGTCTTTACTGCCGAATTAACAATCTGTTGCACTCTGTGTACATTTGAAGCAAATGTAGCAACTATTATTCTCTTTGTGCAACCTGTAAATATATTATCAAATACTTTACCAACTGTTTTTTCAGACATTGTGTATCCTTCTCTTTCGGCATTTGTACTATCTGACATAAGAGCTAGAACACCTTGATTTCCGATCTCGGCAATTCTTGATAAATCTATTGGTTTGCCATCGATTGGTGTGTAGTCTATTTTAAAGTCACCTGTATGGAATATTACTCCGACTGGTGTTGTTATTGCAAGTGCAACTGAATCTGCAATACTGTGTGTTGAACGTATAAACTCTATTTTGAAGCAACCTATTGTAATAACATCGCCTGCTTTTACGCATTTTAAAGATGTACTTCTTACTAATTTATGTTCTTCTAATTTATTTTTTATTAAGCCAAGTGTTAATCTTGTTCCATAAACAGGAACATTAAGCTCTTTTAATACATATGGTATTGCACCAATATGGTCCTCGTGACCATGCGTTATTACCATAGCTTTAAATTTTTCTCTATTCTTTGTAAGATATGAAAAGTCTGGTATAACTAAATCTACACCTAACATATCATCTTCTGGAAAGGCAACACCGCAATCGACTATAATCATTTCATTACCATACTCGAACACCGTCATGTTCTTTCCTACTTCTTCAAGTCCTCCTAGTGGAATTATTTTTAGTCTATCTCTTGCGACTTTGATATTTTTCTTTTCATTAACTGGCTTTGGTATACTAACAACTGCACGTTCATCATTTTTCTTAATTTCGGATTTAACATTTTTTCTTACATAGTTTCTTCTTATATTTTTTCTCTTAACTTCTACGTCTTTTTTAGGTTCATTTTCAACCTCTATATTTTGTTTTATAACTTCCTTTGGGTTTGTTTCTAACTTTGTATTTTCGTTTTTGTTATTTTGTTTTCCGTTTGTTTTTCTACCCCTATAATAATTTCTCTTCTTTTTAATATTTTCGTTTGTTTTTATATCTTCTGTCAAAAAAATTCTCCTTTCTTTTATTTTAGTCTTTCATATTTCATGCTAGGATTCTTTTCCATCTTTTCAAGCCAATAATATAAATCACAATCTACTGCCTTATTACCACCGCGAGCACGCACCCTTGGAAGACTAAGTAGATTTAGTTTTTCACTATTAGGACTTGGTGCTGGATTTGCACCTACCAATAAAATTATTTTGTTTTCATATGTCTTTCCCTCATATGAACCTTTTGCTATGTATTCTTTATGCTCTTTTGAGCTTATTCCAAAAGGTAATGCAAGAGACGTTATTTCATAACCATCTAAAACACTACTTACTAAATTATTAACAGTTCCAACCTCTTTTTGAATCGTTTCAACTGAGGCTTTGCTGAAATTAACATGTGTATTAGTATGATTACCAATTTCAAAACCTTTATTTATTAAATAAGAAAGTTTTTCTTTATTAGTTCCTAATGAACCAAAAAATCCCGTTCCGTTAATAAAAAATGTTCCGTTCAACCCAAAATCAGGATGCTCTGAATAAAATTTTTCCATAACTCCAACCGCAGAGTTTGGATTTACAACTAAATCTCCGCTATCGTTTTTAATGAAATTAAACTGACTGGCAGAACCATCATCAAAAGTAAATACAATTGGTGTAGTTCCAACAGGCACTTTAATATTATTGTTTAAATAATCATTAAGTGATATTGAACGATAACCGTGTTCATAAAGATACTCTAAATCTTTATAAAAATTCTCATAAGATCTTGTCCACTCATCTTTCTCTTCTTTTCCGAACTTATGATACATCGCTATTATAATTTTCCCCGATTCGTTATATTCATAAATTTCTGGTTCTTTTGATTCCTCTGCAACTTCACCAGAAATAATATTTTCTATTGATTCACCAGAAAGTATTGGATTATCAGCATGTTCTCCACTTTCTATAGCATTTATTTCATCAATAGTTTTGATTCCGTTCTTGCAACCAACAAAAAACATTGTAACACATATAGCAAAAATTGTCAATATAATAGTTTTTTTCATAGTATATACCCCTCCATAAATTAAATTTTAACACTCTTTCAAAAAAATTCATATACATATGTAATAAAACTCACAAAAATGCGTGGAAAATTTTCCACGCATCTTTACCTAAGCGCCACACTCAGCAACTACTTTTTTCATAATTCCATTTAAATTATCAACCTCCCCTAAATCATTCAAATACAATTCTTTTGTTTCAAGAGAAGTTCTTAAGCTATCTAATAATCTTGGTGTCCAAACTTTGCCCGATGTGTATTTCTTTACAACTTTTGTCACATCAAAGGCATAAGAAAGCCCATAAACATCCGATACCACTAGATACAATGTGTCCCGTTCTATTCGTTCAGGGATCATATGGTATGCATTAGCATACAAGTGCTTTTTACCATTTTCATACGCCTTTGTTGGTCTTTCACGTCTAAGTTCTGAGAATTCAACTCGTGTCATACTAAAAAGCTCCTTTACAGTAAATATTTAGTTTCGTCTGCTTAACTATATTATCATATCAAATTATAAATGTGAATATATTTTTTATTATAAGAAAAATAGGGCCTTATAGAGGCTCTATTTTTGTCTAATTTCGTTTGTGACGATTCAAAAAATACTGTTGCTCATTTAAGTAGTTTTTCATGCTTGTAGTATCACTTAGAATAGCATAATAGTCCAACATTTCAATGGTACTTCTCATTACATTCATAAGTTCGTTTTCAATTTTTTGATTTTTGTTACCCCAATGCATTCCAACATACTCGACGCAAGAGCAAAAAATATCAAATGGAGTCATCGCAACAACATCATTCCACTCATTTTTCAATCGATATTTTTGAGAAGAATAATAATTTTCAAGTTTCTTGTTGAAATCTTTCTTTAAATCAGTAACATTAGAAGAAAGATACATTGCATTCACAATTTTTTTCCCAAGTATATTAGAAATCTGTCTTGCGACATGAGTCGGAAAAACATACGCAATTTCCACTCGTTTTCCATATACTTGCTCTGCCAAAAAATTTGTAAATCCTTCGTCCATCATCCTTCCAAACAAATAATTACTTTGAACATACGTAAAACCTTGTCCTTTGCCATCTTTCAACATCAAAACGACATGATGACATAATTCATGAATGAACAGAAATTCCTCGTCGCTACTCACATCAATAGTTAGATTGGCTATAACAGTGTGTGTCTCCGTGTCATAAGCAGCATATGGGAGTCGCTTTTGTACTGTACTTTTCTCAAATGCTGCAACTCGTGGTAACGCAATGTTCTTTTTTAAACCAAATGTATTTTTGATTTTTGAAAGTAATCTTACAATATCCCCTTTAATATATTTATCCTCGACATATACGTACCGCTCCCTTTCAGCAATGAGCTGTTTTTTCTTATAAGCCATACAAGTTGGTCTAAAAAATTGTGGCATCTGCAGAGTTTTTACACTTTTTTTCATAGCATTTCTCCTTTTAATAAAAAAAAGATTTATAAATTTTCAAATCTCAAGGTAATACTACAACTTTTATATCATTATGTCAAGCATTCGTTCTATTTTACAATTATATATGTGGTAGAATTCTCTATTTCTGTCCAATAAGTATCCATATTTTCCACCGTCATAAAATCATCAATTGTTAATAACAATTTCTTATCATTTGCCTTAGCATCCGGATATAATCCTTTTTGAACATTATACTGTTCTTCGGTAGCAAAATATCTTTTTAATATTATTTTTCCAGTTTTCCAGTTCTTTACATAATATAGTGAAATATCATCTGGTCCAATATAATAATATGTTAGATTTTTCCCATACTCGCTCTTTTCAAGTCCAGCATCTTGCATACAAGCTGCTAATGATAATACATTTTCCTCTTCTTTGTTTTTTTCTGATGTGCAACCAGTTAAAGTAAGCATGCTTATTATTACTATAACTAATGTTAATATTTTCAATACTTTTTTCATATTCTTCCCCCCTCTGTTCTATTATACATATAACTTTCCACCTATTCAATTATCATTAATGTTTTTTTAAAAAAGTGTTGACTTATTATAAAATCTATTGTAATATAATAATTGCTTAAAGAAAGTGTCATGCGGGAATAGCTCAGTTGATAGAGCGTCGCCTTGCCAAGGCGAAGGTCGCGGGTTTGAGCCCCGTTTCCCGCTCCAATTTTTTATACGAATGACCAATTTAAGGTCATTTATTTTTTAATATTGCATATATTATAGTATCGGCGCCATAGCCAAGTGGTAAGGCACGGCTCTGCAAAAGCCTGATCATCAGTTCAAATCTGATTGGCGCCTCCAAAAAGACCAGTTTTTAGCTGGTCTTTTGTTATTTGCTCTTTTGGGCTCTTTTTCAGTAGGGCTCTTTGTCAACAGTTGGGGTGGAGTAACCTGAAAATTGCTCTGCTCTAGCTTTTTTGCACTTTCCAAATTGCACCTAAAAAACATCTTAAAATAGTCGCTTTTTAGTATATCTAATGTTAACTTGAAAATTTAGGTTCTATATTTCAGCTTTGTTGTACACCAAAACTAAAATATAGAACCATTATGAAAAACATATATTTTTATGATGCATATCAGTAAAAATACGCAAAGAAATACATTAAAATCACATCATTTCTTGCTTTTAAACACAAAAATTTTACTTAATACATAATTAATAATAATAACAAAAACTGATACTATAGCTTTTGCCAACATTCCTTCCATTTTTACTAATTCATTTAATATCCAAAACGAAACAATTTCAAATAATGCAGATGCAATTCTGCTTCCAATAAACTTTGCAAATTCTGCAAATATATTCTTTTCCTTGCTCTTAAATACAAATTTTCTATTAGTTAAGTATGCAAATAATATTGCTAACATTATAGATATCGTATTTAAGATACTTTCACTCACATTCGAAAAAACTTTTCTTAATATATAAAAACTTCCAAAAGACACTATTGTTGTTAGCACTCCAAAAATACCATACACTACTAATTCTCTTAATTTTTCCTTATCCTTTAGTATGTTTAATAATTTTTTCATAAAACTAATCTCCTTGTTTTAATATACAATTAATAGTATACCAAACAAGGAGATTTTTTCAAAGTTTATTTACATATTTTTATGATTATGATATTCTAAATTATATTAATTAAGTGAGGTGACTTTTTTGGAGAAAAAAATCATGATAGTCATAGGCTCTATAGCTATAGTATTTTTATTAGGAGTTGTAACTCAAGGCAAAAGCTGGCCTTTTATAGTAGCTGGTGCTCTTGCATATGCCGTTTATAAAAACAATAGATATTAATGGATGAACATCATTCATCTATTTTTCTAATTGTCTTATTGTTCTTGTAAGCAAAGGATATTTCGTTTCATCAATTTGTTTTTCCGCTTGAATCAAAGTTATTTTTCCTTTTATAACCGCATTTGCCAATGAATTCATCAAACTTAAGTTGCCTCTATCCATCCTACTTTGCATTGCATCTTCTATTTCAGTCGTGCTAAATTTTTCTTTTCTTATTAGCGAACCAATTACTTCATCAACAATCATTATTTCAGGTATCATTACCAATTCATCTGACATACCTTTTATTAAACGTTGTGCAACAACGGCTTTCAAAATTGAAGACAATATATATTTAATAGATAGTTGATCTGGGACATCATAAAAACTAAGTATTCTATCTATTGTTTCCGCACATGAACGTGTGTGCATCGTTCCAATTACCAAATGTCCTGATTCTGCCATCTCTATTGTTGCTTCCATTGTATCCTTATCTCTTATCTCCCCTACAACCAATATATCACAATCTTCTCTTAAAGCATTCGTAACGCCATCACTAAACTTCAAGCAATCCTTTCCAACGCCAACTTCTTTTTGAACTACTAAAGATTTCTTAGAAGTATGCATGTATTCAATCGGACTCTCCAATATTAATATTTTTTTATTTTCTGTTTTATTTATCTCATTAACTAAAGCATTTAACGTTGTTGACTTTCCACTATTTGATTTTCCTGTAACTAAGATTAATCCTTGTGGTAATGTTGCAATTCTCTTAAGTATGCTTGGAAGTTTTAACTCATCGAATTCTGGCAACGTATTTTTTATTATTCTTATTGTAAATATATATGAATCTAATGAACTAGAAATATTTACTCTTAATCTATTTCCATTATATTCAAAATTTATATCTAATCTTCTTTCTCTTTTATAATTTTCAATTAATCTCTCGTCTTCTCCCGTAAAATATCTAAAGGCGTATTCAATATCAAATTGCGATAAGGCATCTGCATTTTCAACAGGCACCAATTCTTTATTTATTCTAAGCATTGGCAAATTGCCTTTTATCAAATGAATATCTGATGCCCCCCTATTTATACCTTCATCTAGAATTCTTTCTATATCCACAAAAATTCCTCCTCTTTTGTTTTCGCATCATATATTCATATTACATTATTTCCACATATATATCAAGAGGTTTGACTTCATTATAATTTAATGCTAAATTATTTTTAGGGGGAGGTTAATTATATGACAATTAGTGTTTGGAAAGAATTCAAAAAGACTTTTAAAATAGCAAAAAAAGAATACATTATAAGATTTATAAATGCACTCATTATACGTGGGCTACTTTTGATTTTACCTGTTCTTATAAGTTTAGCAATAAAGGATGTTTCAAAAGGTGAAATAAATTCTGCACTTTTACTCGTATTAGCATCAGCTATTGTCACAGTCTTTTATCGTTTATGTGAATGTTGGGGAAGCCATGCGTATCACGCTTTGTACAATAAAATATATTCATACTACAATTCGTTAGGAATAAATAAAACTAATGAAAATTCGATTTTTAGTTTATCAAGATTTTCGCTTGGGCAATACACAAATATGCTTACAACTGACGTAGATATCATGACTACATTCTTTTCAAATAATGTTTTGAGATTTGTACAAGTATTAGAATGTTTAGTTATATATTTATATATCTTTTCATTGAATGTTTATCTTTTCTTATCGGTAATTGCACTATCTGCCACAATTATGTTTTTGATTCCAAAAACAAATAAAACATTAGAAAAACTAAACAATAAAAGAAAAAGCACGCAAGATATGCAAATAGGATCAATTCACGAATATTTTTTAACAACTAAAGAAATAAAAAGTTTCAATTTGTTTGATACAATTTCTAGAAGACCCAAAAACAGCACAAAAGAATACCTACTTGCAAATTCAGCATATATAGGAAGGTACGATTATAACAATCACTCATTTTTATTATCCATCGAAATCTTTAGATTGCTATCAGTTGCGTATTCAATATATCTGGTTTCTCAAGGTCATTTTGAAATAGATGCTATTTTAATATTATACAATTATTACCAGAAGATAATAGATAACTTTTCAACTATACTTGCTATAAACGTTGACTTTACTAACTTTAAAGTTTCACTTGAAAGATTTAACCATTTAATAGAATTTAGTAAACCCAAAAAATATTTGCACTATACAATTGATGAAAGTGTATTCAGCGGGAAAATCACATTTGAAAATATCCTTTATGGTTTTAGACATGATCCTATATTAAATAATGTGTCATTAGAAATAATGCCTAATAGCATCACTGTAATCACAGGAAAAGCATCTAGTGGAAAGGACGGAATAGCAAATCTTTTACTTAAATTTAATAGGCAACATGAAGGAAACATTTTAATTGATAATGTCAATATAAATGATATTCCTGACGAAGATTATTTTAAAATAATTTCACTCGTTCGTGAACAAGGAGTATTTTTTCAAGATAGTATAAAAAACAACCTAATGCTAGTAGATCAAAATCCTGATGATATTATAAATATCTGCAAAAGGTTAGGAATTCATGATGAAATTTCAACATTACCTAACGGATATGACACAATAATGGATGGAAATTGTACGCTTTCTACATCTGCTAAACAGATTTTAGCTATAGCAAGAATCCTATTAAAAAATTCAAGAATTTTAGTATTCGACGAAGCTCTTGGAATATTGGATGAGACATCTCAAAATAAAGTTTTGGCTGTTTTGCAAGAATTAAAACATAATCATACAATACTTTTAATAAGCCATGATAAAAACATTTTAAAAGAAGCTGATAATATAATATTATTAGATAATAAGCAAGTAGTTGAAAGTGGCACACTAAAGGAATTAATTGAAAGAAAAGGCAGATATTATGAATTGTTTGAAGAACAAACAAAAGTAAGTGAAGATGTACAAGCATAAAAACAAGAAATTATACTTCTTTAAATTATAATAAAAATTCTTTATTCGAAATTCATATAAAAAAATAGAACATAATCACCATTTTGAAGTGAACCCAAATTGTTAGACAAAATTTGTTTAATAAGGAGGGTTCATT
>CAUGFN010000040.1:0-9160 GCA_959598745.1 uncultured Eubacteriales bacterium
CTTCGTATTACTGAAACTGCATTCGAGCTTCACCTAAGAAAAATATATCCAACAAGAAACATATTATCAATGCGTGAAACAGAAACGATTTCTGGACAACAATGTTTGGACGTTCAGAAAAAAACTGACGGTTCTGTTAACATCATCGGTGAGGTTGCAACTGACCCCGTAGCATCTTGGATGATTCAATCAGCACAGGTTGCATCTAAATTTACATTATTTACTCACCACGCTAAAACATTTCCAGACTTAGTAACAGCACTTCGTAACTCAATGCTTCGTGCAGGTGTATTCTCAAACGAAAGAATAGCAGAACAACAGGTTGTTCAAGTTCTTAACTTTGACGTTCACTTAGCAAAAGACTTTAGAGGAAAAAGATATGTTGAAAGAATTACAGAATGTATTCCAGTAGAAGAAAAGAACGAGTATACTTTCGATTATAGAAAAGAAAAAACAATGGAAGGTAAACTTGAAAAATTCATGGACAATGCAACAATGTATTTCACAAAAACAACTAATAAAGAACTTTATCAATATAGAAACATATTAGAATATCATGATGGACAATATGTTGTAACAAACCCAATATCTGAAAAGAATATAAAAGAAATGATAAACAACATGGATGACAATGATTCAGCAGATTTCAAAAAATTTGTTAAATCACATTGGAACATAGATGCACGTAGAGACTCAGATGTATTAGAAGATTAATATAGTCTAAAAGAAGGAGGTGCCAAGAAAAGTACATGAATAGCAACTTAATGGTATATTTACTAGCAGGTGTCGGAGGACTATTTGTAATAATTGTAATGGCATATATAATGCTTAGCAAAAAAATGAAAAGCTCTGATGCAATGCAAATAAAGCAATTGAGAAAGGGCACACAGGAAAGTAAATTCTCTTTAGAAATATTATACCAGAAATTATATGTAATTTATATAAAACTAGCTTTCTTAAAGAGGTATGTATTTAAAATTAGAAGAAGACTAGAAATCATAAATATAGATGATGAATATTTAACAAGGAAACAGACTTCTGCTATATTAACAAAGGCTCTTGCAATAATAATTCCAGTAACACTTATTATAATTTTTATTACAAAAGCTAACTGGTTGTTGATGTGCATCTTGTTAATATTCGAGCTATTTATGATAGACACACTTGTGGATGGAATGGTTGATAAAATAGATAACCAATTACTAGTTCAACAGGTTGACTTCTTTGCCGAAATAAGACACGCTTATCACGAATTCAACATGGTTGAAGAAGCAATATATCAGGTAGCTCAAGGAGATACTGCACCTGAAATGTCTAGACAAGCAGAAAAAATATATGAAATACTTATTTCAGATGATCCAGAGAGTGAACTTGAAAAGTATTATGATATAGCACCAAATAGTTACTTAAAAGAATTTGCAGGAATTTCATATTTAACAAAAGAATTTGGTGATAGAACAGTAGATAAAACATCATTATACTTAAAGAACTTAAATAATATAAGCCAAGAAATGCAGTTGGAAATATTAAAAAGAGATAAATTAAACTATGTATTCCAAAGTTTATCAGTAATTTCAATAGTTCCACTTCTTGCACTAGAACCAATAAAAAGTTGGTCTGTATCACAGTTTAACTTTACAAAATCATTCTATTATGGAAAAAATGGTATGATTGCACAAATTTTAATAGTAATATTAACATTTATTTGTTACATACTTACTAGAAAATTAAAAGATAATGGTTCAACTAAAATAGATACAACACCAGAACATCCTTGGCAAGAAAAACTATATAACGTTCCTTTCGTAAAAAACATAGTTGATATGTTTGTTCCAAAAGAAGGAACAAAGGAAAGAAGAAGAATAAAGAATCTTATAAAAGACTCAGCAGCAAAAGATAAAATTGAGTGGATATATGTTAAAAGATTACTTCTTGCAATAGTAACATTTGTTGCATCATTATTTATATTCACACAATTACACAGAATTCAAATAGATTACATTTACACTCAACCAACATCAACTTATGATATAGTTGGTGAAATGTCAGGAAAAGACCTAAAGGCAGCAGAAGAATTAACCAAATTAGATAATAAATTTATAGATAAATTTAAAGGAAAAACAGATGTTACTCAAGCTGAAATCGAAAAGGCAATGAAAAAATCAAAAGATTATGCAAATAGTACTGATGACGAAATAAAAACAGCAGCAGAGAGAGTACTTAAAAAATTAAGACAGATAAATAGTGAATATTTAAGCTGGTTTGAAATGCTTCTTGCAATGCTATTTGCAGTAATTGGATATAATCTTCCAATTTGGCTACTATTCTTCCAAGCAAAAATGAGACAAATTGAAATGGAAGATGAGGTAATGCAATTCCAAACAATTATCTTAATGCTAATGAGAATAGAGAGAGTAAATGTTGAGATGATTCTTGAGTGGCTTGAAAGATATTCAAATATATTTAGAGAACCAATCTCAAGATGTGTAAACAACTATGAATCTGGACCTTGGGAAGCCCTAGAAGCAATGAAAGATGAAGTAAACTACAAAGAATTCATTCGTATAATTGAAAGCTTACAAGCTGCAGTTGAAAGAATTCCTATTGCAGAAGCATTCGACGAACTTGATTCTGAAAGAGATTACTATCAAGAAAGAAGAAAGGAATCTAATGCAAGGTTAATTTCAAAGAAGGGCATGATAGGAAAAGTAATAGGATTTGCACCAATGGTATGTTTATTTGTAGGATATTTAATTATCCCACTAGTTGTTATAGGATTAACGAGTATGTCTTCATCATTTAATACAATGGCTTCTATGACATAATAAAATCAGGAGGATATAAATTGTGGAAAATGCAACCAAAGCATTAGAAATAGCATCAGGAGTATTAATAGCGTTAATGGTGCTTGGTCTAGTTGTTATAGCTTACAACAGACTTGCAAATGAAAAAAGGGAAGAGTATGAGGTTACAGCAATAGAACAAGCAACCAACTTTAACGTTGAATATGAATATTATAATAAGCAGGGATTGTATGGAACAGAACTTTTATCACTAGCAAATAAGATGGAAAATTACAATAAAAAATATAATGAGTCAGAAGGATACCAAAGGATAGAGATGACTGTAAGCCTTAAAGCTATGGTTGGAAATATAAAATATTTTACAGCAGGTTCCGGATTAAGTAGCAGTGATTTAACATCTAGATATGCAAGTCTTACAAAAGATATAAATAAAACTGGTAAAACAATTCTTACTTCAAGAGAAACAAATGAAAAGAAAACCATTGCAGAATGGTCAAAATTAAATAGTGGAACAATAAATGCAAAATTATCATCGAGTGATATAGAAAAGATAAATGCTTATAGGGACTTGGTAGATGAACAGACTGGAGTCGCAAGAAAAACATTTAATTGCACAAAGGTTGAATATGACAAGAGTAATGGAAAAATTACAAAAATGACTTTTGAAGATACATCAAAGTAGTAAGGGGGCTTAAATTATGGAAAATGCAAGTACAGCACTAATAATGGCGGCAACCATACTAATAGGAGTTCTTATAATATCAACTGGAGTTTATTTATTCAATCATTTTGGAGAGAGTACAAAAGAAATAAACGATAGAATGGAACAGGCACAAATTGACCAAATAAACGTACAATTTACAAAGTATGAAGGAGTTACAACGTGTTCAGCACATGATATAGTAAGCATAGCAAATCTTGCAAAACAGTACAACACGGAAAATGGATTTACCACCCCTGTAACAGACAATGGTGCGTATTATATTCAGGTATCAATAAAAATGAATTTAAGAGATACAGAAATTCCAATAAACAGCTTAAAAAATTTTGAGGCTTTATCTGAAGAAAAATATCAAACTTTCATGAGCAAATATTCACTAACAACTGACAATAAAAAACAATTTTTTACATGTAGTGAAGTTATAGTAAACAGCATGACAGGCCGTGTTTCTAAAATATCATTCGAACAAAATTAAAAAAATTGTAAAATAAATGTAAAATAAAAAAATATATTGAATTATTATTTTTCAAATGTTATAATAAAGAGGAATTATGAAAAGAAATATCTTATTAATTATTACGATTGTATTGGTAATAATTGTAACCATAATCTATAATTTTTCTAACTATAGAAAAAATCAATTAGATGTGCAAAACAACAATAAATCTTATCAAAGTTTTTACAATGTTCAAGTTCTTGGAACTGATTTGGCTACATTGATAAACAAAGTGGAAAACAGCAATATAAAGAACAATGTTGAAAAGGATGAAAAAGGATATTACATAGATAATGGAACAAATTCTATAAAAATAGATATAAAATTTTTAGAAATGGACAAGGTAATATCTGCTGAAGCAATTCAAAAAAATGGAATTGAACAATTTGTACATAACTTTGCTGCAATGAATTTTAAATGTACAAAAATTGAATATCATCAAAATACAAAAAATGTAAAATATATGTATTTTGAGCAAGTTTAAGTTTTTAACATTTTATATTGTAAAATCAATATAAAGAAAAGATAAAATTTTAAAAATACAAAAGGAGGAATTTTTTTATGGAAAATGCAAGTAAAGCATTAATTATCGCAGGAGCTATCTTACTATCAATACTACTTATAGGATTAGGAATGATGGTATACAGCAAAGCTAAGGGAACATTAGACGACACAGGAATCGATGATGTTGCAGTTCAAACATTTAATAGTAAATTTTCTGATTATGAAGGAACAAACGTATCTGGAGCATCAGTAAATGCACTACTTACAACAATAGTAAACAACAACAGAACATACAGTGGAAGTGATACATCAAAACAAGTTACTGTTACTCTTACAGGCGTTACTGTAACAGCAGGAACAGATCCAGCAGGAAAAGCTCCAACAACAACACTAAAGGTTACAACAGGTTATACTTATACTGTAACAAGTGCAACAGATGCTGGTAGCGGATACATAAATGCAATAACAATAGCAAGAAATGGAACAAAATAAATTAGGAGAATATTATGGAAAATGCATCAGAGGCTTTAAAGCTAGCAGCTTCAGTGCTGGTATTTGTAATGGCAATAACTGTTACAATAGCTTTGTTTTCACAAGCTAGAGAAACATCAGAGCTTGTTTTACAATCCTCTGATGTAACTTCATATTATGATTATCAAGATTATACAAAAAAAGATAGAGTATACGAAAATAGAATTGTTGGTCTTGAAACAATAATACCAACACTTTATAAATATAATAAAGAAAATTACAGAATAGAGTTTTGGAATGGTACATACAATGCTGAAACTGGGGAATATACCATGACTACACCTCTTACGATTTATACTACGGTTTCAAATGAAAAACTTTGGTCGGATGGATATAAGAGTACTAGAACTTATGAACAACAAGGAAATAGTAAAAAAATATATGCTTTCGACTTTTCAGAAGAAATTCTTAGAAACGAATCTTGGCTTAGAAACCAACAGGTTATAATTAAAAATTTGAATTACATACTTGAAGGAAACACACAAGATAGTGGAAATCTGAGTTATTCAAATAATCCACTTACAAAAACTCAGAATAAATATCTTGAACTTGTTGGAAAATACCAAAACGAAGATACAAGTAATAAAAACAAAACGACTACCAAAACAGTTATAAAATATATTAAAATTTAATAAACAAAAGAGCTATATAAAATGTTAGAAAGGAAATAAAAATGGGAGACTCTTTAATTACAATCATTGCAATATTTTTAGCAGCTATACTAATGTTTGTATTTCCATTAATGGCTGTATCAGAAAGAACCGACGATATATCTCAACTTGCTGTAGAAACATCTACTACAGAATTTGTAGACAATGTAAGAAACACAGGAAAATTAACACTTGATAATTATTCAAAATTTATAGATGAAATTACTGCTACAGGAAATTCTTATGATGTCGAAATGGAAATACAAGTATTAGACGAAAACCCAGGAGTAAAAACAACACAAGCAGAAACAACAAAAATAGGAGAGAACGTATACTATACTTTATATGATTCTCAGATAAAAGAAAGATTAGGTATCGACTCAACAGATAATACTACTAATAAACATCAAATAACATTAAAAGAGGGCGATATGGTTTCTGTTACTGTAAAAAATACTAACACTACAATAGCTCAAACCTTAAGAAATTTCTTCTATAGAATAGCTGGACACGACACATATCAAGTTGCAGCACAGCATGCTGGAATGGTAACTGTAAATGGTACAAAGTAATTTTAATAATTAATTATAAAAGCCTAGCCATGTTTTTATGCACTAATGTATAACTTGGCTGGGCTATTTAAAACTAAAGGAAAGGTAAAATAAACAATGAAATTACAACACTTAGCTGTTATCTTTGTAATTATTATAATACCAATATCAATGGTATTATCACAATATACTAGTACACATATAAAAACTATCGAACGTCAAACGCAGTATAATACAAGACTTATAAATGCAACCTATGACGCAATGAAAGCTTTCAAAGTTAATACTGTAAATAACAGGTATTCAACTTTAAATAATTCTAAAATTAGAGATATAGAAGCTGCAATAAATGTATTTTATAACTCACTTGGAACAAGCATGAAGATACAGGGATATTCTACGCATGACATGCAAGAATATACACCAGCAATATTGTTTAACCTATACGATGGCTATTATATATATACTAACTACTATGATACAGAAATAAGCAATTACAAATATGGAATAAAACCTCTAGTAGCATACTCTTGTAGATATGTAAAAGGTAAAGACTATGATTTCGTTGTTAATTACACTTTAGACAACACCATCACAATAGTAGGAAAAGTAGACGGAGAATATGTTACAAAAACAGGTCACCTAATATATGATGATGGAACATCGATGACCGGAGAAGTACTTACAGAAACATTGCTTACATTGGATGATGCAGGAAACCAAACGATTGCAAATTATGAATATGTAGTTTACAACAGCCAAAAGATATATAAGGAAAATAATATAACGCTTGGAGACGGAAATGGAGCAACACCTTATTACCAGAGATATTTTATGTTTAGTAGTCAATACAAAAAAGATTATGTACAGGACGACAGAATATCAAATCCCAATAATAGTACAATGCAATATTTGTTAAACCATACGAACAATGGACATTTATTTAGTGACAGTGCACAAAATTATTATGATAATGGAAAAGAATTTGTAGAATGGCTAAAAACGAGTGGAATAGCTGACAAAATAACTGTAGATGATGCTCGTGACAGTGAGAACAATCCAATAACTTATGATAACAAAGAAATAAACGGTAACAATAAAATTTTCAATACAAGTGCAAACAATAACCCACTACAAACAGACTCTCTTTTCAATTCACATAGAAAAGAAGTAATAAGAAAATCGATAGAAACAAACCTAATATCTTCAATAGCAAATTATAATGCACATTCATCTGTTGGATATGAATTTGCAATGCCTAAAATACAAGAAGATGAATGGGAAAAGATAGAGAACTATGTATGCGTAACAGCATTCTTGCAAGGACTGCCAATAGGAGCTAAAGTATTTAACAACTATTGCATAATATCAAGTAATTCGAATGAAGAAACAGTTGGAAATGATTCAATATACTTTATTGTAAGAAATGCTTCAGGAAACTATGAATATCATGAACCAGGATGTAAAGTAATGATAGAACAATTGAAAAATGGAGCGACTGTAGTTGGAGCATATCAAAATAGTGATTTTGAAAGAATTGCAATCTCACTTACAGGCTCCGATGCAAATGCACATACTCAATTAAACGATGAAGAAGACACAAGCAAAGCATATTACTATCCGCAATATTCAGAAAGAAACGGAGGTACCGTAAAGGCTGCAACAGGATGTTACAACTGTATAGTAAATGCTTCAGACGCATATAGCTCAGATGACATATTAAAAAATGTAGACAACATTGGAGATACACCATCAATGAGCGGAGAAAACTTAAGAACAACATATCTTAGGGCATTATCAAGATGTAGACAAGATTTATATGTAACAAATGGTTACTTTGGATATTAATAAAACAAACAATAAAACAGAATAATGGAGTAATATATATGGAAAATGAATGCTTAGTAAAAAATGCTATACCATCAATACAAGACGAAATAAAAAATGAAGCAGAAAAAAAAGAAAAAATAAAAGGAAATTTCAAAAAAGAAGAAGGAAAGATAGTAATAGAGGACCCTGTTGTAAAAATTACATTCAGAAGAATGTTAGCATATTTTATAGTATACAGTTTTCTAGGGTTTGTAATAGAAACACTATTTGGAATGGTAACAAAAGGGGTAATAGAAAGCAGAAGGAGTTGCTTATTTGGACCATATTGTTGCATATATGGTCTAGGTGCAGCTTTGATGATACCAGGTTTAAAACCATTTAAAAAAAGCAATTGGACACTATTCTTAGCAGGAGCAGTAGAAGGTTCAATAATAGAATATGTACTAAGTGTAATTGGAGAGCTGATATTCAAAATTAAATGGTGGGATTACTCAAACATGCCATTCAACATAAATGGTAGAATAACACTTCTATTTAGTGTATTTTGGGGATTACTTGCAATAGGACTAATAAGATTCATAAACCCTTATGTAGAAAAATTCATAAATAAAATCCCAGAAAAAACATTCAACATAAGTGTAATAATTCTATCTGTGCTTATTTTCTCCGACTTGTTATTTACTTCATTTGGATTACAAGTATTTTTCACAAGACTTGCAAAAAATAATAACATAGAAATAAAAGGCGAAAAGGCAATGACACTTAGTGAGGAAATAATGCAAAGCCAAGTGGTACAATTTTTATCGAAAAATTGTTTTACAGATGAAAGAATATTAAAAACATTTCCAAACATAAAATTTCAAAATACTCAGGGAGATATTATCTGGATAAAGGATTTATTGCCAGAAATTCAACCATATTATTTTAAAATAAGTAATAAATTTAGATTGAAATAAGGAACAAAAATTTCAAAATTGCTACAAATTTATTAACAGTAAAATAAATTATTGCTATATATAAAAATTGTAATTAAATTAAAAGTGTAGAAGAATATAAAAAATAAAAAAGCATAT
>CAUGFN010000041.1:0-8629 GCA_959598745.1 uncultured Eubacteriales bacterium
GTTAGAATACGGATATAAAGGCAATAAAAATAATACCTTTTTTATGTACAGGTTAAACTGCAATCTGTAGATAAAAGAGGTATTTTTGTTTCTGCGATGAAATTACAATTATGTATGTCTTTTTTGGATTTTTTGTACTTTATTCCACTCATATTGAATTTTGGCTCTTTGTCAATAGTTTGAGTTTGCCACCAAAACTAAAATCACAGAACCACTAAAATTATAGAACTTGCATTTTAAAGAAGAAAATAAAAATGTAGCGAGAGATTTTAGACTGCTCCATAAAATATTCTGGCTTAGTATTTGCTGTGATTTAAATCGTACAGTCTACTTTAGAAAAGATATAGAAGCAACAAGGCCAAGTCTATATATAATAAACTTGGCTTTTGAGTCTTCGAGTTCTCTATAGAGCTGATATAATTATACCACAAAGAACAAAAATGAAGACGATAAAACGTAGGCAAATGCCTATCGTTTTCTGAAGTTGCTCTGCAGTACTGTGCGGAAAACTTTCATTCACACAATATACAAATTCAATCGGAGCCCAAAAAATTTGGAAAATCGAGCGAAAGATCCATGCGATGAGTTTAATGACTAAGTAAGCGTTGACCATTGTTATCTCCATAAAAAAATATAGTATAATATATACATATTATATATCAGATTTACATAATTTGCAATCGATTTGTTATCAAAACGCAATATTTTAAAATGAATTTGTTTTTGGCAGAGTTTTATATTAAAAGTCTAAACCATTCAATGCATTTGAGAGAAGAAGAATTATAAAAATGCTTTACAGTTAATTTCAGATTTAATGGATTTTAGGTATGAGTGGAAAATAAGTTTTTGTTGAAAAACATTATTGATATATATATTAATGAAACGAAGAAGCAAGATAATTACTGACAAGTGTAATTGTATAAGATGAGAAAAGCATATAGTAAAAAAACCGGTATAACTGTTTAGAATTAAAATGAAAAATATTATTAACAAATTATGTATTTTTTTTGAAAAAGGCTTGCTTTTCTCACAAATATATATTAAAATTTAATCGAAGGTGGGGAAAAGTGGTGGAAAGTGGAACCGAAAGGAGGAATTGTTATGCTAATTGGTGAGTATTCGCATACTATAGATGCAAAGAGCAGAATGATTATTCCGGCTAAGTTCAGAAGTGAGCTTGGTGAAAGGTTTGTTGTTACCAAGGGCTTTGATGGTTGTCTCTATGGTTATTCTATTGATGAATGGAAAGGCATTGAAGAGAAAATCAAAACTTTACCTTTAATAACGAGCAAAGATGCTAGAAATTTTACTAGATTCTTTTTTTCAAGTGCAATTGAGTGCGAGCTTGATGCACAGGGAAGAATTTTGATAACCAATAATCTTAGAGAGCACGCATCGCTTATAAAAGATGTGGTTGTTATAGGTGTTTCAACTAGAATCGAGATTTGGAGCAAAGAAAAATGGGAAGCTTATAATGAAGAACAAGATTCTGATGACATTGCAGAAAAGATGTCTATGCTTGGAATTTAATTAGGCTAAAACCTTTTTAAATAGTTACATAAGATAAAAAAATGATTTACAAAAGATGAAGGAAAAATACAAAAGATAAATTTTTAAATACTAAAGAAGAATCAAAATTGCATGGCAAAATATATTTACATATGAAAAAAATAGCTCTGCTATTTAAGTTACTAATGAAAAATTTAAAAGTGTACAAATGATAAGAGAGGATTTTAGAGTTAAGAAAAGCGGTCACGCTTGTGACCGCTAATTCTTTAATAATTTGATTAATGCAATGATTTGTATGGAATGCATTATGAAATAGTACGAACTTGGATTAGTTATAAATGATTACAATTTCAATTGATTTATAGTAGTTGTACTATAACAATCATGAACATAGAGTATTCCATATAGCTATAATTTTAATTGCTTTGCAATATGTGTATATTTATTTTTATAAATCTGTACAAAACATGATTAATTGAATTTATATTTTAATTTGTTTTATGAGGGTGTAATTGATGGAGTTTAAACATGAACCAATAATGCTTAAAGAGTGTTTGGAGAATTTGAATATTAAGCCAGATGGAATATATGTTGATGGTACTCTTGGCGGTGCTGGACATTCTTCAAGAATTGTTGAACGTCTAAATCCTTCGGGAAGGCTTATAGGAATTGATCGTGATCAAGATGCGCTTGCTGCTAGTAAGAAGCGATTGGAGAAATATTCGAATGTAACTTATGTATGGGGAAATCATGAGAATATACGAGCCCACTTGGATTCTTTAGATGTTAAATTGGTTGATGGGATTTTACTTGATTTAGGCGTTTCATCTTATCAAATTGATGAACCGGAAAGAGGTTTTAGTTACACCAAAGATGCTAGGTTAGATATGCGTATGAATCGTGAACAAGATATCGACGCTGAATATATAGTTAATAATTATACAAAAGAAGAACTTGAAAAGATTTTTTTCGAATATGGCGAAGAAAAGTTTTCAAAGAAAATTGCTAGTAAAATAATTAGTGTGAGAGAAAAGAAAAAGATTGAAACAACATTTGAACTTGCAGATATAATAAGAGAAGTAGTACCTAAAAATACCGTAGATTCACTTAAGAGAATTTTTCAGGCATTAAGAATCGAAGTGAATGGAGAGCTTAAAGATTTGAAAAAGGCAATTGAAGATGCAATACTTTCTTTAAATGATGGTGGAAGGCTTTGCATTATAACATTCCATTCATTAGAGGATAGAATTGTAAAGAATACTTTTATAGAGTATGAGGGCAGATGTACTTGTCCGAAAGATTTTCCTAAATGCGTTTGTGGATATAAATCATACGGCAAGATAATTACTAAGAAACCGATTGTACCTAGTGAAGAGGAAATGATAAGAAATCCTCGTTCGAAGAGTGCAAAGCTTAGAGTTTTTGAAAGAAAAATAGAGGCATAATTAAAGATAGAATTATATAGATATGAAGATTTGAAATATTTGCTATATAGTAATTTGTTTGGTATAAAAAATTAATTATTGTGTTTTTATATAATTGAAAGGGGTATGAGATGCCAGCATTAAAGCAGGAGTACGATTATTATGAATATGCAAGATCACGTCAAGGTACAGCCAAAAAGGTGGTGCCTTCTTCTGCTACGTCAAAGAAATCTAAGCAAGTTCAAACTATGACATTAAAAACAAATCCAACACGTGAGACTACAAAACAGGCTACTAGAATTGCAATGGGCGATGATTTTATTGGGACTAAAAAAACAACACGTCCTGCAACCAAAAAAGTTAATGCAAGCAAAAAGCGTGAGCTTTCAAAAGATGAATATTTGCTTTCAAATAGAAGGAAAGAAAAGACTTTCGAAAAACCGAGTGAAATGAAATTAAAGAAACCAAAGAGTAATCTTAAGGCAAGAGAGGTTGCAAAGCAAAAGGCGAAGGTGAAAGAGATGTTGAAAAATACTTTTGTTGCCTCAATAATATTCGGAATGCTTTTTTTAGTGTGTTACAGATATTCATGTATTAATGAGGCTTTTAATGAAGTAAATGATTTAAAGGATAGTCTAAAGAAAAAGCAAACTGTGAATGCACAAATAGAGTCTAATATTCAAAAGGAAACAGATCTTGCATACATTGAAAATTACGCTAAGTATCAACTTGGAATGCAAAAGCCTAAAGATTCACAAATACAAAAGATTAATGTAAAAAAACAAGATAAAATAACGACACCAATAGAGATAAAAGAGGAAGAGGAAGAAGGAGTTTTTACAAAAATCTTAAATGGATTACTAAAAATATTGGATTAAATGTATAAGCAAGAAACCTAAGTTATTAATGCATGACATTTTACTTATGTTTCTTGCTTATATTGTTGTTGTAATAAAAATGAAAGTAGTATAATATATAAATAGTATGAAAAAGAGGTGATATACTTTAGATGTCAAAAGCAACGATTCAAAATAAAAAAAGAGTTATAACTTTGCTAGTTTTATTCGCTGTTTTTATGGTGTACATAGTTGGCAAATTATTTTATTGGCAGATTGTTAGAGGGAAAGAACTAAAAGAAGCTGCATATAATCAGCAAACTAAAAATAGAACAATTAGTCCTAAGAGAGGTGTTATATACGATAGAAATGGCACTGTGCTTGCCGAGAGCATTACGGTTGAGACTATAAGTATTACACCTAAGAAAATTAAGAGTGAAAATAAAGAAAAAATAGCTAAGGGGCTTTCTGAAATATTAAATTTAGACTATGAAACTGTACTTGCAAAGACTAAGAAAAATAGTGCAGATGAAATAATTGCAAAAAAACTTGATAAAGAGGTTACAGACAAAGTAAGAAAGTGGATTTCTGAGGAAAAGATAAAAGGAATAAATATTTACGAAGATACGAAAAGGTATTATCCAAACGGAAAGTTATTAGCGCAGGTTTTAGGTTTTTGCGGAACAGACAATAATGGACTAGAGGGATTAGAAAATCAATATGAAAGTATTTTAAAAGGCGTTGCTGGGCAATTAGTTATTGGTACGGATGCGAATGGCAATGAATTACCGTTAAATGACGAAAAATATATTCCACCGGAAGATGGTTTAAATTTAGTGTTGACTGTTGATGAAATGATACAATATATTGTTGAAAAATATTTAGCTCAAGCAATAGAAGACAATGCACCAGTTGATTATGCATCGTGTGTTGTTATGAATCCTCAAAATGGAGATATTCTAGCGATGGCAACGGCTCCGTCATATGACCCTAATCAACCATTTATGCCATCCACAGAAGAACTTTCTGCTAAGTGGGATACAATGACTTCTGCTGAAAGAACAATAGCTTTACAAAATTTATGGAAAAATAGAACGGTAACTGATGCATTTGAACCTGGTTCTGTTTTCAAGACAGTGACAGCAGCGATTGCTCTTGAAGAAGGAATTACTTATGATGTGGATAAAGTACAATTTAATTGTGCAGGTTTCCTAAATATAGAAGGTTGGAAAATGAAATGCTGGAGATATTATAATCCACATGGTAGTCAAAGTTTGAGAAAAGCACTTATGAATTCGTGCAACCCAGCATTTATGGGAATTGCATTGAGTATAGGAAAGAGTACGTATTACAATTATTTATCAGCCCTTGGTGTTGCTAAAAAAACAGGTGCAGACTTACCTGGAGAGGTAAATGGAGTTATACATAAAATATCCGATGTGACAGATTCTACACTTGCTTCTGCTGCATTTGGTCAAGGTTTTACATTAACACAATTAAACATGTTAAATACTATATGCACGTTGACTAATGGTGGTAATCTAATGAGGCCTAGAATTGTAAAAGAGATAAAAGATAAAGAGGGCAATCTTGTTCAATCAAATGAACCAGTTGTTGTTAAACAAGTATTTTCAAAAACAACATCTGAGAAAGTTTTAGATATGATGAAGAGCGTTGTTTCTGATGGTACAGGAAGAAATGGTAAAGTGGATGGATATTACGTTGCAGGAAAAACAAGTACAGCTGAGCAGGGTAGAGGAAATGCCAAAACATATACAGCATCATTCGTAGCGGTTGCACCTGTTGAAAATCCGCAGATTGCAATAATGCTTAGTATAGCAAATCCAAGAGGTAGTCAAGGACATTCTGGTGGTGCTGTTGCTGCTCCAGTTGTATCAAATATTTTAACTGAAGTGTTTGAATATTTGGAAATACCAAAGAATTATGAGACGTCTGAAGCGACAAAGAAAATTGAAGTTCCTGATGTAACTAATAGAACTGTCGGTGAAGCAATCAGAATGTTGAATGGTGTTGGATTAAAGTATGATGTTGATAGCTCTGATTTAAATCAAATTGTAACGGCACAAATGCCAGTTGCAAAGGAACAATTAAATGAGAAATCACTTGTTAAATTATATTTACAAGGAAATGATACTAGATTTAATACTACTGTGCCAGATGTTAAGAATATGGATATTGTTACGGCAACTAAAAAGTTATCAGATAAGCATTTGAATATAAAGATATCTGGTAGTGGAATGTCGATTCTTCAAGATCCACCAGCAGGCACAACTGTAGAGCAAGGCACTATTGTAAGAGTTGAATTCAGACCGGTTGGAATCGATGTTGAGTAAACAATTAGATTTAAAAGGTTGTTCATTTCTTGCATAAAAATATATAGTGTATTATAATTATTTAGTGTCGCTTTGAATAAAATATAGTGGCACGAGGTACGAGGTTTTGTGATTACAAATTCGTATTAATATTAAAAGTTTAATTTTTAGATAGTAGTTTGTAGTCTACTAAGAAAGGATGGATAATTATGAAATTATCAGAGGTTTTAAAAGGTATTGAAGAAATTGAGGTAAGGGGAGATTTGGAAATTGATGTTCCAAGTATTGCTTATGACTCAAGAAAAGTTGAAAATGGCGGTATGTTTGTTGCGATTGTCGGTTTCAAAATGGATGGACACAATTATATTGAATCTGCAATTCAAAGTGGTGCAAAAATTATTGCAATGCAAGAAGGTGCTTATGATGCAGGAATGATTCCGGAGGGGATTACAGTTGTGTTTAGTAAAGATACAAGAAAATTTTTGCCGATGGTTGCTTGTAACTTTTATGGTAATCCAACAAGAGAATTAAAGGTTGTTGGTGTAACTGGTACAAAAGGAAAAACAACAACAACATATATGATAAAGTCTATACTAGAACATGCAGGTAAAAAGGTTGGCTTAATTGGAACAATCGCTAATTATGTTGGCGATAAATGTTATGAGTCAGAAAGAACATCACCAGAGAGCTTGGATTTGCAAAGAATGTTTAGAGAAATGGTAAATAACAAATGTGATGTGGCAGTGATGGAAGTTTCTTCTCACTCGCTTGCATTAGACAGAGTATGGGGGATAGATTTTGATATTGGTGTATTTACTAATTTGACACAAGATCACTTAGACTTCCACAAGACATTTGATAATTATTTAGCCGCAAAAGCAAAATTATTCACAATGTGTAAAGAAGGATTTGTTAACTGTGATGATATGTATGCAAAGAAGCTTATGGATATGGCAACTTGCCCTATTACAACGTATGGCATAGATAATAATCCTTTTGTATCTGCAAGAGATATAATTATTACTAATAGTTATTCGGATTTCAAAATGCCATTTAATAAAGTAATTCAAAGAATAAAAGTTGATATACCAGGAAGATTCACTGTATATAATGCATTAGCAGCAATTTGTGTTTCAATAAGACTTGGTGCAGGAGTTGAAGATGTTTTAGCTGGTCTTGAAAATGTCAAAGTTCCAGGAAGATCAGAAGTTGTTCCTACAACAAGAAACTTTACTGTAATTGTAGACTATGCCCATACACCAGATAGCTTAGAAAATATTTTGAAGGCTTCAAAAGTTTATACAAAAGGAAAAATAATTTGTGTATTTGGATGCGGAGGAGATAGAGACACCGCAAAACGTCCTATGATGGGTGAAATAGCAGGTAAACTTGCAGGATACACAGTAATTACTTCTGATAATCCAAGATCAGAAAAACCTGAAGAAATAATTAGACAAATCGAAGAAGGAATGAAAAAGACAAACGGAAAGTATAAAGTAATAGTAGATAGAAAAAAGGCAATCGAGCATGCACTTAGAAAAGCTGAAAAAGGTGATTTGATTTTAATTGCTGGAAAAGGTCATGAAACGTATCAAGAGATAAATGGTGAAAAACATCATTTTGATGATAGAGAAGTTGTAAAAGAGCTTGTGGCAAAGTTGCCAGCACCAAAAGATAAAACAATGTATGCTTGGTAATTTTCTAGGGGGGAACATGGGAGATATTATAAAATCTTTATTTATGAATACAGGAGTTGAAGTAGAAGGACTCATTGCAAGTTTTATATTAACAATAATTTTAGGTATTATTATAATTCCAATATTAAGAAAACATAAAGTAGGTCAGGTTGTTAGAGATGATGGCCCTAAGGAGCATTTGAAAAAGAGTGGTACACCTACAATGGGCGGAATTATAATGCTTATAGCTATAATCGTAATATCAGTTGTAGTTTCATTTAAATATAAAGGGGTGTTGCCAGTTGCACTTGTAACACTCGGATACGGACTGATTGGCTTTATAGATGACTTTATAAAATTAGTATTAAAAAATACCAAAGGCTTAAAGCCTAGTTTGAAAATGTTTGGATTAATAATAATTGCAACAGCATTTGTAGTATATTTAACATATATAAATTTTGGAACAGAAACATATATACCAATACTTAGAGAATATATTACATTACCAGTTTGGGTGTATATACCTTGTGCAGTATTTATAATACTGGCATGTACCAATAGTTTGAATTTGACAGATGGATTAGATGGTTTAGCAAGTGGAGTTACTGCAATTATAATGATGTTCTTTGTAATAGCATCTATAAAATTAGGTAATAAAGATATGTCAGCATTTTCATCAATAGTTTTAGGAAGTACAATTGGATTTTTATTATTTAACATGTATCCTGCCAAGGTTTTTATGGGTGATACAGGTTCTTTAGCGCTTCGGAGGTGCATTTTGTAGTGTAGCTTTGATGTTAAAAATGCCACTTATGTTAGTTGTAGTTGCAGGCATTTGTGTAATTGAAGCA
>CAUGFN010000042.1:0-8320 GCA_959598745.1 uncultured Eubacteriales bacterium
AGCATTATAATTATAACATTAATATTGATGCTTGGTTCTATTTATACAACCAAGTCTTTTGCCGCGCATCCATCAGATAGTGGAACAGATTGGGGAGGAGCAATAAATCCTGGTGATTTTGATCCGTCAAAAGGTGCTGAAGATATGCCAAGCGAAATTCAATCAAAAGTAAATACAGCATTCACTATAGTACAAATTGTTGGAGTTGTAGTTTCTACTGTTGGTGCATCAGTACTAGGTGTTAAATACTTATTAGGAAGTGTAGAAAAGAAGGCAGAATACAAAAAGACAATGATTCCGTATATTGTGGGAATTATATTTATAGCTTGTACGCCAACAATTTTAAGACTTATTTATAATCTTACAAATCAAGCTTTAAACTAATAAAATAAAAAATAAGGCAATAAAAAGTTAAACTAATTGCACAAAAAGTAAAAACAAGAGCCAATAAAAGGCAGAAATAAACTCAAATAAAAGGCTGAAAAAAGCATGAATAAAAGGCTAAAGTAAGAGCAAATAAATAATAGTTGAAAAAAAAGGAAAAATGTTATATAATATAACTAAGCATGGAAAAAGAAGGTAAGGCGGATGAAAAAAGGTTATAAAATAATTAGTTGTTTATTAATTCTAATAATGATGTTATTTTTACTACCTACTTTCTGTAATGCAGATGGTGGAGCATTGAGTGGTATAGTAACAAGTGGAGACGATTTTGTAAATAATGGAAAGAATCAAACTGGTGTAGGACTACCAAGTACTGAAAACATAAAAGACACTTCAAACTTGATTTATAACACATTATTTGGTGTTGGAATTATAGTTGCTTTAATCTGGGGACTTATAATAGGTATAAAATTCGTAACAGGTTCTATAGAAGAAAAAGCACAGATAAAAGAAAAACTTATTCCTTATGTAATTGGATGTGTTATAATATTTGGTGCATTTGGAATATGGAAAATAGTATTAACAGTACTACAATCATTTCAATAGTTTTTAATATTCTCTAAAAGAGATTTTAATAAAAATCGAAGATAAGGAGGAAAATATGAAGAAATCAGTTAAAGTAATATCAACTCTATTATTAGCAGTAATGATAGTTATGAGCATTGCAAGCGTTGTATTTGCAGTTGATGTTGATTCAGTTATATCAGGAGTTGAAACTGGAGGAACTACAACAGATACAAGTAAAATTACAACACTAGGTGCAAACATAGTAAATATTATCCAAGTAGTTGGTATAGTAGTTGCTATCATAGTTTTACTAGTTATAGGTATTAAATATATAATAGGAAGTGCTGAACAAAAAGCAGAATACAAAACAACAATGATACCATATATAGTTGGTGCTGTTTTAATAGTCGCAGGTACTTCAATTGTAAAGGTTATATACCAATTAGCATCACAAGTTAAAGCTTAACAAAATTTTAAAAGAAATTTATTTGAAGGCGTAAAACCTAGAAAGGAATAAAGTATGAAGAAATCAGTTAAAATTATATCAACAGTATTATTAGCAATAATGTTAGTTATGAGCGTAGCAAGCGTTGCATTTGCAGTAGTTGATATTGATGGAACAATCAGCCAAGTAGAAAATGGAAGCACTGTTTCAGACACAAGCAACATTACAACATTAGGAGCAAATATAGTAAATATTATCCAAGTAGTTGGTATAGTAATTTCTATCATTGTTCTATTAGTTATAGGTATTAAATACATAATAGGAAGTGCTGAACAAAAAGCAGAATACAAGAAAACAATGATACCATACATTGTTGGTGCTTTATTAATATTTGCTGGTACATCAATTGTAAAAGTTGTATACCAATTAGCAAACCAAGTAAAAGCTTAGTTAAAAATAAAATATTGCATATATATTGCAAGAATATTACAAAAGAATTAAAAGTGCATAAAAATGCACTTTTTTTTGCATTTATGTTACATTTTTTAATAAAATATGTTATACTCATTATATAAGTAGAATTATGATATAAACGGAGGAAAAATATGGGAACATACAATTTGCCAAGAAATGTGAAGGGTGAGGGAAGAATATTATTTATATTTACTCCCAAGAGTCTAATCTATGCATCAGTTGGTGCTGGAGTTGGTCTTATATTTTATTTAATATTTAGACTTATGAAGATGGGCTTTGTTGGGATAATTCTTATTGCTGTATTTGCCTTAATTGGTTATGGAATTGGTATGCTTAAAGTTCCTAATATCGGAGTATTGAAAGATACCCAAGCCGTTGGTGGAGAAAATCTAGACGACGTAATCAAAAGAGCAATTCTTTTTAAAAGAAAAGGCAACAAAATATACGTGTATGATAATAAGGAGGTAGAAACAAATGACAAATAGTACAAGTATTTTAACAATTATATTATATATAATGCTTGCAATAATGATGGCACTCCTAATTGCTTTAGTATTTGTATATCTAAATACTAAAATTAAAGAAAAACAACAAGAAGAACAAAACAGTAAAGATGAAGGAAAGCATGTTACAAAGGAAAAAACTAAAACCTTTAATGTTGGATCTATATTTGATTTCATGGAGTTTGATAAAATCGAAGACAACATGATTATACAAAAAAAAGGAAAAAGATTTATTATGGTTGTTGAATGTCAAGGTATAAACTACGACTTGATGTCACAAGCAGAAAAAGTATCTGTTGAAGAAGGATTTGTTCAATTCTTAAATACATTATCACATCCAATTCAAATTTATACTCAAACAAGAAAAATTAATTTGGAAAGCAGTTTGCAAACATATAAAACTGAAGTTGATAAACTTGAACAAGAATATCAAAGACAAACCTTAAGATATAGACAGGTTATGCAATCTCCTAATGCAACAGATGAACAAAGAAAACAAGCCTTATATGAATATACAAAACAAAAGAACTTATATGAATATGGAAAAGACATAATATATAACACAGAAAAAATGAGCTTAAATAAAAATATTCTTAATAAAAAATATTATGTAGTTATACCATATTATTCAGAAGAAGTTGGAGATTATGCTCAAGAAGAAATAAGAGAGATGGCTTTCTCTGAACTTTATACAAAAGCACAATCAATAATTAGAACTTTAAGTGTGTGTGGAGTTACAGGAAAAGTAATGACATCTACAGAATTAGTTGATTTACTTTATGTGGCATACAACAGAGATGATGCTGATGTATATGGAATTGATAAAGCTTTGAAGGCTGGATACAACGAACTATATTCAACAGCACCAGATTACATGGACAAGAAGATGAGAATGCTGGATGAACAAATAGCAAGAGATGCTGCAAGACTTGCAAATGAAAAAGTTATAGAAGCTCAAACAGAAAAACAAAAAGAATATGAAAAGAAAGTAACAACTAGAGATGACATCATAAGTAATCTTGCACAACTTATAATAGAACAAAACGAAGCAATGCTTGGAAAAGACATTGCAGAGAAATCTAAGGAAAAAGTTAGAAGGGAGAAAAAAGCCTAATGTTCAAGAAAAATAAAAAATCACAAATGAATGATTTCAATATTAGAAATGATTATACGAGTGATGAAGAAGTTAGAATATTGCATAAGAAAACCATAAAAGAGCTTATAGCTCCATCTGGAATAGATGCAAGCAGTATTGACCATTTGGAAATAGCCTCAAACGTTAAAAGATATGCAAGAAGCTTCTTCGTATCTGCACTTCCAAGAATGTGTACATTCCCTGAAATATTCAGAGATATGTATATGTTTGGAGATATAAATACTTCTATATATATAAATCCTATTGCAGAAGCAAGGTCTCAAAACGAATTAAACAGAACAATTAATGAGCTTGAAACAGAAAGAATTGTTGCTGCAGACAGAGGAAACATAAACAGAGAAAGTAACTTAACACAAAAAAGATTTGAAGCAGAAAATTTAAGAGACGAAATCGCCGCAGGATATAACAAATTATATGAAGCATCTGTTATATCAACATTATTTGCATATAGTCTTGAAGATTTAGATAGATTAACAAAAATGCTATCTGCGGAAATGTCTAAATCATTAGTAGGAGTTAAGAGTGCATGGGCTATGCAAGAAGAAGCATTCCAATCAAATTTGCCATTTGCACAAAATAAAATAAACAAAACACATACTTTTGACCGTAGATCAATGGCAACAGTATTCCCATTTACAACATCAGAAGTTGGACATACAACAGGTATTCCACTTGGATTTAATAAACAGACTGGTGTACCAATTTTATTTGATAACTTTCATAGTTCATTATCAAACTACAACATGGTTATATTTGCTAAGTCTGGTGCTGGTAAATCAGTAACTATGAAGACTTTGATATCAAGGTCAGCAGTACTTATGGGAATTCAAAGTTTGGCACTAGATGCTGAAGGCGAGTACAGCCTTGTTGCAGAAAGCTTGGGAGGAATAAATGTTGTATTAAGCCCAAATTCAAAAACAGTTATAAATGTTTTTGATATAGAAACAGAAGTTGTTAAAGACGAAATAACAGGTAGAGATAAAACAGTACTAAATGTTGAAAATAAAGTTGAAGACGTTACGCAAGCCTTACTTACAATGGCAAGAGGAAGTACAAGAAGCCAAGAAGTAAACGAAGTAACGAAACAGATAATTGCTGAATCCGTAGCACAAGAGTATGCTGCTTACGGAATCACAAATAATCCAGCAAGCATATACGAATCTAGAACTTCTAATAGTGGAGAATTACTAGGAAGAATGAGAAAGAAAATGCCTACAATAGGATCCTGGTATAAAAGATTACAAAGAAATGCAGAGATGAATCAAAATCAAGATTACAGATTCCATTATAGTTACTTATTAAAAGTTATGAAACAGTATATAAGAGAATATGATGGACAGATGGCATACTTCGATGGACAATCAACATTCGATTTGTTAGATGGAACATTATTCATAAATCTAGACATATCTCAACTAGAGGAAAGATTTGCAAGACCACTTGCACAACAAATTCTTCTATCATGGATATGGGAAAAATACGTAAAGAAAAACAGTGAGGATAGAAGAAAGGCTGCAAAGAAGAGAGTGCTTGTCGACGAGGCATGGATGTTACTTCCATATCCTGAGGCAGTAGATTTCTTAAACACTATGGCAAGACGTGCCAGAAAAAGAAATGTATCCCTTGCAATTATCTCTCAGAGATTCCAAGATTTCTATGAAAAACCAGAGGTACAAGCAGTACTTACATCATCTGATACAAAATTATTACTAGCACAAGATAAATCTGAAATACAATATGTAAAAGAAGTATTTAAACTAAGCGAAGGAGAAGCAGGATTTTTAACCACATGTAATAGAGGAGAGGGACTACTTAAAGTGGGTTCTGATACGGCAATACTACAAATTACGCCAACTGCCAAAGAATTTGAATTTGTGGAAACAAATCTAAATAAACTAATGGAAAATAATCAAAATAGGGCATAATAAGGGAGGAATGAAATGCAACAAATTTTTAATAGAAAAGTAATACAAAAGATTATGGCTTTATTTGTAATACTAGTGCTAAGTAACTTTATTATGAGTACAAGAGTTTATGCGGAATATGCAGCGTCATCTCAAGACACTGCAAAAGATTCTACGTCAGATACTTCTTCTTCTGGAGATTTTGAAGACACTGAATCTGATAGTGACATTTTTGGAGTCTTATTCTCACCATTTACTGCATTGTTTGTTGGAATTGCAGATGGAGTAAACTACATTTTACGTACAGCTATAGTTGGAAGCAAAGCAGCAGATGGTCAGGGTTACAAAGTTGTTATAGCAGGACAAAGAGCTATAGATTATATGAAAGCAAATGATGCAACAAATGATTCAGAGCCTCCAACGGTATATATATCAAGAACAGGAATAGATCATTCTTATGGAACAACATATGCTGTTTCTGCAATAGATTATACACCAGTGGAAATATTTGCAGGAAGAATTTCGGCATTAAATGCTAACTTTTTTAAGACTGATCAGGACTATGATAAACTTTTAGGAGGAGAAGACAAATCAATAGTTAGAAGTCTAAGAGATGTTGTAAGTAATTGGTATGTTGCAATAAGAAATATTGCTATAGTAGGACTTATGTCTGTATTACTATATATGGGTATAAGAATCGTAATTAGCTCAAGCTCAAATGATAAAGCAAAATATAAACAAATGCTTGTTGACTGGTTAGTCGCACTTTGCTTAATATTCTTTATGCACTATATTATGGCATTTACAATGACTGTATCAGAGCAGATTATAAAAGTATTTACAAACGATGAAGAAGGAACAATTAATGAGTGCATAATAAGGTTATACGACTCGACAGATAATAATGGAAATCCACAACCTGTTGCTGAAAGACAGTGGAAATCTAACTTCGTGAATGTTGCAAGAATGAAGACTCAATATGATAATTTACCTGCAAAATTTGGTTATATGGCATTGTATTTTGCTTTTACTGGCTATACGGTATATTTTACTATTATATATTTGAAGAGATTATTAATGCTTGCATTCTATACGATGATAGCACCAGCGGTAGCACTTACATATCCATTAGATAAAATTCGTGATGGAAAAGCGCAGGCATTCAACTTCTGGTTGAAAGATTATATATTCTATGCTTTATTACCAGTATTACACATGCTATTATATACAGTATTTGTATCATCTGCATTGGACTTAGCAGCACAAAACATGATATATGCAATATTTGCTATGGCATTTATAGTACCAGCAGAGAAAATTGTTAAGAAAATGTTCCATATCCAAGGAAATACAGAAGACAGAATCGGTGGATTCGCAGGTGGAGCACTTGCAAGTTCATTATTCAACTTAATGAGAAAACCACCTAAGCCACCTAAGGGAGCTCCTGGAATGCCAAGAGAGGAAAAAGTTCCTAAAATTCCAAAGAGTTCAAATACTGTTGATGGTGGAGCAAACTTGGATGTCGCAAAACCTTGGGATTTAGAAGATACAAAAGCGCAAGAAGCTAAAGACGATAAAGATAAAGCTAAAACAGCTCAAACAGAAACACCTAAGCAGACTACACAACCAAATCCGAATGCACAGGTTGATCAAAACTCTGAAGACGATTCAAATAATCCACAAATTTCAACTCAAAGTACAGAACCAATGGACGAAAGTGCAGAACCAGATCCAAATGCACAACCAACACCTGGAACAGATCAAAACGTACAACCAGTATCTGAACCAGCTCCAAATATACCTCAAACATATGTTGGAGATACAAGTATGAATCTTGATTCAGATAAAGAACATAAAGGAAATAAAGTTGTCAGAAAAATTAAGAATACGCCTAGAATTGCTAAACAGGAATTTGATAGAAGGCTTAAACTTGCTGGCGGAGCTAAAGGAGTTTTCGTTAAAGCTATAAAAGGTGGAGCTAAGGCTGCGCTTACAGTTGGTAAAGTTGGAACTACTATTGGTGGTGCTGCTATGGGAGTAGGCTTTGGAATGGTAGGCGGAGATGTATCAGATGTAATCAAATACGGCATAGCCGGTGCATCAGCAGGAATGTACTTTGGAAATAAGGTTGGAAATGGTGCTATTGATACAATAAGTAAAGCTGGAAAGAACTTCAATGGTAGTTTTGCAGCAGATGTATTAAATGGAGGACATGAAGAACATCAAAGAAAAGTTGCAAGAAAAAACTATATTAATGATAGAGATAACCTTGAAAGAATTGCAGCAAAACATGAGGACTTTGATGCAGACCAAGTAAAAGAGTGGGCTGCTAGAGAGTTCGACATTCAATATGCAACTGGTGTTGATAATGCTAAGTTTGCAGACAAAGCTTTGCAATTGGAAAACAAATACAGAGATGCATACAAATCAGCTGAATATTCTGATGAAGATGCCAAAAAATATGCAGCTCAAATTGCACAAGGTGCACTTGCAAGAACAGATGATTGGAGCAAGTCTGAATTAAATGATAGAAAGAAGAGAGACGGATATGTTGCAGACCTTGCAGAACAATATAAGGACAAAGGTGTTAAAGGGAAAAATGCAAGAATGTATGCTGAGAATGAAATTGACTTAACTCGTATGATTTATGGACAAAAAGGAATGAATAACATTAAAGTGCCTAAAAAAAAGAAAACTAAATAATACAAAAGAACAATAAAGCCAAAGCACTCCAACTTTGGCTTTATTTAGAAAAATAGTAATGCAAGAAAAAATTAATTCATTGTATTTTAAAGGACACAATAAAGTTTGAAAATAAAATTTTTGTTATTGTGTGCTTTAAAGGACAAAGAATTAAAATTAATCTATTATATTTTGGACGAAAGGA
>CAUGFN010000043.1:0-7618 GCA_959598745.1 uncultured Eubacteriales bacterium
GATTTTTAGCATCGCTTTGTTTTATCGCTGTAGTGTATGGCTTTTTGCAATCGTGTGGCAAGCTTAAAAAGTCTGTCCATTTTGCAAGATGCTTTGTTAATATTAGTAAATCTGCCGCATCTACTTTTCCATCTAAATTCAAGTCTGATGCTTTCATGTCTATTTCTTCATTTTGATTTAGCACATATTTGGTTAATGCCAATCTATCTTTTGCTGTAACTACTCCATCTCCATTTACATCGCCATATAAAATTTCTTTTTGCTCGTATCCGCATTTTGTACATTTGTCATTTTTTAGTTCATGTGCTTCTGTAACCTGTCCTAAAGATAATCCGCAGCCACATGTATAGACTATTTCGTGATTTTTAGCATCACTTTGTTTTATCGCTGTAGTGTATGGCTTTTTGCAATCGTGTGGCAACTTTGAAAAGTCAGCCCATTTTGCAATATATTTTTGTACTATCAAAGCATCAGCAATATCTATCTTTCCATCTAAATTAACATCTGCTGCTTCTTTATTTATTTTTACATCTTCGCCCAAATTGTGCCTTAATATAGTTGTTACATCTTTTCCATTTATTTTGCCATCTTCATATGCATCACCATATAAAATTGTTAATTCGTGTTTACAACCTGTGCATACTTTATTTTTATATGTGTGCTCATGTGGCAATTCTTTTATATCTTTATTAACATACGCTTTTAGTACTGTTGCATCAATTACATCAACATTGCCATCTTGGTCTAAATCTAAGTATTTATCTGCATTTTTTCTAATTTCATAAGGAATTTCATTTGCATAATCTTCTGGGAAGATTGAGTAATTTTGTAAAAGTAGTGCATCTTCTTTCGTAATCTTGCCATCTCCATTTACATCGCCAATACTAAATGACTCAAGTTCACCTATCGCAATTTTTTGAAACACATTATACATAAGTTGTGAAACTTCTGCTCTTGTTAAATTACCTTGTGGATCAAAACGTCCTTCTTTTCCTCTCATTATTTCATTTTTTACAGCTATTGCTACATATTTTTTAATGCCTTCTGAAATTTCACCACTATCTGAAAATTTGTTTAATAGCGTATAATCAGGTTTTTCATTTTGAAGCCCTTCTGCTTGGACAACTGCTACAGCTACATCTTCTCTTACTGCTGCTTCTGTTGGTCTAAAATAGTATTTGCCATTGTTTTCATATCCTGTTAGATATTTGCTAGCTATATATATATAATTTTTCGACCATCTAGCATCTTCTACGTCTACAAATTTTATGTTTGTTGTTCTCTCTGTTAGTTTCAATGTTTCTACTAATATTTTTGCAAATTGCTCTCTTGTCACACTATCATTTGGCTTAAATGTTCCGTCTTCAAAGCCATTTAGTACTCCTTTTTCTGCCATTTCTATTACTACATTTTTAGCCCAATGTCCTTCAAGGTCACTAAAAGTTGTGGTTGCAAATGAAAGTGTTCCAGCCATCACCATAACAAATGAAATTATTGCTGTTACTACATTTTTTAACTTATAATTCATACAAATATTCCCCCTTGTATTAGTTTTCAAAACTTACCAACTACATTGTAGTGTACCACATTTTACATAAAAGCACAAGCTTCTCCATTTTTTTATATATTTTCCAATAATTCTTCTATAAATTTTGTAATTATATAATATTTATGTGCCGATATTTTATCTTCGTTTTTATTTAATAAATTCACTTTAAATATTGGGTAGGTATGAAATCTTATATATATTTTTTTGTCAAATGTAATATCAATTTTTATTTTGCTTTCTTCTTCAAATTCAGCTATTACATTCAATATTTCTGGGGTCAAAAATTCCATTGCAGCTTCTTTATCCTCTGTGTATATTTTAAATTCGTTTTGTATTTGTGACTTTGCTACCATAAATATATTCTCATCTGACAAATTATTTTTTGGTGATGCACTATTTGCCATTATTATTCTTGGCACTTTTAAATCAGTTTCTATCGTTACAAATATTCCTTCAAAAAAGGTAATCCAGTGTTCGTTGCTTCCATTAAGGTAATTAAAGTTTTCTCCTATTCTTTCTTTTAACTCTAAACATGGAAATAATTTTATGCTATACATATTTATATTGCCTTCAATATACATTTCATTTTCTATTTTATAATCATCAGTCGATAAATGCGACACATATGGTGTTCTTATTTCTTTACCGTCTATTTTCAAAAATTGAGATTTTGCATAATCATCATTGCAGTCTATATAATTAACCACTTTCATACTTCCATTAGTAGTTTCTATAAATTCTTGTACAAACTTTTTATTATATCCTCTCTTGTTTATAAAACACATTAAAATTACGCCAACTCCTAATGGTGCAAACGCCCAACATAGGTCAGCTCTTGTTACACTATCTTTTTTTAGTTCTATAATTAAGATTGCAATTGTTGCAATTGTTATAATTGTTGTGAATACTGCAACTATTATTGCATCTTTTTTCTAAGCTTATATAGCTCTCTTTTAGATATTTCTTCATAAATTTTTTGATATTTATCTGATTTTTGAAAATTTATTTCATTTTCTCCTTTTCTAGCTCTTTTATAGTCTTTTATTATTTTACATATAAAAAGACCTATTAATATAATTGCTAACAAAAATATTCCAACTCCTGAAGAAAGTACCTCTATAACTTCTTTTATCATTTGTTTCCCCCTTTTTTATACTACATTTATTAATTAGCATCACTTATTATAATCTCTTTTGTATAACCTTTATCATCATATTCTATTTCAATTTTATAATATTTTTCTTTTTGCTCTTTTGTTGCTGTCACTTTATATGTTTTATATTCCTTTTCTCCCTCTTCTATTAACAATTCGCTTTTATTTGTTATGATAAGATTGCTAGGAAACATATCATTTGCATTGTACATGTTTGTCGTTTTTATTAACATTTCAACACTTTGTTCTTTTTCTTTATCTCCGACATATACTTCTATTTTTGAATTTAAAGTTTCTATTGTTGCTTTCTCAATTTCTGAAACTTCTGGCAAGTTTTTTTTTGGACTTTTCTCATTATATGTATATACAGATACTCCTGCCAATAATGCAATAACAATACCAACACTAATTATTATTTTCATTTGTTTTTCCCCCTTAATTTTTATCTTATTTCTTCAACATAATATATGTATTCTAATGTACTCAATGCTTTAATTATTTCGCTATGTTTTTTGTATTTTTTTAGTTCTTTACTGTCTATTGTTATTGATATTGAATATACACTAAGACCTGAGTTTATATATGCTGGATTTAGTTCGATGTCATCTATTCTAAGTCCTAGTTTTCTGATTGTTGTTACGAAGTCTTGTAAATAGCTTTTGTTTTTTAACTCTAGGTGTATTTCAAAGTGATTTGACCTATCTTTTAATGCTGATTCAAACTTTGGAAATATATACAATGTGCAAATTAGTGCTATAAACGATATCGTTGTCACCGTGTACAATCCTGCACCTATTGAAAGCCCTATTATTCCAGTGGCCCATAGTCCCACAGATGTCGTTAACCCCTTTATTTGATTCTTTGAAGTAAAAAGTATTGAGTTTCCGCTAAGCATTGCCGTGCTTATTATTGTTGCAGTTGATAAGAATGCAAATACTACTCCAAAATCTTGCATTAAATATAAATCTATTAGCATTGCTATTGTTGAGGCAAGTGATACTAATATAAACGTTCTTAAGCCTGCCGAATGTCTCTTTGATGAACGTTCACAACCTATTATAGCTGAAAAAATAATCGATATTATTATTCTAAATATTATTGCTCCTGCTCCAAGTTCTGATGACCAATCGCCAAGCATTGTAGCTATCGGATCTTCTATCATATAATCCATTTTTTCTCTCCTTTTCCGCCTTTTTAGGCTTACCTTCTATTATTTTTTCTTATTGCTCCGAAGTGATGCATATTGTTCTTCGGCAGCATCTAAAAATGCTTGCTCTTCATCCGACAATACATTTTCACCGTGTTCAGGTAATTCTTCTTGTATTTTGTGTATTCTGTCTATTAAAAGTTCTATTTCTGTTTTCTTTGCTCCCTCTTCTATAATTTCGCTTTCTGGCACTAGGTCTTCTAATTTATCACTATATGATTTTGATAAATATAGTGCAAGCTTTGCACAACCTGGTCCTATTAGCTCATAAAGTACGCTTGATGCTAGTATTATTGTTTGTAGTGCATTTCCTATTTCCCCTCCTAATGTTCTAGCTCCAAGTGCTGCAAGACCTATTGCAACTCCCGCTTGAGGAATTAGTGCAAGTCCTAAATAGTTTCTAACCTTACTATCTTTTTTTGTAACTAAACATCCTAAATATGCACCTAAATATTTTCCGACTATTCTTACTATAAAATATAATACACCCACGGTTAAAAGTGATACGCTTCCGACTGCTGATGATGTATTTACAAGTGCATCTAGTTTAAAACAGATACCTGATCTTACGAAAAATAATAATAGAATTGGTGGACTAAAGTAATTTAATTGTTTAAATAATTTATCATCATTTGTTATATTTATATATATCATTCCCATTGACATACAACCTAATAGTGGCGAAACATCAAGTAATGCACATATTCCACAAAATGCAAATAGTAATGATATAAGTATTATAAGTCTATTATCTGTTGAACGTTTTTGAGGCATTAAAAGTTTCATCACGACACCAAATAATGCTCCTGCCAATAAAACAACAATGTTTGTTGCTATTGGTATTATTATATTATTTATGCTGAATGCTCCTGCCCCTGGTGCTATTGCAAGTGCAATTGATATTGCAACACTATATAGTATTAAACCTACAACATCATCTAGTGCAACAACTTGCAATAATGTATCTACGAAGTCGCCTTTTGCACCTGTTTGTCTTATTGTCATAACTGTTGATGCAGGTGCAGTTGCTGATGCAAGTGCAGCAAGCACAAGTGAAAATGCCAAGTCTAACCCTAACATAAAATACGTTAAGCAAAATATTAAAATCGATGCTAATACAGATTCTAATATTGTTATTATTACAACTTTTCCTCCATTTTTTTTGAGGGTTTCAAATTTAAAGAACTCGCCTGTACTAAAAGCTATAAACGCAAGTGCTATGTCTGCCAAAAATTCCATTCCATCTGTAACTGTACTTGGCACTATATTTAAACAAAATGGCCCAAGTAAAATTCCTGTTATAATATAAGCCGTTACATTCGGCAATTTTAATAGCTTTGTGATTCTAGTCATTGCAAATCCAAAAAACAGCATAAATGCTATTGATATTACGACTGATGCAACCGATGATGAACCTGCAATTATGCTATGTAATGCTCCAAGCATTATATCTCCTCCTTATTTTGATATATTTAAAAATATATGCCTTTCATGTTTGTATTAATTCATTTTTAATACACAAATTTATATTTATTCTATATTCATTCTAACATTAATTTATATTTAGGGCAATTGTTTAAATTTGGTGGCAAATAAAATTTTAAAGACGGAGATAGTAGATTTCATTTCTTTACCTCCGCCCTTATTTTAAAATTTTTATTTTACGCACTCTGCTAGTATTTCATTTAATCTTTTTTCTTGCCCAGTAAGATATAGATATCCTATCAAAGCTTCAAAACCTGTTGCATATTTATATACTATTACATCTGCATTTTTAGCTGTTGAATGTGGATTAGAGTTTCTTCCTCTTCTTACTATGTCTAGTTCTTCTTCTGTAAGATTTGGTTCCAGTCTTTCTAGTATTTCTGCTTGTCCCTTTGCACTTACATACTTGATACTTTTTTTATGTAATAATCCATTTTTACATAGTCCTTGTCTTATAACATATTCTCTTATATATTTCTCATATACTGCATCACCCATATAAGCAAAGACAAGTGGAGACATTTGCTTTATATCACTTTCTGTTATCATTTTTTCACCTCATTATTCTAATGTTATTAAACCTATTTTTCCGGTTCTAAAATCATCTAAGATTATATTGGCGACCTTTGTGTAATCTACTTCTCCGCCTCTTACCAAGCAGCCTCTTTTTCTTCCTATTTCCTCCATTAGTTCAACTGTCATTTCATATGTGAAGTTTTCATCTATTTTATATCTTTCATAAACATTCTTTTTATATTTTAATACAAGTTCTTCAAGTAGGCTAAGCGCTAATTCTTCAACATCTAATATTTCATCTTTTATTGTACCGATGTATGCCAAATGTCTTGCTGTTATCGCATTATCAAACTTTGGCCACAATACACCCGGTGTATCTAATAATTGTATTTTATCATTTAATCTTACCCATTGATTTTTTCTTGTAACACCTGGTTTGTTGCTAACTTCTGCAGTTTGCTTTCCTGCTATTTTATTTATAAAGGTTGATTTTCCAACATTAGGTATGCCAACTATCATTGCTTTTATTGAAATTCCTGTTCTTCCCTTAGCTGATTGTTTTTCTATTTTATCTTTCATTAGTGATAATGCTGCTTCTACAACATCATTTACCCCTTTTCCTTTGTTGCTATCCGCAATTATAGCTGTTTGGTTATTGAATTTTAACTTTTGAACCCACTTTTTATTTGCATCACTATCTGCCAAATCCGCTTTGTTTAAAACAACTATTCTAGGCCTGTCTCCTATTATTTCATTTAGTATCGGATTTCTACTTGCTATCGGTATTCTAGCATCTATTATCTCTATAACCACATCTACAAGCTTTACGCTTTCTGCTATTTCTCTTCTAGCTCTGGCCATATGACCAGGATACCAGTTGATACTCGTTTTATTTTGCATTTCTTCTTTATTTTCGTTATTTTTCATTTCTTTTCTTGCTTTTCTTTTTTGATACATATCCATTTTAATCACTTCCTTTTTACAACTTGTAATTTGTAACTATAATAATTTCTTTAATTCTTCTTTTACGTACTCTAAATTGCTGTTTGCTAGTAAAGGAATTAAATTGTTTATTTCTTCAATACTTTTATCCCACCATTTTAATTTTTCCATTATCTCAATTAGTTCCTCATCAAATCTTTTTCTTATTGGTCTTGCAGGATTTCCTACAACTACTGTATAGGCTTGGACATCACTTCCAACAACACTATTAGCTCCAATTATCGCACCATCTCCAATATGAACTCCTGGAAGTATAGTTGCATTTTGTCCTATCCATACATCATTACCAATTATAGTATCTCCTTTAATTGGCAAATCATTTTGTGTTGGTGGAGTTTGGTTCCAGCCTTCTAAAGTATAAAAAGGAAATGTTGAAACTGCATTCATTTGATGATTAGCTCCATTCATAACAAATTCAACTCCTGAAGCTATTTGACAAAACTTTCCTATAATCAATTTATCATTATTCCATTCATAATGATGTGTTACATGACTTTCAAACTCAGAATCTGCAATATATGAAAAATCTCCTACAATAATATTTTTATTCTTTATTGTTGGCTTTATATATATTTCTTTATCGTATCCTGCAATAGGATTTATTGTATTTGGATTAGGTATTTTTCCATCTTTCATACTATCACCCTCACTTAAAAATTACTATTTTATTTCATCAAGTTTCTTTTGCTCTTTTATTTCTAATTTT
>CAUGFN010000044.1:0-7093 GCA_959598745.1 uncultured Eubacteriales bacterium
AATGTTGGAAAATGCTATATATTCAATATTGTCTCCGGAGGGATATAGTAGTATACTATGGAAGGATTCGAGTAGGTTCAAAGAAGCTGCAGACAGAATGAAATTAACAGCAAACGATTTATATGACATGGAGATAATAGAAACAGTAATTAAGGAGACAATTGAAAATTATACAATAGAAAAAGAATTGTTTAAAAATATAACAGATAAAATAAAACAAGAAATACAAACAACTGTTCAAGAATTAAAAAGTAAAACAAAAGATGAAATTGTAGAAGAAAGATACCAAAAATTTAGAAAAATAAGCGGATTTAAGGAGGTTTAGCTAATGTTATTAGAAGGAAAAAAAATATTAATAATGGGAATTAGAAACAAATGGAGTATTGCGTTTGGCATTGCACAATCAGTGTATGAAAATGGAGGCAAACTTATATTTACATATAGAGGGGAGAGCAACAAAGAAAAAGTAAAAGAACTTGTATCTGAATTTAAAGGCAGTAAAATATATGCACTGGATGATGCCTCTGATGACGAACAGGTAAAATCTGTTTTTGAAAATATAAAAGAAGAAAATGGAAAAATAGATGGAATAGTACATTCAATAGCACATGCAAACACAGAAGACTTGCATAACGACTTTATATATACAAGTAAAAACGGATATTTACATGCTATGGAAACTAGTGCATATTCAGTATTACTTGCTACAAGAACAGCAAAAGAAATAGACATGTTAAATGAACATTCTAGCATAGTAACATTAACATACCATGGTTCTACGAAAGTGATAAACGGTTACAATGTAATGGGAGCCGCAAAAGCAGCATTAGAAGCAAATGTAAGATATCTTGCAGAAAACATTGGAAAAGAAGAAATGCGAGTAAACGCAATATCGGCAGGACCAATAAAAACACTATCTGCTAAAGGAATAAAAGACTTTTCATCAATGCTTACAATAGTGGAAGAAAAAGCACCATTACACAAAAATGTAACTACAAAACAAGTTGGGAATGTAGCTACATTTTTGCTAAGTGATATGTCAGATGCAATAACAGGGCAAGTGATATATGCAGATAATGGGTACAGCATAATGGGAGTATAGAAAAATAATACTCCTAAGAATGAAATTATAATAAAAACCATGAAAATAAAATTATAGAAAAGTCAAGAGTAAATTTTATTTGAATAGTTAATTGCTATTTGTTAACACAGAAAATTAAAAAAATTAAAATGATTAAAAATGTACTTTACATAAATTGACTTTTGGGTAAAAATTTGCTAAAATATATGGTATAAGTGAGTAATCACACAGCACAAAGGAGGAACATTTCCTATGAAATGGTTTGACAGACTCGAGGTTAAGGCTTTTGTAATTACCTTCGTTATATTGATGGTAATTGCAGTACCGATTACTCTTGCAGTTTCTGCAGGACAGAAAAACAAGGCGAAAAACCAACAGGAGTCGATTTCGACCTCAACAGTTGAAACGACACAAACACCAACTCCAGCTCAAGATTCACAAAATCAGGCTGGACAAGAGGCGGAGCAGGATAACGCAACTGCAACACCAGCTCCCACAGCAACCCCGAAACCACTGGATCTCTTCCAAGCAACGGCATTTTCAAGCAAACGGTCTGCATATTTTCCGATGAGACCCATCACAAATCCTGACTACCTAGTTACTCGAAACTTGTTTATTGCTGAGAAAACCGCAAATCAGCAGACGAACAAGCAACCAGCAACCAATGCAACAAACATTTACGTGTATATCCCAGAGGCAACGGGCTTTCAGTCTGCAAGGGTTGACGAAGCAGCATCGAAACAGAAGGTTGAAATTCGACTTGTAGATGCAGAAGGTAATGATGCAACTGGCAACAGCGAGTTCTTGGCAGAGGGTGGAGCAATCGTAATTTCCAACATGCAAGTTGGCGTGATGTACCAGATTTCTGTAACAACAGATATGGGAACCTACGGCGCGATGATTCAACCAAAAGAATAACCCAGGAAATGATTCCAAAACTTCCTCGGCACAACATTAGGTGCCGAGGGAGTTTTTTATATAATAATGGACAAATTATACATCTTGACGCTTAGTGCGTGGCAACAAAATGGGGCCTTGAGTATATAGATATACACAGACCCCTGGAATATGTTATTATGCAATTGGTTCTTTAAGAATATCTCGAATTACTGAATACAAATATGGCTTATATTGTTCTAGAGGAAGCGGCTCGTTATATAGAATTGAATTAAATCCTGTAGAACTAACAAGTTCAATTATAGTAAACAATGTAACTTTCGGATTTTTTAAATTTATATTATTCTCATTAACTTTGTTTACAAACTTATCATATAAAGTTTCGGTGTCGTTTGCTATATTTGAAAGATTAGACAAATTTGATATTGTAGTGTTAAAAATTCCAAACGACAAATTTTTTGAAATAAGTTTCAACAATATTTTATTCTTATTTAACTCATCTAAAATATAATTAATTACAAATATAATTTGATCCTCAAAATTTTTAATGTAGCTTTTGTTTAAAGCAGATAGGGCATCAGCAAACAATTTATTAGAACAATTGGCAATAACTTTATCTCTAATATCATATTTATCTTTAAAGTATAAATAAAAGGTACCTTTGCCAACACCTGCTTCGTCAGCAATATCTTGAATAGAAGTATTATTCACACCTTTTTCAGTGAATAATTTTAATGCTTTTTCCATCAATTTGTTTTCTTTTTCTTTTTTATCCATCATATAAACCTTCGTTCTTTAAGACATAACATCTTAATATAATAAAATTAAAACTAAATAGATTATAACACTAAATTGACTTTCGGTCAAATTACTTCGCCCATTGGGGACGTCCCTTTTTGGGCGAAAAGATATTGATAGGTCGAAAAATACAGGAATTTTACAAACAGATACAAGCAATATGGAGCGGTACAATTTTTCCCTCGTACAATTTTTCCTCCGGAATCAAGACGTACCAAGAGGAAAGCAATAATAAATACTAAAACGAGGTACTTCACAACGAAATAATTTACTTTGGTAAATTAAATTGTGAAAGTTTTGTGAACAGTATTGACTAATGGTCAGAAAAGTCATAAAATATAAAAAGTGACTGATAGTCAGAATTAACCAAACGAGGTTGAAACTGGCAAATATACAGAGGTACAAGAGGAGAAAGAGAAGAGTTACAGGATTGCATAGGTACAATTTTATTTATGCCCCCAAAGTACAATTTTATCTCTGTCCGAAAAGTGTACTGAAAATATGGAACGAGAAAAAAGAACAATTTTTCCTCCGTCCCCGAAATGTACCCCAATATACTAAAATGAATTTCGCCCCAAAGGGGGCGTCCCTAATGGGCGAAAAAAAGAAAGGAATGTGAAATTATGAATAAGTTTGGAAAGTTTGTCTGCAAGTACAGAGTTGCAATTATTATTGTGGCACTTTTGCTATTAATTCCATCTGCTATTGGAATGGTAGCTACAAGAATTAATTACGATATTTTAACTTACTTGCCAGATGATGTAGCAACAATTCAAGGACAAAATATTTTGTCTGAACAGTTCAACATGGGATCGTTTGCAGTTTTGATTGTAGATGATGACATGAGAGCTAAAGATATTTTAAGCATGGAGGATAAGATTAAGGAGATTGAATGTGTAGACAAGGTTGTTGGTGTTTACGATGTTCTTGGAACTCAGGTTCCTCTTGATTCTCTTCCGGATGATGTTAATGAGAAGATTAGTGCAGAGGGTAAGACTCCAATCCTTGTTACTTTTAAAACAGGTATTGCGGCTGATGATACTCTTAAGGCTATTGATGACATCAGAGATATTGCAAAGGAAAAGTGTGCGGTTGCAGGTCTATCTGCAACAGAGGACGACATGAAGGATATTTTGAATTCTGAAATGGCAATATATGTTGTGGTTGCAGCTGTTCTTTGTATGATAGTTTTAAGTATAGCACTTGATTCTTATATAGTTCCTCTATTTTTATTGGGAAGTATAGGAATTGCAATTTTATATAATATGGGAACAAACATCATATTTGGAGAAATTTCATACATTACAAAAGCTATTGCGAGTGTACTTCAATTAGGTGTTACAATGGATTTCTCAATATTCTTGTATCACAGCTATATCAAAGAAAAACAAACCTCTAAAGATATATACGAGGCTATGGAAAAAGCTATTACGAGTACAATTTCTTCTGTTGTAGGAAGTTCTATAACAACAATCGCAGGTTTCTTGGCATTATGTACAATGCAACTTGCAATTGGTAGAGATATAGGTTTGGTAATGGCAAAGGGTGTTTTAATTGGATTAATTTGTGTTGTAACAGTTTTACCTGCAACAATACTTGTATTCGACAAACTAATAGAAAAAACATCACATAAAGTTATATTACCAGAGTTTACACATTTGATAGATTTTGTTGTAAAACATTACAAAGCTGCAATTATAGTATTCTTGATACTATTAGTTCCAGCAATTTATGGAAACAGTCATGTAAATGTATATTACAACATTAATAGTTCATTACCAGAAAGTTTGGCTAGTGTTCCAGCAAATAAAGCATTAGCAGATGACTTCAATATGGTTTCTACACAGATTGCATTAGTAAATAAAGATATGCCAGATTCAAAGGTTAAAGCAATGCTAGACGAGATTGATAGCTTAGACGGTGTAGAATGGTCAATTGCAAAGGCAAAGATTACAAACGGATTAGTTCCAGACGAGATGATTGATGACGAGATAAAGAGTATTTTCGAGAGTGACAAGTATCAAATGATTGTTATTAACTCAAGTTATGAGACTGCAACAAACGAAGAGAATGAATTAGTAAATAAGATAAATGATGTAATAAAGAAATATGATGAAGACGGAATTCTTGCAGGAGAAGCTCCTCTTATGAAAGACTTAGTAGAAATTGCGGACCAAGACTTCAACAGTGTAAATATAAGCTCGATAGCGGTAATATTTATCTTAATGATATTCGTATTCAAATCAGGTTCGATACCATTTATATTAATAGCCGTAATAGAGTTTGCAATATTTGTTAATATGTCTTGCACATGTTACGCAAATGTAACAATCCCATTTGTAGCTTCTATAGTAATTGGAACAATTCAGTTAGGAGCAACAGTCGATTATGCAATATTAATGACTAATAAATATTTAGATGCAAGATGTGACGGAAAGAATAAACAAGAATCTGCAAAATATGCACTTGAAAATTCAGCAAAATCAATAATAGTAAGTGCATCATGCTTCTTCGCAGCAACATGTGGAGTCTCAATAATATCAAAGATAGATATGATAGGTTCAATTTGTACATTAATCTCAAGAGGTGCTCTAATAAGTATGGTTGTAGTAATTACAATGTTACCAGCATTCTTGATGGTGTTTGATAAGATTATTTGCAAAACTACGAAAAGAACTAGACATGCAGATATAAAATATTAATGACGTTGAAAAAGAATTACAATTTGAGATATGCCTATAACGGCAAATAAGAAAGGAAGTAAAATATTATGAATAATAAAAAAATAATGCCAAAAATTATTGCTTCATCTTTAGTGCTAGCACTAGGAACAATTAATGCAGTTCCAGCTTTAGCATATAGCAAAGATGAAACTGTTTATACTAAAGTAAAATCAAATGGTGAAAGTTATCAAACAACTGTAACTGAACATATAAAAAATACAGATGATTTAGAAACATTAAATGATATATCAGAATTATTGAATATAACAAATACAAATGGTGATGAGGAATTTTCTAGAGAGAATAACTCTATAACATGGAAGGCTTCTGGAAACGATATTTATTATAAAGGAAATACTGAAAAAGAACTTCCTATAGAAAGTTCAATTAAATATGAATTAGACGGGGAAGAGATAGAAGCCAAAGATTTAGCTGGAAAGAGCGGAAAAATAAAGATTACAATCAATTATACAAACAAAGAAGAAAGAACAGTTAGAATCAATGGAAAAACAGAAAAAATGTATGTTCCATTCGTTGTTGCAACAGGAACTATGTTTGATAACACTAAAATAAAAAATGTAACTGTTACAAACGGTAAAGTAATAGATAATGGAAATAAAACATTAGTTGTAGCACTAAGTTGTCCTGGATTAATTGAAAGTCTTGGACTAGAAGATGATGTAGATATTGACCTAAATAAAATAGAAATATCATTTGATGCAGAAAATTTTGAAATGGGAAATATAATGAGTGTTGCAATGCCTAAAGTATTTGAAAATTCAGATATAGACAATCTAGATGCTTTAGATGCTATATATTCACAAATAAATGATTTAAAATCTGCTTCAACACAATTAGTTGAGGGTGCAAAGACATTACAAGATGGAACAGAAGAATACGTTTCAAAGAGCACAGAATTTGCAGATGGATTAGAATCATTCAATCAAGGAATTAATACTGCAACAAGCAGCTATAATAAAATAGACGAAGGAATTGATTCTGTAAATTCAAACATAAGCAATATAAAGAGTGGAGCAAGCAAATTAAATCAAGGTGCAAGCGATTTAAGTGATGGATTAAATTCATTACAAACAGGAGTATCTGCAGGCAAAGAGAAAGCTGTTTCTTCACTTGAAGAAAGTAGCGAAACTCTATCAGAAGGAATCGACCAAATAATAGCTGGAAAAGATCAAGAAGTTGAAACAATAAAAGAACAAGTAATAGAAAATGCAAACAACCAATTAGCAGATGGATTAAAAACAGGAGTAAGTTCTGCTGTATCATCTGCAATAGACAGCACAATGAGTGCAAAATTAAATGCAATTATGAGTGATAAAAGTTTAACTGATGAAGAAAAGGCAACTCTTCAGAAAGTTGCTTCAAAACTTGCTGTAACAGACGCTGAAAAACAAGCAATGTCAAAACAAATTGGAACAGCAATAGACAGTGCAGTAGCTAAAACAACAAAGGCACAAGAAGCAGGATTAGACAAAATAAATGATAATGAAAAAGGAGTAAAAGCAGGATTAAAAACATTAATAACACAAGCTTCATCAAGTATAAAAATAGGAATTAGTGCAATTTCATCAGGATT
>CAUGFN010000045.1:0-7073 GCA_959598745.1 uncultured Eubacteriales bacterium
ATGATGCTGGATAACGTCCAGTGAGGGAAACCTTAAGGAAAGTGCAACAGAAAACAACCGCCACATAAGGCTCCCTCAAGGCTTGGCTTTGAGAGAAATCTTATGCGGTAAGGGTGAAAAGGCGAGGTAAGAGCTCACCGCTTTTATGGTGACATAAAGGGTCAGTGTAAACCCCATCTGGAGCAACACCGAGACAAGAAGGCTAAGACTGCTCGTCATCTTCTTAATTTGGTGGCTTGAGGCATATAGTAATATATGTACTAGATAAATGGCCGTTCTAGACAGAACCCGGCTTACAGATTTACTTTTAATAAATAATTATATGGTATGTGTGAATGAACATACTGTATTTTTTTATGCATAATATCAAAACAATAAAAACATTACATAGAACATAAATTGCCAGTCAAATAAAAATGAATAATTAAAAGAAAAGTTAAATGAATTTCTGTAAAATAACGCCAGTTACGCCTTTAAACCAAAGTAGTTAAGTATTGAAAAAATAGGCTTGTTTATGCTATAATATATAATGTTCAACCGTAAAAACCTCAGTTTCTAATGCCAGCTTAGAAACGCAATATACAAAGGAGAAAGTTATGCTTACAATCATTATTGCAATCATTTTGGCTATTGGCTTACTAACATTTTGTGTCGATCATGGTATTTTGGAAAAGTCTGTGAACTTAATTTGTTCAGCTATAATTGTCTTGGGTATCGCCATTGGTGTAGTTATACCTGTAAACGGTTACACCGAGTGGGAGTTAACCGAAGAAACTGAACTTGTAACTCTTTCAAACGGTCTAGCTTCTGGCGGAACAGGAGGAATATTTTATGTATCGCTTTCGGCTGACAATTCGTACACATACCGGTATGAAATTGACTCGGAATTTGGCACAGAAATAGGCAAAACTTATAAAACCCAAACACTCGTTGGAGAAGATGTAGAGGAAGTAGAAGATCCGAATTGTGAAAAAGCCGTTGTTAGAGTATATGAAAGGGAAGGCAAGAAGACACTGTGGACTTTGGCTTTGGGGACGAAGGAAACAAAGTACGTTTTCTACGTCCCGGAAGGAACAATTTCGAAGGAGGTAAAACTTAAATAATTAGGTAAGTTTAGCTGGCAATAGAGTAAACGCTTCGGCGTTTACTCTATTTTTAGTGCAACTTGATATTATTCATGAAGAAAAGAAGAGTGGTTAAAAAATGGTATTAGTTGATTTTAATAATGCAACCCAAAAGTAGGAAGAAAAACATGTTTTAAAAATAGCATTAGTTCTAATAATTAATTTAATAAAAGCTTCATGTCGTCTGGAATAGGGGCAATAAACTCCAGTCGTTTATTTGTAATTGGGTGAATAAATTCAACTTTATAAGCATGCAAAGCCTGTCTATTAATCAAATTAGACTCGTTACCATATAAACTATCACCGAGGATTGGGTGACCTATATAAGCTGTATGAACACGAATTTGGTGTGTTCTGCCTGTTTCTAAATTTATGAATAACTCCGAATAGGAAATATCGCTATTACAAAATTCATTTAAAACTCTATAATGAGTAATAGCTTCTTGACCGTCATCTCGAACGCATCTCTCAATAATGCTATCATTTTTTCTTCCAATTGAAGCATTGATAGTTCCGTCTTTTTTATCAAAAATGCCAGTACAAATTGCAATATACTCTTTCTTAAACAATCCTTTTTGCATTTCATTTGAAAGAACACTGTGTACATATTCATTTTTAGCAAATATTACTACTCCAGAAGTGTCAGAATCAAGTCTATTCACAGGCCTAATTTTTCTTTTTAAATTTATGTTATCGAAGTAATACTTTACACCATTAGATAAAGTATTTTCAAAGTGTCTCATGGATGGGTGAATAGCAACCCCAGCAGGCTTATTAAGAACAAGAATAGCATCATCTTCATAAATTATATTTAAATTCATTTTAGAAGGGACAATATTGCTGTTTTCTTCGTCAAAATCCAAATCAACAATAATCGTGTCGCCTTTCATTAATTCATGGTCTAAATAAGTATTCTCACCGTTTACGAATATATGATTATTTCGTTTTAACTTTAATCGTAAAACATAAGAAATTTTAAATTGACTGTCTAATACTTGTCTTAAAGTTTTATAATTATCATTTTCTTGTTTTATATATTTTAGTATCATTATTTTCTCCTTGAAAATATTATAATTGGAAGATTGAAAAATTGCAAATTTTATTAAAGAAAAGTCTATTTTTATGTAATTTTTCTCTTGTACTTTATTCGATTTGAATATATAATATAGATGTCAAAAGTTAAGTACTAATAGGAGGAAAAATAAATATGACATTTATAGAAAAGATAAAAGCTCAAGCAAAGCAAGATATTAAAACTATTGTACTTCCAGAGAGCGAAGATACACGTACTCTAGAAGCAACAGAAATAGTTCTAAAGGAAGGCTTTGCTAATATTATTTTAATAGGAAATCCACAGGAAATAAAAGATTTAGCCGAAAAAAATAATATAAATTTAGATGGCGCTCAAATTATAAATCCTGCTACATTCGAAGGATTTAGTAGATATGCAAATGATTTGTATGAACTTAGAAAAAATAAGGGAATGACTCTAGATCAAGCAAAAGAAATATTAAAAACTAATAATAGATATTTTGCTACAATGATGGTCAAAGAAAAAGAAGCTGATGGATTTGTATCTGGTGCATGCCATCCAACTTCAGACACCTTAAGACCTGCACTTCAAATTTTAAAGGCTGCACCAGGAACAAAACTTGTATCTGCATTTTTTGTAATGGTATTGCCAGATAAAGGATTCGGAGAAGACGGAGTATTTATATTTGCAGATTCAGGTTTAAACGAATATCCAGATGCAGATGCTCTATCTGAAATTGCTATTTCGTCAGCCGAGAGTTTTAAAGAATTAATTGGCGGAGAACCAAGAGTTGCAATGCTTTCATATTCAACACATGGAAGTGCACATTCTCCATTAACAGACAAAGTTATAGAAGCAACAAAATTATTAAAAGAAAAAGCTCCAGACATAGTATGCGATGGAGAAATTCAGCTTGATGCCGCTATTATTCCAGAGGTTGCTGAGAGAAAGGCTCCTGATAGCCCACTAAAAGGTCACGCAAATATATTGATATTCCCAGATTTAGATGCAGGAAATATCGGATACAAGCTAACGCAAAGATTTGGTCATGCAGAAGCTTATGGACCTTTATGCCAAGGTGTTTCAAGAGCAGTAAACGACCTGTCAAGAGGATGCTCAAGCCAAGACATTGCTGGAGTTGTAGCAATAACAGCAGTACAGGCACAAAAAATAACCCAATAGGGACGCCCCTTTTTGGGCGAAAATCTTATAAAAGATTGTGAAATAACGAAATGGAGGTAATTTATGAAAATTTTAGTTTTAAACTGTGGCAGTTCTTCTCTTAAATATCAACTTATAGATATGGAGAATGAAAATGTAATTGCAAAAGGTTATTTTGAAAGAATAGGTAGTTATGATTCGTTTGTAACACACAAAGTAAATGGTGAAAAATACAGATATGATGTAATTGCCAGAGACCACGGCGAGGCTATCAAATTTGTTCTAAAACAATTTACTGATGAAAAATATCCTGTAATAAAAAGTTTAGATGAAATTTCTGCAATCGGTCACAGAGTTGTGCACGGTGGAGAAAGATTTCAAAAGTCTTGTATAATAGACGAAGATGTAAAGAAAGGAATAGAAGATGCTGTTAGATTTGCTCCTCTTCATAATCCAGCTCATTTGCAAGGAATAAAAGCTTGCGAAGTTAATTTACCAGGTAAACCAAATGTTGCAGTATTTGATACGGCATTTCATCAGACTTTGAACAAAGAACAATATCTATATCCAATTCCTTATGAATATTATGAAAGATACGGAATCAGAAAGTACGGATTCCATGGAACATCTCATAAATATGTCTCATTAGAAATTTCAAAATTACTTGGCAAACCAATAGAAGAGTTAAAAATAATAAACTGCCATATTGGTCAAGGTGTAAGTTTGTGTGCTATTCAAAACGGCGTAAGTGTAGATACAACAATGGGACTTACACCATTAGGCGGAGTGGCAATGGGTTCTCGTTCAGGTGATTTAGACCCATCTGTAGTAACATATTTAATGTCTAAGGAAAATATGAATCCTGCTCAAATCGATGAGATATTAAATAAGCGTTCTGGACTATTAGCACTTTCTGGAATATCTTCAGACAATAGAGATGTAGAAAGAGCAATAGCTCAAGGCGACGAAAGAGCAATTTCAGCATTAAAAGAATATGACTTCATAATAGCACAATACATTGCTAAAATGGCTGTTACTATGAATGGTGTTGATGTAATAACATTCACGGCAGGAGTAGGGGAGAAAGGACCTTTATCAAGAGCTGGAATATGTAGCCATTTAACATTCATGGGAGTCCTACTAGATGAAGAAAAAAATAAATCTGTTAGAGACGAAGAAAAAGAAATATCAAGCGAAAATTCAAAAGTCAAAGTTTGGGTAGTTCCAACAAACGAAGAGTTAATGATAGCAAGAGAAACAATGGAACTAGTAAAATAAATATTAACTTCGCCCAATAGGGACGAAAAGAAAGGACAAAAAATGAAAGTATTAGTTTTAAATTGTGGTAGTTCATCACTAAAATATCAATTGATAGACATGGACTCAGAAGAAGTTATGGCAAAGGGAACTTATGAGAGAATAGGAGAGCAATCTTTTGTTACTCACAAAGTTAACGGAGAAAAATTTAGATTTGATCATCCTGTAAAAACACATAAGGAAGCAATCGATTTTATGACAGAATTATTATTAGACCCTAAATACAATACAATAAAGAGTCTAGCTGAAATTGACGGAATTGGACACAGAGTTGCTCAAGGAGCAGACAAGTTTAGCTCATCAGTTATAATAGATGAAGATGTAATAGCAAAAATTGATGAATGTGCTGCTTTAGCACCAGTTCATAACAAGGCTGCTATAACAGGAATTAGAGCTGCTATGGAAGCAATGCCAGGAAAGCCAAATGTTGCTGTATTTGATACGGTATTCCATCAAACAATTCCAGAAGAAAGATATACATATCCAATTCCATACAAATATTATGAAAAATATGGAGTAAGAAAATATGGATTCCATGGAACATCTCATAAATATGTTTCAGCAAGAATTGCAGAGCTTTTAGGAAGACCAGTAGAAGAATTAAAAACAGTAGTGTGTCACTTAGGACAAGGTGCAAGCTTATGCGCTGTTAAAGGTGGAAAAAGCGTTGATACAACAATGGGGCTAACTCCACTTGGAGGAATACCAATGTGTGCACGTTCTGGAGATTTAGATCCATCAATAGTAACATACTTAATGAAAAAAGAAAATTTAACACCAGATGAGATGGAATTAATACTAAACAAAGAATCTGGAATATTAGGACTTTCAGGAGTATCAGCGGACTTTAGAGATATAGAAGCTGAAGCTGCAAAAGGAAATAAGAGAGCAGAGCTTGCAATAAGTGCTTATGCTTACAAAGTAGCTCAATACATAGCTCAATACATAGTTTCACTTGGTGGACTAGACACAATTGTATTCACAGCAGGAATTGGAGAAAACCAATTTAATGCAAGAAGAAGAATATGCGAAAATTTAAAATGCTTCGGAGTAGAAATAGATGAAGCAAAGAACCATGAATTCAGAGATGAAGGAAGAATATCTGCTCCAAATTCAAAAGTAGAAGTTTGGGTAGTTCCAACAAACGAAGAACTAATGATAGCAAGAGATACAAAAGATTTAATTACAAAATAATCATTTTTAATAGAAATAAACAAAGGACCAATAAATATGATAAATACAGATGGAAATCCAGAATTTTTAAATTCATTCTTAGACTATACTGCCTCGATTTTAAATAAATCGCCAGGCACAGTAAAAGAATATAATTACGATTTAAATAGATTTTTAAAATATATAATGTATCGTTTTAAACTAACTAACGAAAAAGACTTTGATAAAATAGATATTCATAATATGAGTATGGATACTCTAAATAAAATCCAATTAGACGATATTCATGCATATTTGTTTTATTTGGCAAATAATTGCCAAAGCAAGCCTGCTACAAGGGCAAGAAAAACTGCAAGTATTAGAGTGTTTTTTAAATATATGTCTCAAAAGGCAAACTTAATGGATCATAATCCAGCATTGAACTTAGAATCGCCAAAACTTGGCAAGAGAATGCCAAAATATCTTTCTTTAGATGATAGCAAAAAACTATTAGAAGTTACAAATAATGAAGAAAGTAGAAATAGAGAACGTGACTATGCAATCATTACTTTATTCCTAAACTGTGGAATGCGTTTGTCTGAACTTGTTGGAATAAATATCAGAGACATAGATTTTAACGAAGCAAAGATGAATGTAACGGGAAAAGGCAATAAGGAACGTGTTATATATCTAAACAAAGCATGTTTAAATGCAATAAATAATTACCTTGATGTACGCCCAAAAGTAGGGATAAAATCAGGTTCTGAAAATGCGTTATTCTTAAGTGAAAGACTCGAAAGAATTAGCAACAGAACTGTTCAATACACTGTAAAGCAAGAATTATTAAAGGCTGGACTTGATACAAATAAATATTCTGTTCACAAGCTTAGACATACCGCTGCAACATTAATGTATAGATATGGAAACGTTGATATAAGGGCATTGCAAGAGCTTTTAGGACATGAAAGCATATCAACAACACAAATTTATACTCACGTAGACAATCAACAAATAAGAAATGCAGTGGAAGATAATCCTCTAGCAAATCTGTAATTTTATTTCTTCATATTTTGGAATTTTGTAGTTACTGGATAATGATTGTTAAAATCGTTATCTAGTAACTTTTATATTAGTGTCAAGAAGTTTCGGAAAATTAGTCCAAGGATATAATTGTTATATGAAACATAAAGATATACGTAATAGTCTTTATGTTTCGTTTTATTATTTTTGTTTGACATAATGTTGTAAAGGCTGTATAATAGAAACAGAGGCAAAATGCCCTATTA
>CAUGFN010000046.1:0-6959 GCA_959598745.1 uncultured Eubacteriales bacterium
AATTATTTGTATGCAAAAAAATAAATTACTTTTTAACAAGTCTTATTGGAATTATATTAAAAGTCGCGATTATATTTGGAGCATTCTCTATGTTAAGAATAATTGGGATTTTTCCAGAAAAACTTATAGCTAACCTTCAAAAAGCGATGGGAATAACACAAATTAGAGACACGTGAAGTAATATTCATGTGTCTTTTTTTTATTTAAGAGTAACCACCAGTTATACTGTAGGATAATTATAATTTATTAAATTTAAAGAAAAATAAGAAGGTAGATAATAAAGATATATATGATATAATTATGAATAATGTATTAGTAGAATATTACATTAATATTTTTAAGGTGTAGTATTAAAAAATAGGGAGGAATTATATGAAAAAAATATTTGTATCGTTTTTTATTGTTTGTGGCTGTCTGCTTTGCACCAATGCTTATGCAATAAAATCTAGCGAAGTTGGACTATATGTAAAAAGAAATGATAGTTATACTAAAGATGGAAAATATGCGATGAGTTTTAAAATGACAAATAATAGCTCAAATAATGAATACTATGTTGAGCCATATGTTATTAACTCTTCTGGAAAAAAAGTTTTTACTTGGAAAGGTACTAAATTAAATAAAAATGATGTATTAAACAAAAATTATTTAGCAAAGTACTCGAAGCTTCCTAGTGGAAAATACACATTTGTGCTTAATTTAATAAGCGGCTATAGTTTCTGATTGTTTGAGTGTAACAAAAAGGACTGTCCCTGTTTGTGTCCCGGACTGTCCCTGTTTGTGTCCCTGTTTGTAGCTTCTCTTGTTTTTATGTTTGGAAAGTGTTAAAATATGATGAGTTAAAAGATTGCTACTTATATGTAATTGCAGTAAAAAGGAAGTGAAAAAATGTTTAAGTTACATTCAAGTTTTAAGCCGACAGGCGACCAGCCACAGGCTATTGATAAATTAGTAGAAGGAATAAATAAGGGCGACAAATATCAAACACTTTTAGGTGTTACAGGTTCAGGAAAAACATTTACCATGGCGAATATTATTCAAAAGGTTCAAAAGCCAACACTTATATTAGCACATAATAAGACACTAGCCGGACAGTTGTATAGCGAGTTTAAAGAATTCTTCCCAGAGAACGCAGTGGAGTATTTTGTTTCATATTATGATTACTATCAACCAGAAGCTTATATGCCACAAACTGATACATATATAGAAAAAGACTCGGCTGTAAATGATGAGATAGACAAGCTTCGTCACTCTGCAACAGCTGCACTTTTTGAGAGAAAAGATGTTATTATTGTTGCTAGTGTTTCTTGTATTTATGGTTTGGGTGACCCAGAAGATTATAGTGGTCTTACACTTTCTTTAAGACCAGGCATGCAAATCGAAAGAGATGATTTGCTTAGAGCACTTATAGATAGGCAATATGATAGAAATGAAATTGAATTTAAACGTGGTAAGTTTAGAGTTAGAGGGGATACAGTTGAAGTATATCCATCTAATGAAAATGAAAAGGCAATTAGAATTGAATTTTTTGGAGATGAAATTGAAAAGATTTCTGAAATACAACCGCTTACAGGTCAAAAATTAGGAGTTAGAAATCATGTGCTTATCTTTCCAAATTCGCATTATGCAACATCTAAAGAAAAAATGGAAAAGGCAATTGGCACAATTGAAATTGAACTAGAGCAAAGAATCAAAGAATTTAAAGAAGAAGGAAAACTAATCGAGGCACAGAGAATAGAACAACGAACAAATTTTGACATCGAGATGATGCGTGAAACAGGCTTTTGCCAAGGAATAGAAAACTATTCAAGGCATATAAGTGGAAGAAAGCCAGGAAGTGCGCCATACACACTTATGGATTATTTTCCTAAAGATTTTCTTTTACTTATAGATGAATCGCATGTTACAATTCCTCAAGTAAGAGCGATGTACAATGGAGATAGAGCTCGTAAAGAAAGTCTAGTTAATTATGGTTTTAGATTGCCATCTGCTTACGATAATAGACCACTAAAATTTGAAGAATGGGAAGAAAGAATAAATCAAGTTATCTTTGTTAGTGCAACGCCAGCAGATTATGAAAAGGCACACTCGCAAAATACAGTAGAGCAAATTATAAGACCAACGGGACTTTTAGATCCTAAAATAGAAGTTAGACCATCTGAAAATCAAGTTGATGATTTGATTGGAAGAATAAATGAGACAGTCGAAAAAGGAGAAAGAGTACTTGTTACCACACTTACAAAGAAAATGGCAGAAGATTTGACAGCATATTTAAAAGAACTAAATATAAAAGTAACTTACATGCATTCAGATATTGATACGCTAGAGAGATTAAAAATATTAAAAGAATTAAGAATGGGTAAATACGATGTGTTAGTTGGAATCAATCTATTAAGAGAAGGTCTAGATTTGCCAGAGGTTTCACTAGTTGCAATATTAGATGCAGACAAAGAGGGCTTTTTAAGATCTGAACGTTCACTAATTCAAACAATAGGGCGTGCAGCAAGAAATTCAGAGGGAAAAGTTATAATGTATGCGGATGAATTAACAGATTCTATGGAAAAAGCAATAAAAGAAACAAATAGAAGAAGAAAAATTCAAATGGCTTATAATGAAGAGCATGGAATAATTCCACAAACTATTCATAAAGCAATAAGAGATGATATAAAAGCTACAATAGTTGAAGAAGCGACAGAAAAATATAACATAGAAGAAGGAAAAACGGTAGAAGAAGTAATTGAAGAATTAACAATGCAAATGTTAAAACACGCAGAAAATATGGAATTTGAACAAGCGGCAGAAATAAGGGACAAGATAAAAGAATTAGAAAATATGTAGAATAAATAGTTGTAAAATGAAATTTATAAATCTATTAAGAATTTATTGACCATTAAAAACAAATTGGATAAAATATTTTGTGTAAAAGTATAAGCAACAAAAAATTATGTTGATATTTTCATAAAGACACAAAAGATAAACCAAAATAAAAGACGTTTGAAATATGTGTACTAAAGTATCACATAATTAAATGTCTTTTGTTGCTTTTAATTTAAGCTTAAGGGGGAGAAATAATAATGAACAAAAAACTAGTAGTAACATTAGTAGCAGCACTAATGTGTTTTGCCGTAGTATTAACAGGCAAAATATTAGCGAAGAGCCCATATGCAGACTCTCAAAAGACAAGATATGATTATGCTGTAGAAGATTTGACAAGCAAGAAAATAATCAATGGATTTCCAGATGGAAATTTTCATCCATATGATAATGTGACAAGAGCTCAATTTGCTAAGATGATAGTAATAGCAATAGACAAAGAAAATGAAAAAACAGCATCAGTACATTTTAATGACATATCTGATGGACATTGGGCATTTAATTATGTGAAAATAGCAAATAAATTAAAAATAGTACAAGGTTATGAAGATGATACATTTAAACCAGAAAAGAATATATCATATGCAGAAGCTGTAACAATGGCTTTGAGAGCTTTAGGGTATGAGCCAGGTCAAAATGCTACTGGACATTGGTATACAAGATATATGGAACTTGCTGAAGATGGTGGCTTACTTGAAAACATAGATGATATGGAACCAAACAGAGTGATAAACAGAGGAAACACAGCAATATTAATATATAATATGTTACATTGGAATGAATTTGTATACGGTGATGTAACTGAGAACGGCAGAGTAAATAATGATGACTTGAATTTATTAGAAGATTATTTAAACAATAAAGAAACTTTTTCAAACAGACAAAAACGTTTGGCTGATGTAAACTTAGATGGAAAAATAAATGAAGTTGATTATTGGCTAATATATTTAAATTATAAAAAGGACATTGATTTACCACATTCTTGTGGAACAAGATATTATATCGATTATGTAGTAAAAGACAAAAATACACATGAGCTAAGATTATATTGCGAGTGTGAAGAATTATATACATATCAATTAACAACAGAAAAGCACGAGCTAGTAAATGGGATATGTAAAAAATGCAAATATGATTCAAATTCTACAGAAGAGATCGTACAAAAAATGAGTGGAAATGTGTATATAAAAGGAACTGCAAAAGTTGGAAGCACATTAACTGTTGATACATCAAAAATAGTTCCTACAGGTGCTACATATACATATGAGTGGTATTATTGTGATAATAGTAACTTTACTAGCGCAAAAAGGATATATGGAGAAACATCATCAAAATACAAAATAACAAGTAGTGTAGAAGGAAAATATATATTTGTCGTAGTTACAGTTTCAAAGAGTGGCTATGAAACAACACAATTTAGAGTTGCAACAGATAGCAAAGTGCCAGAAGAAAACATTGAACAAAAAATAACAGGTAGTGTAGATATAGTAGGTGAAAATACAGTTGGTAGCACACTTTATGTAGATACATCAAAAATAGAACAAAGTGGTGTTACAATAAAATATCAATGGTTTTATAGTACGAGCATAAATCTAACAGATAAAACGATAATTTCTGGTCAAACATCCTCAAAATACACAATAACTAATGATTTAGTTGGTAAGTATGTTGGGGTAATAGTTACTGTATCAAAAACAAACTATGTAACAACAGAGTTTGTAAAAGTGATTACAAGCAAAATTATAGTAGAAGAAATAATAGAAAAAGGTATGAGTTGCTCTCTTAAAATTTCAGGTACACCAACCGTTGGTGGAACATTAACTGTAGATGTTACAAAGATAGCTCCAAGTGATGCAAAACTAACATATCAATGGTACTATAGTAGCGATAGTAATTTCAAAAATAAAGTAGCAATATCAGGAGCTACATCAAAAACATTAAAAATAACAAGTGATATTGCAGGTAAATATGTAGGAGTTGTAGTAACAGCAAGCAAGACTGGCTATGTAACATCAGATTTTGAAATAAGTACTTCAAGTAAGATTGTAGAAGAAACTAAAACAATATCTATGGCAGTAGGAATATCAGGCTTTGCTCAAATTGGAAGAACAATAAGCGCCAAGATTTTGAGTGTTGATCCAAGTGACGCTAAATTAACATATCAATGGTATTATAGTACAAAAGCAGATTTTTCTAATAAAATTGCAATAAAAGGTGAAACAGCTAAAACGTATGAAATAACAAGTGATATGAGCGGAAAATATATAGGCGTTGTAGTAACAGCAACTAAGACAGGATATACAGAAACAACTTGTCAAATAAACTTACAAGAAACAATAGAAAAAAATACAATAACAGGTTCTGTAAAAATAAATGGTGATCCAACAGTGGGTGGAAGCTTAACAGTAGATGCAAATGTAAAACCAAGCGATGCAAAAATAACATATAACTGGTATTATAGCAAGACGGGAAAGTTACTAGATAAAACACTAATACCAGGTCAAACATCAAAAAGATATATGATATCGAATGACATGAAGGGAAAATATGTAATTGTTGAAGTGACAGTATCAAAAGATGGATATGAAACAAAAACATTTGAAATATTATGCGATACAGTTATAAGTGCAAAAGAAATAATAGCGATACCTACACCAACACCAGATGCAGAAATTCCGCCACAGCCCAAACCAACATTGGTAAAAGAATAAAAAGTATAAACCTCAAAATCACCCAATTAACTGATGATTTTGGGGTTTTATTTATACATAAAAAAGCAACACTTGAATAAAATAAAAATTTGTTATAAAATCAAGTCGTGAAGTAAAGAATATACAAAAGAAAAAGGAGAGAGTTGAATGTTAATCAAAGAAATTATACTACTAACACTAGGAATAATTTTTCTTATTAAGGGAGCAGACTATTTTGTTGATTCTGGCTCTAAAATCGGAAAAACATTAAAAATTAGCGAAATAATTTTAGGAGTTACTATAGTATCTTTGGGAACAAGCTTACCAGAACTTATTGTTGCTATTACAGGTGCACAGGCAGGAAGTAACGAGATAGCACTTGGAAACATATTAGGAACAAATATGTTTAACTTGTGTGTTATACTCGGAGTTCTTTGTATAATTAAACCAATCAAGTTTCAAAAGTCTACTGTTAGAAAAGATATGTATATGACTGTTGCAACAGCGTTTATGCTATTTTTATTAATGGCGGACAAGCTTCTTGGTGGTGGTAGCGTGAATGTATTATCAAGAGCAGATGGTTTAGTTTTGCTTGTTATGTTTCGGTATATTTATGTATTATACTTTATACGAATATACAGAGATTTGGCGTGAGAGAAAGCTAAATAAAGAAAAAAATGAAGTAAAGTTGAAGCTTAAAGATATAGATGTGCTTACTAAAAATATAATTATAATGATTGCAAGCATTGCGGCAGTGTTTTTAGGAGCTAACTGGGTTGTAAATTCGGTAGAAAAGATTGCAATCGCATTAAATATATCTGAAACTTTTATCTCTATATTAGTAATTGCTGTGGGTACATCACTTCCAGAGATTTTTACATCGATTTCAGCAATGAAGAAAGGAAAAGTTGATATAGCAGTCGGAAATCTTATAGGTAGCAGTATATTTAATATATTATTAATTCTTGGATTGGCGGCAACAATCAATCCTATCTACTTAGAAATGGATTCTTTGGTAATCGATGCTTTGGTATTCTTGGCTGCCAGTGCATTATGCATTGTCTTTATAAAAGCTAAGAAAAAATATGAGTTTTCTAGATTTGAAGGAATAACATTTTTAGCTATATATGTGGCGTACCTATCATACGTTATAGTAAGAGGTTAAATTTAAGAAAGGTGGATTTTTATGAAAAAGAGAATCATCAGCTTAGCAGGAGATCTTGGAGCAGGGAAAACAACTGTTACAAAAATCTTACAAGAGACTCTAGGATATGATGTTCACAGAAATGGAACTGCTTTTAGAGAATTGGCAATTGCAAACGGAATGGATGTTACTAAGTTTAATGAGTATGTAAAAGATCATCCCCAGATCCCTACAGGTATAAAGAAAACGAAGGC
>CAUGFN010000047.1:0-6931 GCA_959598745.1 uncultured Eubacteriales bacterium
TGTACGTACGCTCAAAAGAATTGCTACACCACTTCCTTCACCCATGACATCACTGTCAACGGCTTGTGGTTCACTACACTTGGCGGTAACTACCTGTGGTTGGTTTATCTCCAACTGAACTCATGCCATGCCCGGCACACGCATAAAAAAAGACAAGCCCCATTTAAACTTGTCTTCTACTTTGCAATTATCTTTTCTTTTTAATTTGGCGTAAGTTTGGCGTAAATACGTCATTTTACGTGCCTTTTACACTTTATATAAAGCGTTTTTCTTATTGTTTCTTCATGTGAGGGATCAAAAAGCTTAATCATTAAAATACTTTATATCCCTTTACTAGTGCCTATTCGATAAGTTGCTATTTATCTTTATTTTTATATGTATTTATAATTCTTTATAATTAGTCGTAAATCTGTCGTACATTTGTCGTATGCATATATTTCATTTTACTATTCAAAATATCTAGCAAATTTATCTAATTCTTCTTTGGTAAAATCTTGTTTTGCTTCAGCATAAATATTCATTGTCGTTTGTGCGTCCGAATGCCCTAAAACTTCTTGCATAACTTTTAAATTTACTCCCGCCTCTAGCATTCTAGTTGTGAAAGTATGTCTTAATGAGTGATTCGATATATTTGGAAGAATTATCGAATTAGCATTTCCTTTATCCATAATTTCATAATTACAATCTCGTATAATTCTTCTTAACGCTTTATTAAGAGTAGCTTGATTATAGGTTGTACCAAACCTATTCACAAAAACAAAATTTGTATATCCATCTATTTTGGCAACACATTTAATACCTAATTGTTTTTGACAATCCATTTCTTCTAATAAAGCTAATCTTACTTTTTCTATCATTGGAATCACTCTATTTCCTGCATTTGTTTTAGGGGTGTTGATTGCATAACCACACCTATCTTTACCACCTCTATCATAATAGACTAATGTGTGTGATACTGTGATTGTGTTGTTTTCAAAATCAATATCTTCCCAAGTTAACCCTGTTACTTCTCCAACTCTCATTCCAGTCCATAACATAACAATAAATATTGGATACCACTTGTGATTAAATCCCTCTTTTTCAAGATACTTTTCAAATATCTTTTGTTCATCTTTAGTTAATGCTTTTCTTTTCTCAACATCTTTGTTGTGCGCCCTTTTAAGTTCTCTTAAAGCATTATCTGAAGGATTATATCTTATACAATCATCTTCAACCGCTAATTCTAGTATTTGGTGTAAGACCGTATGCAAACATTCAACAGTTCTTACTTTTAAATGGCGATTATCTAAAAGCATGTTATAAAATCCTCTAATATCCGTTCTTTTAAGTTCACATATTTTGATATTACCCAAATGTTCTCTAGCAAATTGATTATACATATACTTATAATTTTGAAATGTATTACCTTTTAAACCTCGTTTTAAACTTTCCCATTTATTATAAAAGTCATTGACTGTTAGATTCTTACCATTTACCTTAATTCCATTTAATGTATCTCTTAAAATATCTAGCTCTTTCTCTCTTAACTCATCAAGCGTTTTCGCATAAGTAGAATGTCTTTTACCATTTTTATCTGTCCATTTAAATTCATATGTATTATTAGAGCGTTCGTATTCTCCCTCCTTTAAAATTCTATTTTTAGAATCTTTTCTTCGTTTAACTGACATGTTATCATCCTTTCTGTTATATCCTTACAACAAAAAGAACACACTCATATTTAAATTATATCAAGTGTGTTCAATTTGTCTACTGTTCATTTTTATATTGAATACTGTTTATCCAAGTACTCACAAAACATATTTTTCTTAATCAAGCGTTTATTTCCACACCAGATAACAAACTTACAATCTTCACTATTTGTAAGTTCCCTTAATTTGTTAATTCCTATATTAAAATAAGAAGAAGCTTCTTCTAATGTTAATAACGCTTTATCCGAAACCGGCACTTCCTTCTTCATAGGACTTTCCCCCTTTACCGTTCAAAAAATCAAAATACTCTTTAACTGTGTTAAATTCTTGAATTCGATTTTTTTCAAAAATCAAAACTTTAGTAATCCTTCTTAAAAAAGCTAACCATGTTTCTATATCATTAATTTGTGCTTCAGAATACTGTTTTTCTAAGGGCCAATTACTTACTATAAACACCTTAGAATAACATGCAACCTTATTCGAGTATCTAGATTGTAACTCTACTGGGTATACATCACAGTACATAAGCATTTTAGATATATTTATTGATGACCTAAATTCATCAAAGCATATAACAGGCTGACATGAATAACTATCAAATGGGTGTATATAGTCCGTAACTCTATATACATTAGAATAACCAGAGCTTTCCATTACATGTCTAGTTTTTCCCGTTCCTGTTGCTCCACTTATATAAATAACTTCTAAATCTAATCTTACTGTATCTTTGTACTTATCAGTTAGAATTGTATTGCGTAATTTATCTAGCTTATCAATTTGCATAATATAATCCTGATTCGCCTGAATTATTTCAGAGTTACTCATATTATCATTTATCATTCGATATAATTCAGATAAATCACTTCTTTTCCCTTTAGAATCTGGAGGTGGATTGCCAAATTCTTCAAAGGAATTATCAATCTTTTGCTCATTTTTTAAATCATCTAACCATTTACCATCCTTCTTTATGTAGAGAATATTATCAGATACTGTTCCTTTGCAAGCTTCTATATGTGCCTCACTAAAATAACGTTTTATCATTGACCATCGAACTCTAGAAGTAAATACCAAAAATATATGTGTATGAAATGTAGCTCCCTTTTCATCTGCCATACAAAAATAAGTAATTGTCTTAAAATTATCAATGATTTTACTTTTGATATGTTCATGTGTATATCCCTTTTCAATAGGATTATTTATAGTCAGCTGGTACATATATGATTGTTTGTCGATAATAACACCACCAATCTGTGCATTTTGTTCAATCAAAACTTACACAATATATATCTTCATAAATATTTATAAATTTTTAAGAGTGTATTATATGCTTGTTGTTTACAAGTTGTGGTAATACTAGCACAACTTGTAAGAATAGCCTGTGGCTTCGCCACAGCTATTCTTATTTGTTATTTAGATAATCCAGCTACACACAATTCTTCAAGTTTATCTTTATTGCGAATGATTGGTATTTTTACAAAGTGCAACACTGAGCTTTGCAACAACACCACACCTTCCCCTGTCTTAAACTTTCTATTCCCTATTGCTTCAATGTATTCTTTAGGTAAAAGCATTTCATAAATACTTTTTATTGAAGCACCTAAAACTATAATTATCCCAAAATTTAAACGAGAACCATTTTTAAACACTGAAGCGTCTGGACGCTGACAAGTAGCTATAACCCTAATACGAAGCGATCGCCCAAGCATAAGCAATGTTGAAATTTTATTCATTACAATTTCAGCCTTCTTTTTATCAATTTCAAATAGATAAAGAATGCAGGCTACATATTCATCAAATATTAGAGTTACTGGATATCTGGTTTTATCTTCTCCAGATTGCCGTTTTAATAATATTTCATAAACAACATCAACCGCTTCAGCACACCTTTTAAAAGGATAATACCTTTTTGTCCCCCGTAAAAATTCAAACATATCATCTTGTTTGAAATCTGCAAAATAATATATCCCCTGTTCTTCAAGTTGTATAAGTCTACCAAAAATCACAAGTAGACACGAACTCTTAGCTGACCCACTCATTCCAGTTAGAAGCATATGTGAGTTGCTAGTTCCATCAATAGGAGAAGTAATACTCACTTTATTTCCATAATATACATATTCATCGTAATCGTAGGCTACATTCAAATTACTTTCAGATGTCGTCATACAGTAGGTCACTTTCTTTTGAAAATATCCCTTTTGATGATGTGAATTTTATAAAACCTCTTTTAGAGTAAGTAATATCCTCTTCCTTAATTTTGCAATTTAGAAAATGTTCAACATCTTTACGATTTTCAACCCAGATATGTAATGGAATATTTGTATAAAATTCTCTCACATTAGCTTTATTACCCTTAATGGATTTTTTATATACTAATATTGCATAACCCTCTTTTGAATGTTTATTTACGAATCCCTCTAATTCACTTTCATCTTCTCTTGCCACTAATTCTCCCACCAAATAAATAACACTATATATCAAGATAACAGGAATAATAAAAGATAGAGTTTTTTCTGCTACCGAGAAAGCTGAAGTCAAAATTAAAGGAACATTAAAATTTGATACATATATTGTTTTAATATACTCAAATGCAATTATTATCAAAATAACAGGAATCCAAATTAAATTATAAATCGGTCTGTTTCTTAATTCATGTAAACCCAGAAAAATCCTATATCTATTTTTAGTTCGTTGTAGTTTCTTTTCAAGTAATGCGTTCATAATAACCTCCTATTTTAATTGAGAAAAGGGAATTACCCTTTTCTCAATTACTATCTAAGATATTTAGAAAATACATTTAATAGCTCTTTTGCTAAATTTAGCGAATTGCCCATGAATTCTAAGCAAATTTTTTCTGCCGATTCTTCAGAATTTATTTCGAAAAAACCTTTGTCATTGACTTTCCCATATTCTTCCTTTTTAATAAAATCCCAATAATCTTCTTCTAGAATAGGTAATATGTAATTATCAATATATCTTTGAACATCTTTTAAAAACTCATCTGATAAATCATTGTTTTTAAGACATTCTTTAGATAATTCGTCATATGATTCAAGAGATTTGCATATTTCGTTACAGTCTTCTATGTGATCAATAGATATACACTTGTGTAATATTTCAAATGCACATGCAACGGCGAATTTATCATTTTTCTTTTTTTTCATTTTATTTTCTCCTTCATTAATGGTATATAAAGAGACTGTACACATCCCTATATATACACATGAGTTTATTTTGTGATTTTTTCCACTCGTTCCACTTTGCCTTTCATGTTGAAAAATATTTCTACTAAATCGTTCTGTTGTAGAACTGGAATTTTAATTTCTTCTTTAACAAATACTTTTTCTGCTTTTAGACCTTCTGTATTACTGTCTTCAAACAAAATATAGAGATTCACACCAGTTATTGTTTGACCTTCTGGATTTTTGAAATTCACAACACTTTTACCAGCAATTCTTGCTTGCATAGCTCTCTTCTCCTTTCTACATAATCCTCTAGAGTGATAATTTAGGATAATTATCCTGATTTAATTATACATGAATCATGGGTGTTTAAATGGGGGTTAATGTGTTATAATTTAGAAAAAATACCCATGTACAAGGAGGCACACATGAATGATTTAGCAGAGTTTTTTATAAAAAAAACACACAAAAGAATAAAAAATAAAATACAATCCTCTAACTATACATACTCACAGATAAGCCCATATGATGAAAGTATTGTGAGTAAAGTGATTAACTTTAAATTGACAAAAAACAATAAGTATCTGGTTACAAATAAATTCATAAAAAATCTTGTTGAATGCAACTTATTTAACAATGAAGTAGAAGCTTTATGGGGAACCAAGTCAGAAAGAGAAGATTATATGTATGAGCTGTTCTCTTTATTAATTAAAGCTTCATTTGATTCTAAAAACTATATAGACAAAGTTACATTATTATTATCAGACTATGTACCTTTTGCACAATGTCTAAGTTTCTATGAGATTCTTATTGACAGACTATTTGATTATAGTGATAAATCGAGCTCACCTTTTTTTCTTGAATTAGGAATTAGTGAAAATTTGGTTTTCAATAATTACAGTATTTCAAAACGAAACGCTATTAAGTTTTTATACGCTAAATGTAAAGATAACTTTATTAAAATGTTTAATAATTTTTGCAATAACACTAAATCATATAGAGGGCTTGAAAAATCTTTAAACGAGATACTTTTACCAGATTTTCATTCTTTTCTATCTCCTTACTTTCCTAACGATAATTCTTTAGGATTGCGTACCAGAAATTTATTAAAAAAAGACTTGGATGAATATCACACAGCCTATTTATTATCAGATGATGATACAATAAAAGAAAAGGCAAAACTCTTAAGTTCTACATTAGACTATATTTATAAATTAGACATCATTCAAAGAGAAAAAAATGGAAATGATTGACAATTTATGTCTTTCAGTTCCACTTTTTTATTTATTTTATTTTACTATACTTATATGTGTGAGTATCTATAAATCCATTGTCAAACATAATTTTATAATCAATTGATAATATATCATTTGAGATATTTGTTAAATCAAAAGAATATGATACAACCACAACATCATCTCCCCAATTAGCAGGGGACTTTTCACCGTACTCATCTCTTTTATATACATAAGCTGTATAATGGTTAATGTCTGCAATTGAAAAATCATAAAAGAAAATATTAACATCTTGTTCATCATAAATTCTTGATAATGCAGGTTTATTATCGATATATCGTAATTCTAGAACATGTTCTTCATTGCCTATATTTTCTCCATTCATAATATATTCTTCAAATTTCCATTTACCTTTAAGTTTATCCCATAAATCATCAATTGACTTTATAAAATTAGAATTATTGTCTATATTTTCATCTTTCGAGGTTCTAAAACTAGATAATATAGAAATAACTTCTTTTTCTTCCCTTTCAGTGAATTTTCCAGTTGGGGACTCAGCTATAAAAGATATATGTCCAGAATACCAAAATGAGAATGTCGGCAATCCTGGTACTAACATTTCTTCTTTTTTTCCTATTTCACTTTCTGGTAAAAGTGCATATCTTATAAGGTCATCCTCGACCTTTTGAAACACTCCATCTCCAAGCATATCACACTGTTCTTTAGTATCAAGTTTTCCTACTATAAAGTTACCTAAAGAAGTATAATCTGTTGCTTGAACATATTCTGGAACAAAACTGGCATCTGCTATCTTTGTAACATCAACAAG
>CAUGFN010000048.1:0-6880 GCA_959598745.1 uncultured Eubacteriales bacterium
TCCATGTTAGTAGCCTAATTTATACTGTCCAACTTTTTGGGTTCAGTACATTTTTGATTATGTTCTATTTTTTTACTGAGAAACCAAATCTCCCCAAACTTTCTCCAAGTTCAAAATACTGTCCATGAGAATACGCTATTAATCCACATTTCTCCATATTGAATCTACCCGTTTTATCTAGATATTTTTCATCTACATCAACGCAAAGAACTTTTGCAATAAACATATGATGTGAACCTAATTCTTTTATCTCTGTAACCTTGCATTCTACATTTATTGGGCTTTCCTTTATTAAAGGAGCATTTACTTCATTTGCTTTTTCTTTAGTCAACTTTAGCACTTCGAATTTATTAACATCTTTTCCACTTCTAACACCAGCAAAATCCGTACTTCGCGCAAGTTTCTTCGTTGTTAAATTAATAACAAATTCGCCTGTATTCTTTATGATATCATATGAATATCTTTCCGGTCTTATCGATATATATGTCATTGCAGGGTTAGTACAAATTGTCCCTGTCCACGCTACAGTTATTATATTAGCATTGTCAAAATCTCCACAAGAAACCATGACTGCTGGAAGTGGATATACCATTGTTCCCGCTTTCCATTTTAACTTACTCAAAATTTACACCTCTACTCCATAAAAAATTACGCCATGCAAGCTTTTTCTTCTTGTACCTTAAAAATAATAACTTCACCTTTTATTTTTTCATACAAGCATTTCTTTGGTGCTATTCCTAATTTTTCTCTGATTTCATCCAAGTATAACATATTATTTTTAGCCTCTTTCATGCTTATCACCTCTTCTTTCTCGTTTGTACGACATCATTTTAACATCACATATAGCCTCAAACAAGCAATTTTAGTAAAAGGTTTGTGAAAAGTTTGTTATATTTGTAAAAATCTTGTAAAACATCATTTGGGCGTGTTTTTACCGTTTTTCTTTCTTCTTTATTTTGGTATTTTTTACTTTTTTGGCATCATCTATATAATTTTCACATGCTTTTTCGATTAAACTTTCAAATCGACATTTATCATTCATTTTTTTCATAGTATATTCATCCTTTTTTCATTTGATTATAATATAGATTTTCCACGTATTCAACAAATTTGGTTGCATTTTACGGTTATATTTTAGGTTATATTTTTGTAACCTATATTATGTTATATAAACTTTGAAGTCATAATTATAAGGAGGTATTTATGGAAAATTTCTCAATGAAAAAATCGCGAAACAGTAACGTAGCAAAAACAATTAGATTTAGTGAAGAATTGAACGATTCTATAAATGAGATTGTAAAAAAGGCTAATAAAGGAAAAACAAGGAAGGAATATAGTTTTAATGGATTTGTAATTAGTGCATGTGAATATTGCATTAACTTAATGAAGGAATAATTCATGTATAGTTACTTTTTTAACACATTGCAACGTAATAAATAAACTCAAGTGCCTCTTATGCTTGAGTTTATTTATTTTTTCGTTTTTTCTACATCATTTTCTTCCACAACACTCATCACCGCGTACCTCTAAAAATGAGAAGCAATATGATAATAAGAATCAAACAGCCACATCCGCCGCCTCCGCCATCATCACCGCTGTTTTTATCATCATCCCGAAGAATATACCAAAGCAGAAATAAATTATCCCACATAATATTTCCTCCATTAGGTCTAAAATTATTTTTACCTTCTCTTGCTTTTCCAAATACAACGATAGTATATCTTATTTTTACTCTAAAATCAATTGTATTCGTTAAAAAAGTTTGTTTATAATCAACATAATTTTACTTTCAATTTCATATCTACTAATACTATAAATATTATATCGCTAATTTTAAATTTTATTAAGAAAATTTCTAGTACATACAAAAAGTGCATGAAAACTCGTATAATGTCCAAGTTTTTCACGCACTTTAGCAATCAAATATAATTTTTTAATCTATTTTTTCTAGTATCTCTTTTAATTTTTCAACTTCTTCTTTAGTCAAAGTTATTCCTTTTCCCATTCTTGTATGATTTTCATCCCAATCTCTTAAATCATACTTTGGCTCTCTGCCGTTCCAACTTACTAAGTTAAGTTCTCTCTTCCATCCAGAATTAGATTCAGATAGCACTGCAATTTCCTCAACTATTTCAAACTTGATATCAGGCATATTTACTACCTCCTTTTTCTCGCATAAATCTGCTTTTGTTAGCATCTTTAGCTTGATTATAACATTAAGCTCAAATTTGTGCAATATATTTTATTCAAGTTCAAATGCTCCCGTATATAGCTGATAATACTGACCTTTTTCGGCAATTAATGCATCATGTTCTCCTCTTTCAATTATTCTTCCATGTTCTAGCACTATAATCGCTTTAGAATTTCTTACTGTTGATAATCTGTGAGCAATTACAAAAACAGTTCTACCTTTCATTAGATTATCCATACCATCTTGAACAATTCTTTCTGTTCTTGTGTCTATACTTGATGTTGCCTCATCTAATATCATTACTGGTGGATCTGCAAGTGCAGCTCTTGCTATTGATAAAAGTTGTCTTTGTCCTTGAGACAAATTAGCGCCATTATTAGTAAGCATTGTGTCATATCCATCTGGCAATAAATTTATAAATTCATCTGCATTCGCTATCTTTGCTGCATTTATAACTTCTTCATCTGTTGCATCTTGTTTTGCATATTTTATATTATCTTTTATTGTTCCAGTAAATAAATTCGTGTCTTGAAGAACCATACCAAGTGACAATCTCAAATCGTATTTATTTATATCCTTGATATTTATTCCATCATATAAAATTTCGCCTTCTTTGATATCATAAAAACGATTTATCAAATTCGTAATTGTTGTTTTTCCTGCACCAGTGGCACCAACAAATGCTATCTTTTGACCAGGTTTTGCATAAAGTGTTATATCATGCAAAACATCATTTTTCCCATCATAACTAAATGTAACATTGTTTAATTGAATATATCCCCTTAAATCAACATACTTATAGCCATGCAACTCATCTGGCACTTTCCAAGCCCATTTTCCTGTATTTTGCTTAGTTTCAACTATATAATCATCTGACTCTTCAACTCTTACAAGTGTAACTTTTCCCTCATTCTCTTCTGATGGAGTATCTAATAATTTGAATATTCTATCAGCTCCTGCAAGACCCATTGCTATTGTATTTACTTGTTGAGCAAGTCTCATCATTGGTTGCGTAAATGTCTTTGTAAGACTCAAGAATGTTACCATAGAACCAGCCGTTAATGATGTAAGCCCATTTGCAGCAAGTAAACCACCTACTATTGCTACTAATACGTATTCAATATTTCCCATATTGTTCATTATTGGCATTAGAATATTTGCATACTTATTTGCAGTATACATATGCTCAAATAATTCATCATTTATTTTATCAAAATCTTTTTCACTTTCTTCTTCATGACAAAATACTTTGATTACTTTTTGACCATTTATCATTTCCTCTACGTATCCATTTACTTCACCAAGCGATTCTTGTTGTTTTATGAAGAACTTACTACTTTTTCCCGCAACGCTTTTAGTAACTCGTATCATTAAAGTTAAAAATACCACTATAAATATTGTAAGCGGAACATTAACAATCAACATTGCAACAAATGCACCAATTATTGTAGTAAGTGATTGAATCGTTTGTGGCAAACTTCTACCAAACATTTCTCTTAATGTATCTGCATCGTTTGTGTAATGGCTCATTATATCGCCATGTGTATTAGTATCAAAATATTCTATTGGAAATGTTTCCATCTTTGAAAACATCTCATCTCTCACATCTTTTAAAACTCCTTGAGACACAACAGCCATTATTCTGTTATATAAGTACGATGCTAGTATTCCAACTGCATAAATCATTCCCATTGTTGTAATTGCCTTCAAAAGTCCAGTGAATACCGGATTCTCTTCTAGTAATAATGGTGAAATATAATCATCTATCAAAGTTTTTAAAAACATCGAACCATATACATTTGCTAATGCGCTGACTATGATACAAACGAAAACGGCTATAAATTGTTTTAGATATTTTCTTTTTATATATCCAAATAATCTTTTTATTGTTCCTTTGCTTATTTTCTTTCCGAAATTTTTAGGCATTTTTTTATTTTTCATCTGTATCAGCTCCTTTCGTTTGAGATTCATACACTTCTTTATATATTTTGTTATTCTTTAATAACTCTTCATGTGTGCCAAAGCCATTAACCATACCATTTTCCATTACTATAATCTTATCTGCATCTTCTACCGAAGAGATTCTTTGCGCAATTATAAATTTAGTTGTATTTGGAATTTCTTCTTTAAAGGCTTTTCTTATAAGGCTATCTGTTTTTGTATCAACTGCACTAGTTGAATCATCTAGTATCAATATTTTAGGCTTTTTAAGTAGTGCTCTTGCAATACATAATCTTTGTTTTTGTCCGCCTGATACATTGGTTCCACCTTGTTCTATATATGTATTATATTTTTCAGGAAAACTCTTAACAAACTCATCTGCTTGTGCTAATTTACAAACTCTCTCTACCTCTTCATCAGATGCATCTTTGTTTCCCCATCTAATATTTTCTGCAATTGTACCTGAGAATAAAACATTCTTTTGAAGTACAACTGCCACTTCGTTTCTAAGTGTTTCTATATCATAATCTTTTACATTTACGCCACCAACTTTAACTTCTCCCGATGTCGCATCATATAGTCTTGGTATCAAGTTTACAAGTGATGACTTACCAGTTCCTGTCCCGCCTATAATTCCTATTGTTTCACCTGATTTTATTCTTAAGTTAATGTTTTTTAAACACTCTTTATTCTCATCATTTACATAACTGAAACCAACATTTTTGAATTCAACACTTCCATCTTTAACTTTGAAAATAGGTTTTTTAGGATTTTTCAAATCTGGTTCCTCATCTAGAACTTCTATAACTCTTTCAACTGATGTTTTTGATACTACTGCCATAACAAACATAAATGAGAGCATCATTAAACTACTTAATAACTGAATTCCATATGTGATTAAACTTTGAAGCCCACCTGTTGTAAGTTCTGTCGCGCCTGAACTTACAATAACTTTTGCTCCAAACCATGAAACTAACAATATGCATGAATAAATACCAATTTGCATTACTGGCATATTAAGTGCCATGTATCTCTCAGCTTTACTGAATTTTTCATAAATATCATTTGAAACTGTTTCAAATTTTTTCTTTTCATATTCTTCGTTTGCAAATGATTTTACAACTCTTATTCCTCTAACATTTTCCTCTACTACATTGTTTAGATCATCATATCTGTTAAATACACTTGTCATTATTGGATGTATTTTATTCATAAGGAAATATAGTGCTATAGCTATTACAGGTATTAAAACTAAAAATATTATAGATAACCTTGAACTTATTCTAAATCCCATAACAAATGAGAATATAAACATAAGTGGCGTTCTAATGGCTATACGAATTACTGCCTGAAATATTTGTTGAACATTTGTAACGTCAGTTGTTAACCTAGTTACTAAACTTGCACTACTAAATTTGTCAACATTTTTAAAAGAAAACTCTTGTACTTTGTAATACAAATCATGTCTTAAATTTTTTCCAAAACCTGCCCCCGCCTTAGCTGCAAATTTTCCTGAAAGTATACCAAAAGTAAGAGCTAAAATAGCACAAGCAATCAATATTCCACCATATTTATAAATTGCACTAACATTTACAATATCTTGACCTTCTGAAAATCCATTATCTATTAACATTCCCATAACAAGAGGAATGCAAACTTCCATGACAACTTCTAGCATTACAAAAAATGGAGTCAACAATGCTTCCTTTTTGTATTCTCTAACTACTTTTAACAACTTCTTTATCATTCTTTCTACTCACACTCCTCTTTAACATTTTTCAAAACTTCACCAAGTAACCTAATTAACTCTTTTTTTTCTTCATCTGTAAGGTTTTTAACTATTCTACTCTCATACTTTTCAATTTCTTCTTTACAATTTGTCATGAACTCGTGCCCAATTTTAGTAAGAATAATCTTATTAAACCTTGCATCCTTTTTACTAGGAACTCTCTTTATAAGTTTTTTTTCTTGAAGCCTATTTAAAATTCCTGTAACTGTCGGGTTAGTCAAACTAAATCGCTTTTGAATATCTACTTGATTTATTTCTTTTTCTTCTGCTTCCTCACTTGCAATAAAGACCAAAATATCCATTTGTGACCCAGTTATATTTTTTTCAGCCAAATTCTGATTTGCTTTCGTTTTCATTGCAGTATGAAGTATTTTAAGCATTCGTGCAATATCCAAATTACTTTCTTGCATTTTTTCTCCCCCAATTCATAGTAAGATATATAGCATGCTATGTTATGTTACGATTTTTATTTTATAAAGTCAAGAGAAAACACACTTTTTTCACAAATAAAAATGTGAAGACATTGCATCCTCACATTTTTGTTTTTCCTATTTAATATATTTTTCTTTTACAAATTCTGCTGCTTTTAATATTTTTTCTGTATTTTCTTCTGGGAACAAACTTGGATCTTCTTCAATATTCTTCTCAATCTTTATAAGTTTGCCATTCTTAAAATAATAATTGAAACTTCCACCAACTCCTATAAAGTCTCTAACATAAGCAACAAACTTTCCATTTTTGTAATAATATGATTGATTATCTAAGAAATCGGAATAAGGAATTATTGTTACAAATGTCTTTTGGTCTGTTATTACATCAGCTCCAAACTTAGTTCCCTCAAACGCTTTCATTATCTCATCTAATTCCGTTCCATAAATATCAGAATACACGTCATCTTCAATCACTTCACCACTCACGCTTTGGCTTTTTTCTATTACTCCTGTCTTTATTCTATCTGG
>CAUGFN010000049.1:0-6383 GCA_959598745.1 uncultured Eubacteriales bacterium
GAAGCAAATGCCATAAAAGCTAAGGTTTCTGAAATTAACAAAGAATTAGAAGATATTGAAGCTAAAGAAGCTGATTTATCTGCAAAGATTAAAGAAAAAATGATGGTTATTCCAAATATAATTGATGCATCTGTTCCAATAGGAAAAGATGATAGTGAAAATGTTGAAAACGAAAAATTCGGTGAACCAGTTGTACCTAATTTTGAAGTTCCTTATCATGCTGATATAATGGCAAGATTAAATGGACTTGATAAAGACAGTGCTGGTAGAACTAGTGGAAATGGTTTTTACTATTTAATTGGAGATGTTGCTAGACTTCATTCTGCAATGATTTCTTATGCAAGAGACTTTATGATTGACAAAGGCTTTACATATTGTATTCCACCTTTTATGATTAGAAGCGATGTTGTAAACGGAGTTATGAGCTTTGCAGAAATGGAGGCTATGATGTACAAAATCGAGGGTGAAGATCTATTTTTAATTGGTACTAGCGAGCACTCTATGATTGGTAAATTTAAAGGACAAATTGTAAAAGAAGAAGAACTACCACTTACCCTTACCTCTTATTCTCCATGCTTTAGAAAAGAAGTTGGTTCTCACGGTATCGAAGAAAGAGGAGTTTATAGAGTTCATCAATTCGAAAAACAAGAAATGGTTGTTCTTTGTAAACCTGAAGATTCTATGGAATGGTACAATAAAATGTGGAACTACACAGTTGAATTCTTTAGAAGCCTAGATGTACCAGTTAGAACCCTTGAATGCTGCAGTGGTGATTTAGCAGATTTAAAAGTTAAATCTTGTGATGTTGAAGCTTGGAGTCCAAGACAAAAGAAATATTTTGAAGTTGGAAGCTGTTCAACTCTTGGAGATGCCCAAGCAAGACGTCTTGGCATCAGAGCAAAAGGTAAAGATGGAAACTATTTAGTTCACACTCTTAACAATACTGTTCTTGCTACTCCTCGTGGTTTAATTGCATTTTTAGAGAATAACGTTAATGAAGATGGCAGTGTTAATATTCCAGTTGCTTTAAGACCTTATATGGGTGGTAAAGATAAAATATTACCTAAAAAATAATTTATATTTTACTTAAAAATGGCGGTAGCTCTTCTAAAAGACTACCGCCATTTAATTTTTATCAAATTTACTTTTAATACAAAAACAGCCACCCTTGTTAAACTCTTTTACAAGGATGGCTTATTTTTTATGAATTCATTATTGCTTCAAATTCTTCTGCTTCAATCTTTTCTTTTTCTAATAATACGCTAGCTACTCTATGAAGTTTATCTATGTGTTCTTCTAGTATTCTCTTTGCCCTGTTGTAACCTGTATCTATTATCTTCTTAACTTCAACATCGATTACGGCTGCGATTTCATCACTATAGTTTTTAACATTGTTAATGTCTCTTCCTAAGAATACTTCTTCTTGATCATTTCCAAATGTTATTGTTCCTAGTTTATCACTCATACCATACTTCATTACCATGCTTCTAGCAATTTTACTTGCTCTTTCTATATCGTTTGAAGCACCTGTGCTTATATCATTTAGTACTAGTTGCTCTGCAACTCTACCACCAAGAAGTGATACTATTTTATCTTCCATTTCTGATTTTGACATGAAAGATTTGTCCTCTGTATTTTTATACATTGTGTATCCGCCAGCCATACCTCTTGGTATTATTGATACCTGATGTACTGGTTCTGCATGCTCTAAGAATCTACTTACAACTGCGTGACCACCCTCATGATATGCTACTAACTTTTTGTCTTCTTCTGATATAACTTTGCTTCTCTTTTCAGGTCCCATTAAGACTTTAACCATTGCATCTTCTAAGTCTTGCATAGTTATTGTTGTTTGGTCTTTTCTAGCTGCTAAAAGAGCTGCTTCATTCATCATATTTTCTAGGTCTGCACCTGTGAATCCTGCTGTGTTTTTAGCAAGTACTCCTAAGTCAATTTCACCTGACAATTTTTTCTTCTTTGCATATAATGCAAGAATTTCTTCTCTTGCTTTTACATCCGGTGCTGGTACAACTATTTGCCTATCGAATCTACCAGGTCTTTGAAGAGCTGGATCCAAGATATCTGGTCTATTGGTTGCTGCTAAAACTATTACACCGCTATTTGTTCCAAATCCGTCCATTTCAACTAGTAATTGGTTTAATGTTTGCTCTCTTTCATCATGTCCGCCTCCAAGGCCTGCACCTCTTTGACGACCAACAGCATCAATTTCATCTATAAATACTATACATGGTGCTTTTGCTTTTGCCTCACCAAACAAATCTCTTACTCTTGATGCACCAACGCCAACATACATTTCAACAAAGTCTGAACCACTTATTGAAAAGAATGGAACCCCTGCTTCACCTGCAACGGCTTTAGCAAGTAATGTTTTACCTGTACCTGGTTGACCAACAAGTAATATTCCTTTTGGTATTCTTGCACCCATATCAATAAATTTCTTTGGATATTTCAAAAATTCTACAACCTCTTGTAACTCTTCTCTTTCCTCAGGAAGTCCAGCTACATCTTTAAATGTGATTTTGTTTTTATCGTCTGGATTTGAAAGTCTAGCTCTGTTTTTTGTAAAAGACATCGCACCCTTTCCGCCACCAAGATTTTGCATCATAAATACCCAGAATAATATAAATATTACAACCATTCCTATTGGTGTGATATAGTCTATCAATGTAAGTGCTATTGATGGAGAATTTTCTTTTAATTCAAATGTTGCTCCATTTTCCGTGATAGCTGTTTGTGCATACTCAATAAAAGCACCTCTATCTGGTATATTAACTGTTTTTTCTACTTTTTTTCCGTCTTTTTTCTGTATTACTGTTGCATATGGTCCCTCGCTTGATAATTCAATCGAAATAACATCTCCAGTTTGAATTGCAGATAGTAATTCATTATAAGTTAATTTTGTGTCATCTTTCTTATCCATCATTACAGAAATTGAAAAGAATATTATTATTAACACTATTATCAATGGGGCTATGCCTCTAAATGTCTTTTTCATTTGCTCCTCCTTTATTTTATTATTTTAATGTCATCCTTAATGTTACCACACATGTAATTTGTTGTCTAGTAATTTACTAAAAGTTAATAATGCCTACGTACTTATAAATTCTAAAGCACTATATACCTCATATTGGTTGATATTCACAGCATTTATTATTTTGTTTTAACACATTTTGATACATTCAATCGTACCTTTTATAATGCTTATTCTCACTCTCTTATTTGGCATCAAGAATTTTCCACCTATATTTTTATCACATAGCTTCACAATATCATCTATATGTATCTTCTCTATATCTTTTGCATTTCCTAATAAATTTATTATAAATTTTTTAATTAATCTCTTTTTTATAACAATATCTAATGAATTAAATTTTTTCAAATTGTATACATTTCTATTTTCTTCAGAAGCAATTAAGCATTCATTATATGCCTTTTCTGTTTCTTTTTCTATATATTTTTCTTCTTCTAAAACAATACTAGAAAGTCTATTAATATTATTAACAACATTCGAATTTATATTTTCCTCTATATATGGAATAACTTTTAATCTAACTTTATTTCTAGTATATATATCTTCATCGTTAGACTCATCATGTCGAGGATCTAGTTCGTTTTCTTTGCAGTAAGCTTCGATTTCTTTACGAGTAATTTCTATAAGTGGTCTTATTACGTTATCTCTTATTGGCTCTATGCCTTTTAATCCTGAAACACCACTGCCTCTTATTATATTCATAATAACTGTTTCAGCATTATCATTACTATTATGTGCAGTAGCAATCTTGTTACACTTTTGATTTTTCATAATCTCATAAAAGAAATCATATCTTTCTTTTCTGCCAGCTTCTTCAAGTGTCATCTTAACTTTTAGCTCTTTCAGTTTTATTTGCTTCACAAAACAAGGGATGTTTCTTTTATTGCAAAAATCCTCAACAAATTTTTGATCAATTATGGCATTTTCTCTAAGTCCATGATTCACGTGTGCAACGCAAATATTGTAATTAAGCTTATACAAAATATCTAAAAGTGATATTGAGTCTGGGCCACCTGATACAGCTACCACAATTTTATCATTTTTATCTATTAAATTATATTTTTCTATTGTTTCTTTTACTTTATTTAGCATAAATTTTCTTCTCCGTATCAATGATATTTATCTAAATTAACAAACTTGGTATATTGTCCAAGCCATAAAAGCTCAGCCGTTCCTGTAGAACCAGCTCTGTTTTTAGCAAGGATTACTTCAGCTACATTTTTCTTATCTGTATCTGGATTATAGTAATCATCTCTATATAAAAACATAACCATATCGGCATCCTGTTCAATAGAACCAGATTCCCTTAAGTCACTTAGCATAGGCCTATGATCTGGTCTTTGCTCAGGAGCACGGCTAAGTTGTGACAATGCAATTATTGGCACGCCAATTTCTCTCGCAAGTACTTTTAGAGATCTACTTATCTCAGATATATCTGCTTGTCTACTTGCATTATTTTTACTTGCATCCATTAATTGCAAGTAATCAATTACTACAAGTCCTATGTCATATTCCATTTTTAATTTTCTACATCTTGCTCTTAGCTCGATAGGTGAAAAGCCCGCCGAATCATCTAATATTATTTTAGCCTCCGAAAGTGTTCCTGATGCATTTGTTAAACTAATCCAATCTTCATCCTCAAGCTTTCCGCTTCTTATCTTGCTACTATCAACCATAGCTTCAGCTGAAAGTATTCTGTTTACTAGTTCTTCTTTACCCATCTCCAAGCTGAAATAAACAACAGATTTATTAGATTTTATCGCCGCATTTGTCAATATATTTAAGGCAAATGCCGATTTACCCATAGCAGGTCTTGCTGCAACAATTACTAATTGTCCTGGCAAAAAACCAAGTGTCTTGCTATCTAAGTCAGCAAAGCCACTAGGAATTCCAATTATACCTTCCTCCTGTGAAGCAAGCTTCTCCAAATTATCAAATGTGTCAACTAATACATCTTTTATTAACGCATAAGAATTTTCTTTATGTTGAATTATATTAAAAATTTCTTTTTCTGCTTTTTCTGTAATTGTAATAGCGTCTTCTTTTGCATCATAACTTTCCTGCGAAATTATATTGGCTGACTTTATTAATTTTCTTAACGTAGACTTTTCTCTGACAATCTCGGCATAATACTCAACATTAGCTACAGAATACATTGGACTTGTAAGTGAAACCAAATATTCGAAACCGTTTATTATATCATATTTTCCTCTAAGCCTAAGTTGTTCCTTAAGAGTAAGTAAATCTATAGCTTTACTCGCCTCATATAAATCTAATATAGCTGCATATATCTCTTCATGCTCAGGCTTATAGAAATCACTCGGCTTAAGCATTTCTATAACTGTAAGTACAGCATCTTTATCAACAAGCATAAGTCCTAGTACAGCCTGTTCAGCCTGTACATCATTTGGTGGAACCCTTGCAATTATTTCATCCATTCTACCCTATTTCCTTTCAATATACTTAGTTATCATATACTAATCAGCTAAAACTGTAACCTTTAACTTTCCAACTATTCCTTCAAATAATTTAACGTCTATTGTATATATACCGATTGTTTTAATTGCATCTGCTAATCCAATTTTCTTTTTATCAACTTCAACAAAATACTTTTTATTAAGTTCGTCTGCGATATCTTTTGCTGTAACACTACCAAAAGTTTTTCCGTTTTCTCCAGCTTTTATTTTGAATGTTAGTTCAAAACTTTTCATTTTTTCCACTAATTCTTTAGCATTTGCCATTGTCATATCTCTCTTATATTTATTAGCATCTTGTTTGGTTTTTAATTCGTTCAAATTAGTTGCGTCTGCTATAACAGCAAGTTTTTTAGGTAATAAGTAATTTCTTGCATATCCATCAGATGCATCTAATATTTGACCTTTCTTTCCAACTGATTTAATGTCTTTTTGTAAAATAACTTTCATAATAATACCTCCTCTTTTATTTTAAAAAGGCGGATGAAGTAACCGACCTTCCTTCCGCCATATAAAGCTATTCTTTTTTATTTATTGCATCTATTAGCATTGCTTTAACTTCATCTATACTCTTACCTTCAATTTGTGCTCCGGCAATCATCATATGACCGCCACCGCCAAATTTTTCAAGTATGATTTGAACATTTAAATTTCCATTTGATCTTCCACTTATATGAATTTTATTATCACTTTCGCAAATAACAAATGAAGATTCTATTCCATTTAAATTTAAAAGCTCGTCTGCAGCTTGCGCAGTTATTTGAACTTGATTTTCAAGTCCTTTTGGACAAATTGCTATTGCAACTTTATTGGCTACTAATTCACAATTTCTAATAACATCAGCAATTGCAACGTAT
>CAUGFN010000050.1:0-6323 GCA_959598745.1 uncultured Eubacteriales bacterium
TTAGTACATCATTCACAAGTAGTAATAGCAATCGCTCTACTAATATTCGTTTAGCAGCTCAAAAGATTAATGGCACGGTTTTGATGCCGGGCGAAACCTTCTCATACAATCAAGTAGTTGGAAAAAGAACCGCTGCTGCAGGATTTAAACCTGCTCCCGCTTACTTTGGTGGCAAAGTTGTTCAAGAATACGGCGGAGGAATTTGCCAAGTTTCTTCAACTCTATACAATGCAGTTTTATATGCAAACTTAGAAATAACTGAAAGAACAAACCATGGATTTAAGCCATCTTATGTTACACCGGGTCTTGATGCAACAGTTTCTTGGGGAGGTCCAGACTTCAAATTTACAAATAACAGAGATTATCCAGTTAGAATTTCTTGCGACACTTCAGGAAAAATCCTTAAAATTTACATATATGGATTAAAACGTGATACAGATTACAAAGTTGTATTAGAATCTAAATATGTATCTACTGTTTATGCAAAGACCACCTACAAAACTGACCCATCACTTGCAAGTGGCGAAACAAAAGTAATACAAAGTGGTTCAAATGGTTGCAGAACAGTTGCTTACAAATATTTATATGATTCAAACGGGACATTGGTATCTACCGAATGCCTTTCACGAGATACTTATAATCCACATAACAAGGTTATTGCGGTAGGCCCATAGCAAAAATCTCTGCATGAACTTTTATGAATTTAAATTTTTATGATTTTTCTTAATGAAAAATTGCAAATATATAAAAAATTTTCGCTAAGGTTTAAAGTTTTTAATTTACGTTTAGTCAATCAATATAAAAAAGAATGTCTTTATAAATACTTAATTGTATTTTAAGACATTCTTTTAATCTATAATATCCGCATTATTTTTAACCTTATAATTTTCTTTTATCATTCGGTTCAGCTTATTTTCATCTATAATTTCTTTATACTCTTCCCCATCTTTTATTGCAAAATAAATTTTATTTTTATCTTTATTTCTAAATTCAGAGTATATTTCACCTTCAAAATTTATCTCTTTGGTTTTTATGAATTCTATTCCTTTTATATTTAAGAGCTCTACTATATTACCATCTTCACTTCTGTAGCTTGGTTTCATCTAGTTTTCTCCTTTAACTAAAAAAATAGTTGGTGCACCAGGAGGAATTCGAATCCCCGACCTCTCGGTTCGTAGCCGAGTGCTCTATCCAGCTAAGCTACTGGTGCATAACATATATTATTATATATGTTTTTTTTAGTTTTTTCAATAGTTTTTGATTATTTTGTATTGATAATTTTCTTATTGTATGAAATAATTGTATTATACTTAATGTTTTCCAAAATTTACAAAGGGGGATTTGTTTTATGAAGAAGACTCTAAAAATCTTATTTTTTACACTGTTTGCTTTTATTCTACTTTCAATTTCTAAAACCGTAGAAGCAAATTCTATAAACAGTATCTCAATGGATATATTTATAGATGATGATGGAAATGCGCAGGTCGAAGAAATTTGGAATTGTAGTACATCAAGTGGAACAGAAGTATATCATCCATATTACAATCTTGGTAATTCTGTTATTTCAGATTTAACAGTGAGCGATGGCAGCACTGTTTACGAGACTTTATCAAGTTGGAATACTTCTGGAACATTGTCTAGTAAAGCAAATAAATGTGGTATCAATAGAATTTCAAATGGTGTTGAACTTTGTTGGGGCATTAGTTCTTATGGTTCACACACTTATTCAGTAAAGTATAACATTTCAAACTTCGTATCTGAGCTAGAAGACTCTCAGATGATTTACTGGACACTTATACCTTATGATTTTTCCAATAGCATTGGAAAAGTTTCAATTAACATTCGTGCAAACTTTTCTATTCCTGATTCAGTAGGTGTTTGGGGCTATGGAAACTATGGTGGTACAGCTTATGTATATGATGGTCAAATAGAAATGGCTTCAGATGGAAGATTAAGCACAAGCGAATATATGACAATCTTAGTTCAATTTCCTTTAGAAAGCTTTAATTGTTCAAATAAATTAAATTATAATTTTCAACATTATTTAGACATGGCTGAAGAAGGTGCTGAACATTACAATGATGGTAATTCTGACTACACTTCAACATATAAACCATCGCCAATCTTACTAGTTCTTGGATTTCTAGTTTCTATAATATTTAATCCATTTACTGTCTTTTTGATAATAGTAGTTATCCTTATAGTAGCATCAAAAAAGAACTCTTTCGACTTCGGTCCAGATGGCAAAAAGATTCCGAAAGATGTTCCATATTTCAGAGATATTCCCTGTGGTAACTTATACAGAGCTTATTACATTGGCTATCAATATGGAATACTAAAAAATAAAACTGATATTCTAGGCGCTATAATATTGAAATGGTTAAAAGAAGGTCGAATAAAAGTTGAACAACGCGAAACAGGAAAATTGTTCAAAAAAGAAGCTTCAGTTATCATTCTAAGTGGTGAAAACACTTCAGCACTTCAAGATGAAAAAGAACAAGAACTTTTTGGTATGCTTGTTTCTGCAAGCAAAGACAGAGTATTAGAAAATAAGGAATTTGAAAAATGGTGTAGTAATCATTATAGTAAAATTCTAGATTGGTTTGACTCTTTAATTACACGAGAAAAAGACAAATTAGTTAGTGAAGGTCTTATTGTTAGTTCTCAGAAAAAAGCATTTAAATTATTTAAATATACTTGCTACTCTGCAACTACCGAATTAAGAAACGAAGCTTTAAAATTAGCAGGATTAAAAAGATATTTGCTAGACTACACTTTAATAAAAGATAGAGAAGCAATTGAGGTAACTCTTTTTGAAGATTACCTAATATATGCTCAGATGATGGGAATTGCTAAGAAAGTAGCCGAAGAATTTAAAGAACTATATCCAAATATCATTGAGCAATCTTCTTTCTATTCTTATGATAATGTATTTTTAATAAATATGTATGCTGCTCAAGGTATATCTCATGCAAATTCAGCCAAGGCAAGAGCCGAAAGTTATAGCTCTGGTGGAGGAGGATTCTCTTCCGGCGGAGGCGGTGGAGGTTCCTTCGGTGGCGGAGGTGGCGGAGGCGGATTCCGTTAAACCTAAATTAAAGTATAATAAATATTATAAAATTCAATTATGAAAATACAAAATACAGTAATATATGAATACAAAAATAGAAAAGTCATCATAACTTTTCTATTTTATAATAAAGAACCAGTTTTGAACTTACTTAAAGTATTGTTCAATCTGGTTCTTTTATATGAAGTTAATTCTATATAAAGTAAATTTTCTATAATTATAAAGTTTTGGGTTCTTTATTAAAATAGTTTACACATTTAACTTTCATTTAGTGAAATCTTTACATTCCTGAATATGATGGGTCTGTGTAACCGCAAATCGAACATCTGCCTGTTGAATCATATGTGTGCATACATGTCATTCCACAAATAGAACATCTTCCATCCACTCACATATGAGAGCATTCCATTCCACAGTTTGAACATCTTCCATTATACCAATATGATGTATCTGTATTATGAGGGCATTGCATTCCACATATTGTACATTCTCCTGAACTATTATATATATGTTCCGCTATGTATCCACAACCACTGCATCTATGTGAAGTTTCATTGTAATACTCAAACGTATGATCATAAAATCCTCCATATTCACTACATGTATGCGAATTTGAGCCACATTCTTGGAAGGTATGACTTGCATAGTCTCCACAGGTTGAGCAGCTATGTCTTGACGAATCTTCGTTTTTATTATAATTATGTTTCTCACTGTATCCGCAAAGTTCACAGTAGTGTTTATCACCTTGAACTTTCCATCCGCTTGTGTGTAAGCATATATTTGTTACAACAAAGCTTGATACTACTTCTTTATCTTCTGCCGCATTATATAATCTTGCCCAAATTGTTGTATTTTCAGTAATGTTTACCTCTGATGTGTAATTCTTCCAGTTCTTGCTATTAACAGTTGAATCAACTTGATATTGCAATACATATCCTGGGAAGTTTGCTGAAGGAGCAATTTTTACATTCAACGAAGTTGTTGGTGCAACTGTTGATGGTGTAAATATTATATCCTTAGCACTTGGCGCTGCTAGTAATTTGTATGGTCCAAATTTTTGAGAAGTACTCTTTCCATTTATACTAGCCTTTATCCATAAATAATAATCTCCTGAAGTAGTTACAGTATAAACAGTTTCACTGTTCATTGTTTTTTCATCTTTATTTTCTACTGATAAATTAGTTCCATTTGACAAACCTACTGGTTCATTATCTGAATCATCTGTTGTCCATAATATTTTTACTGAATTATCTGTTATCGTTTCTCTACTGCTCTTTACAGTTATTAAAACTTGTTGTTTGTAACTTTCTGTTTCGTTACTTGAAGGATCAACTTCTATTGAAATTTTATTTTCAACCAGCTTACCATCACTAGTAGTATTTTCTATGTCACCAGTTGAAGGATCCACTAAAAATTCATGTTCACATTTTACAATTTTAACTTTAATTTTGTTGTTTTCAACAATTTCACATTCTGCATCTTTTCCATCATATGTTAGTTGCTCTTGTAAATCTTGAGCTGTCACTACTTTATCATACAAGTGATATACTGTCGAATATGCTATTTGAATTGCTTCTTTATCTGATTGCATACAACTTTGATTTTTTGCAAATTTTGTCTTTTGAATGATTCCATCGCTTCCTAATGTAAGTTCAATTGTTATACCAGCCAAAATAAGCAGAATTACTATTGTAACAACTAAAGCAACTAATGTTATACCTTTGTTTCCATTACCCATACTTTTTATTTTTTCGAGGGCTTTTCTTTTTAGTTCTTTATTTTGCATTACATTCTCCTTTTATTTTTATTGTTCTGTAATAATATAATTTGCTATATCTTGTGGTGCATCCCACATTCTCGCAGTTACTTGTGTTATTTCTCCTGCCTCAATTTTTTCAACATAGACTTCAACTTCACCTAATTTTTCTCCTGATTTATTCAAGAATTCAACTTTAAGTTTATTAGCTGGTAACTGCTTTCCACTTACATTTTTTATGTCTGCTGAAAAAGTGGTTATTTCAGATTTTGTTGAAACGTTTCCGTTTAAGATTTTGTAATTTTCTGTATTCTTAACTTCTAACATTGTGTTTTGTTGTATTTGAGCTTTTTGCTCTGGATTTTTCTTTCCAAAAGCAATAGCACAAACTACGCAAACAATAATTAAAAGTAAAATAACAATAATTAGTAATTTTCTGTCTTTTTTCACTAGGTTAACCTCCTTTCCTAATTTTGTAACATAATACCCCAAAATTATATACTACTATCTTAATAGTAGCAGATTTCGACACTTTATTCATTGAATAAAGTGTTACATTTATGTTACAAATTATTACAGATTGTTATATTAATGAGATTGATAAATCATAGAAGATCCTATAAAAAATTAACTAAAATTAATATTTGAGCAAAAAAAAATAAAGGCTGTAAAGCCTTTTTCTGGTCGAGGTGTTGCTACGACACCTCGAGCTATTTTCTATGATATTTAGCGACTTCTAGCGATTTAAACTTGCTTTGCGGAACACTTTTACGGAACATTTTGTATCTTTAATTCCTTGAAATTCCGTACAATTCTTTCGTTTTTTCATTAATGTTTTTCGCTATGAATTGCTAATTACTTTGCATATTCAAATATATTTTTATTAATTAGATAATCGACAACATTTTGATTCTCTGATTCAATAAAATCAGTATCAATATCAATATAATATTTCATTGTAACTGCTGTATCAGAATGACCAAGTATTTCTTTTAATACATTTGGATCAATCTTTGCTTCAGCACATCTTGTTGCAAAAGTACCTCTAAGCATGTGTGTATGTAAATCTGTTCTTGTAACTTTCTTTCCACTAGAATTTGTTTCTTCATATATTCCAATATTTAGCTTTAATCCTGCTCTTTTTAATGCAGAATTTATACTTGCCTCTTCATATAATCCATATTTCTTATTAGTTGAATTATAGAATAATAAGTGAAATTTATTCGGAATAATATGTTTTACAGCTTCTTCTAGTGCCATTTTACTTATAGCATTTAGATTAATAATTCGTTGACCTGAAAAAGTTTTAGTTGAATCTCCAATTCTAGATTTACCTTCAGTATCTTTAGTTTGTGTTCTTCTAACAAATAGAATTCCTTTTTCTAAATCAATATCCTTTGTATAATCTAATACCAATGCTTCTCCTATTCTCATTCCAGTACTTATTAGTAGCAAGAATAAATATTTATGCTTGAATTTAGAATATTCAACATCATT
>CAUGFN010000051.1:0-6133 GCA_959598745.1 uncultured Eubacteriales bacterium
GAGAAAATGACTGACAAAGAAAAACTCTCCACTGCCTACCATGAAGCCGGTCACGTTATTGCGGGATACTTTTCTACTCCTAATTACCAGTTAAAAAGAGTGGAAATCTCTCCTCGTGCTTCCAGTCTCGGTCTCACCGCTACCGATATCGATGAAAAGAAGTTTTCATACTTCAAAGAGGACTTTGAAAATCTAATTGTCGAGTATCTTGGTGGCCTCGCTGCAGAAGAAGTCATCTATGGTTCACATTCGTCCGGAGTTCTCGCTGACCTTGCATACGCAACAACCGCAGCTGCCAATATGGTAAAAGCTTTCGGCATGTGCGATGTAATCGGACCTATGCAAGTTATCCCTGACGTTACCAATTCTGAAGCTACAAAGGCGATGGCCGATGCCCAAATTGCAGAGATTCTCAAGAAAATGAAAAAGAAGTCTATCGACGTCGTCTCCAAACACATTCCCTACCTCGAAGCGCTTGCGAAAGAGCTTGTCGAAAAAGAAGTGATCCTTGGTAACGAAATCGAAGAAATCTTCACTAAAGTAAAAAAATCGCTTTCAAACGAAAATGATGGACAAGCAACCTGAAACGAATTGCTTACGTAACTAGTTAAGATGTTAATAGCAAATTTGCATTTGATATCTTCTAACTAAAAGAACTTTTAAGTCTCTATGTCTTTTTGACATAGAGACTTTTTTTTGTTATAATTTAAGCATTGGTTAGAATATATTATGCTAAATGAAAGGAAAGTTATAAAATGCTTATTAAAAATCCAAAATTTGAAATATCTGCTATGAATAAATCACAATATCCTAAAGGAAGAATGCCTGAAATCGTTCTTGCTGGTAAATCTAATGTAGGCAAATCTTCTTTTGTTAATTCACTAACAAATAGAAAAAGTCTTGCTAGAACCAGTAGCGCTCCTGGTAAAACAAGACAACTTAACTTTTATAATATGGATGATAGATTTTACTTTGTTGATTTGCCTGGATATGGCTATTCTCAAATGTCTAAGGCCGAGCAAAAAAAGGTTGCAGACTCAATTGAGGTTTATCTAAGAAACAGACAAAATATAAATCTAATTATTCTGCTTGTTGATATAAGACACAAACCAACAGCTGATGATAGAACAATGATAAACTATATCCGAGATTCCGGAAAAAGATATATAGTAATAGCTTCAAAATCAGACAAGATCGCTAAAACTAAAGTTAAAACGTATGTAGATGATATAGCAAAAGAGCTTGATGTTCCAGGTGATTTGATTTTTCCATTCTCTTCTGAGACAAAATTTAATTTAGAAACTATATGGGATGTTATTGAAGAAAGTTTGAATAGCTAGTTTTAAACTTATAATACAAATATCTTCATTGTAAGCTTTTTTATTTTTAATATAACGAAAAAACGTGTAAGGCTTATATTCCTTACACGTTTTTCGTGTCACTTAGAAGAGTTTGAGCATGCAAAAAATATAAGATAATATTTTTCGTTCTTCTCCACAAAGAGACATTTCTCGGTGTACATTTGGCGAATACTTGCCGGTACGATAATCCGCCCCTTCTTATCCACCGTCGACTCAGCTCCTGCAACTTTTGTTACATTATACGGCCTATCATCGGTGCAATATAGTCGGTAACAAAAATGACTTTCGTAAGCATAGGAAATTTTGTCTCCCGCCATTATGTCATACGCTTTTCTGAACTCCTCCGGTAAAAGAACTCTCCCTTGTGAATCTAGCATTTCACTATCCTCCATTAAAATTTTTGGGGTACATTGCGATTATAATATATTTTGTAAATTATGTCAATTATTATATTTTCTTTATGATTTCTTCTCTTGATATTCCAAGTTTTTCAAGCTCTGCAACAGTATCTTTAATTAATTTTATTTTTTCTGCAACTTTTCTTTCTGCAATATCTTTTATTTTTTCTGTAACAAATGTTCCTTTTGTTGATACTGTTACTATTGCACCTCTTTTTTCTAGTTCTTCATATGCTTTTTTTACTGTATTTGGATTTATTCCAAGCGAAGCAGCAAGCTCTCTAATTGACGGAATTTGCTCTTTAGGTTTCATTACACCGAAAGCTATATATCTTTCTATTTGCTCTACAATTTGTTCATATATAGGAGCAGGATTTTGATAATCTATATTTATCATCTATTCCACCTCCATTATATTTCTATATCGTCAAAAGAAGGGGCTAAAAACTTTTCCTCTTTATAAAGTTTGTCATCATTCTTTTTTATAATTTCTTTTACAGTTTGTATATCATTTGTGTAAAACCTACTTGCGCCGATACTTATATACATATATTCTTCGTCCATATTACATACTGTATCTCTATTTTCAATAATAAACTTTCTTAATTCTGTTGGGCAATCTCCATAATATCCAACATCATTTCCAATTGATATGTATATATATGAATATTCACGATTTTTAATATAATCAACTGTACTTTGGTTACACATTTTTGTGACAATATTAAAAACATCTTTGCTTATATTCATAGGATAAGCAATTCTCCTTATTCCATGATTTACATAGTCATATGCATATATGTATACTCCACTAGCATTATCTTTTCTATATATTTCGTTTATTCCATTAGCTTTTAATGCATTATTTAAAGCTATTTTCAAGTTTTTATTTACCTTTTTGTCTGTTGCATTAAAGAAATTGAAATTGCATTCGATTTTTTTGACTTCAAAATCTTCAGTTTTTGCCTGCTTAAGAATAACTTCTAACACATCTTCTCCAACATATGCATCATATAATTTTTTAGTTCCATTCTTTAAATTAATTTCTGTATCCATGTATGTTCTTGAACTACTGTATCTATGGTCACTTACAAGAATTTTTTGTATTAAGTCAGAATCAGTAACTTCTATATCAAGTCCCTTTATATTATATCCTGCATTCTTAACCACAACAGACTTTACATCTTCTATTTCTAATGTAAATGAAGTATCCTCTGCTGCTTTAGCAATAACATCATAAACACTAAATAGAACTAAAATAGAAACTATCATTGCCACTAAATTAGTAATCAATTTGTTTTTCTTGTTTGTTATTAAGTCATAAATTAAATAATATACCGCAATGATTGCTATTATAAATAATATTGCTTCTCCTTCTCTTTCTTCAACTAAAGGAACCAAGATCATTGCAAATGGAATTAAAGTTAACCCCTTAACAACTAAATGTTGATATTTGTTTTGAAAAGACTCCCCTGCAGATTCCATTATTTTTTTATTAAACATTATATATCCAATCACGATATAAATTAAACTTAGTACAACCATTTTAGCAATTGAAGTATTATTATACTCATATGACATTCCGTTAATTGCACATCCAAAAACTGCACTTGGAGCCGTATAATTTCTTGTATTAGTCACTGTGCTATATAACATGCCATACTCATCTGCAATTCTATAAGAGTTTCCTGAATTCCATATATCGAAGTACGCAACACCTGATGGGATTAAAAATGTAATAAGAAGTGTTGTGACTATTTGAGTTAAAATATTGCCCGATAAAGACATTGCTAAATTACTGATTGTAAACACAAAAATGTATGCTATACTTTGATAAACAAAAATATCCCATGGCATTCCAACAAACACCGTTCCACCCACAAGTGTACCTGCCAAAAGAGAAACAAGAAGTGTAACTAATTGTGACAAAATAAGGAGAATGCTTCCGCCAATTGTATTAGTTATAAATATGCTCTTTCTGCTAATAGGCATTGAACCGATAAAGTCTATGCTCTTTTTCTTATATACATATCCAAATAAAACTACTGAAAGCACAAAAGGTGTTATATACATAAAAATAATATTTGCCAGTCCAAGCTTCCAAAATTCCAATATGCTATCTTTTCCAAGTGTAATTATTGTTAATGCTGTAAATATTGGTACTATTGATAAAAATAAAAGAATTGCCATCTTAGATTTTTTAACGTTTTGCATAAAATACTTCATATTAAACAATTTCATTAAATTCATATCCTAAAACCTCCATTTCATAAATAAATATTTCCTCCAAAGTTAATGGTAAAAAGTCTAGGATTATAGGATTCATATCATTTAACAATTTCTCATATCCTTCTTTGTCGCCCTTTAAGATAACAGTTGCTACGCTACCAGTCTTTTTGAAAGAAAGCACATTAAAGTTTTGAAAATCTTTTTCATCAAAATCTTTTCCAAGTGAAATTTGAATTTTAAACATATTAGTTTTTAATGAATCGACATCACTTTCAAACAAAACTCCGCCTTTATATAAAAGACCTAAGTTATCGCAAATATCTTCAAGCTCTCTAAGATTATGGCTTGTCATAATTATTGTAGTCTCTTTCTTTTCCATTTGCTCTGCTATAACTTTTTTCATGTAATTTCTAACAACCGGATCAATTCCATCAAACGTTTCATCAAAAAACATATAATCTGCGTTCGTCGAAATAGCACATATAAGTGCCGCTTGCCTTTTCATACCTTTAGAGAAAGTTTGAATCTTTTGTTTTGTATTAAGTTTCAATTTTTCAGCAAATTTCATTGCAAAATCCATATCAAACTTAGGATACATCTTGCTATAAAATATTGCCATGTCTTTCAAATTGTAATTCTTAAAGAAAAACAAATCATCTGGAACATAGACTAATTTTTGCATTAATTTTTCATTATCTGATAGTTCCTCACCATCAATTTTTATGCTTCCAGAATCTTTTCTAAAAATCCCCATTATAACCCTTAATAGGGTAGATTTTCCGGCACCATTGGCACCTATTAAACCATAAATAGAACCTGTTTTTATCGTACAATTTAAATTCTCTAAAACTTTCTTAGTTCCATATGATTTATTCAATTCCTTAATTTCAATCATATTTTTATCCCTCCAAAACTGTATCAATTGAGATAGTACAATTATATATTTATCATATTCACTTGTCAATAAGATTTATTCTTAAAATTAATAAAAAAGCACTAAGTTATAAAACTTAATGCTCCCAAAACTATGCTATCACTAGATATGTTAAATATCCAAGATACGCTAATATAAAAAATATTCCTTCTCTTTTTGACATATGGTCCTTTTGACCAACGAATGGAAAAATTGCAAATATAATAGTCGCTATCAATAGTACTATTAAATCAAAATTATAATTTACTGCATAGTTAATTGGTGAAATAACGGCAGAAACACCTAATATCAAAAGTATATTAAATATTCCAGAACCAATTATATTTCCAATAGCCATATCAACTTCGCCTTTTTTAGTAGCGTTTATAGATGTTATTAACTCTGGAAGGCTTGTACTAAATGCAACTATTGTAAGACTAATTACCCTTTCAGTTATGCCAATTGCTTTTGCAATCGCACTAACATATTCTACAACCAAGTCTCCACCAAACTTTAACGCAATTACTCCAAGTACAATAAATGCACAAGATTTAAAAAGACTTAATTCTTTTATTTCCACTTCTTCCTCATCATTTGCTTTTTTAGAAATCCAAATAGTATAACATATAAAAAGTGCGAATGAGATTAAAAGAAATATGCCTTCTACTCTTGTAATTTGTAAAATTGGTATCGCACTAAGTGATTGGTTTGTTGCTATTCCCTCAGGCATAGCCGGAGTAATATAGTTAAGTACCATACAAACTAAACAAAGTATTATTGTTGTAGCAATCGCTATAAAATTTTCGATTAATTTAGTTTGCTTTTTAAACTTAAGTGGTTTTATAACTGCACAAACCCCCAATATAAATAAAAGATTTGCAATATTGCTACCAACCACATTTCCTATGGAGATGTCTGAATGTCCAGTTATTGCTGCAGCAGTGCTTACAACCATTTCTGGCATAGATGTACCAATCGCAACTATTGTAAGACCAATAACTATTACCGGTATCTTAAACTTCTTTGCAACACTTCCTGCACCATCGACCAAAATATCTGCCCCAACTACTAAAAGGAAGAACCCTAAAGCCGTCAATAATATATTAATAATCATTTTTTCTCTCCTTATTCTATTCTACAATATTAATAATTTTCTGCTTTTATCTCGAATCTAGCCTTACTTGCGAAATAAGTATATTTATTTCTTGCCTGTGACTCACCTGCGAAGGCAT
>CAUGFN010000052.1:0-6019 GCA_959598745.1 uncultured Eubacteriales bacterium
CGGCTACCTCTTCATAAAGACTATGTGTGTTCTCATTTTCAACAATCCAAATTCTTCCCGTATAGTCATTTAGAATTTTTGATAAATCTTCTTCAATTACCATCTATGGTGCACATGCTTTGTAGGCCTCATGTACTCCCCAATGCTCTTTATTGTAGAAATAAGAAACATTATCATAGCTATGAGAAACTTCTGTTGTTATTACAGCTCCATTTATTGCACCTGAGTATAAAATTATATCTCCCTTTTGAATATTGGCATCAATATATTCAATAAACTCTCTATTTCCTGACGAATAATTCTCTTTGATTGTCTTGTTATTGCTTATTGTTGAAAGTGTTAGAATTATTACACAAATTGATATAATTCTCCATTTATTTGTATCTTTTGCCATGAAGAACGCAACAGAAAACATGAATGCTCCATTCAATATTAATAAATATCTGCTTAGCAATATTACACTATGTAATAATCCACAAATTACTAACACTAAAAAAATTATTCCTATGTAAATGATAAATCCCCAAGTTCCAGGTTTTCTTTCCTCTTTTGGTGTTTTGTTTACCATGTAAATTAAATAAGCATAAAAAGCTGTTGAAAGTATTCTTGGTTGAAAAGCTAAATTTCCTTTATACTGTACTGTTAGTATTTCATATATCGAACCTGGGAAAGTTAATGTAATCCAGAAACCTGTTCCCTTTAAGTGGCTTACAAACACTATAAGCCATGGTAAATATGCTACAACCTGTAGGACAGCTGTTATTGTAAACTTTATTAAATCTTGTTTTCTTTCTTTTCTATTCTTTATTAAATATATGAATAAAGCCAAGTTTATAACGCCTGCCAATAGAACTCCATAATAATGAGTATATGCTAGGGCTAAACTACTTAGTCCGAAAAATACATAAGTCAATTTATGAATATCTTTCTTATAAATCCTATAACCATATATGCACATAATTGTTCCAAGAAGCATTCCTAAAGAATACATTCTTATTTCTCCGGCATATTGTGCAGCTACTGGCAAAAACAACATTAAAAACGAAAACCAGAATCCTGTTTTCTCTCCAAAGTCTTTACGAATATGAGTGTACCCTAGTAATGCCGTTAATGCAATTGTGATTGCCGAAAACAATCTATATAATATAATGCTTTCTCCAAATATTAAATTTAAAATATGTAAACAGAAATAATAAAATGGTGGATGTACATCAAAGCTTGTTATATTCCATATTTCCGAAAAAGAATGTCTTACTATTCCTATTGTATAACTCTCATCAAACCACATATTGGTATGGAATATTGATAATGCTATAAAAATTGTTCCCAATATTATTATTGCTATATGCATGTATTTTAGTTTAAAAATGTGTTTTAATTTTTCTCCCATTATTTTCTCCTTTAAAATTTAAATTCTTCCTACATATTCTAGCATAAACACAGAAATTTCACAATATTTATAGAAGTATTTAATAAAAAAGAGATGCAAATCGCATCTCTTTTGCTCTGATATTTTTACGCTACATCTTTTATTTTTATATCTCTTACGTGGTCTATCTTCTCCCACTTTGTATCACGTATAAATAAACACTTGAAGTTTATAAGTAACCATGAGCCTAAAAATAGTGGATATAAAGCTAATCCTTTAATCATTGGTCTTATTGGTTTCTTATCTATAATCATAATTACAACACCAATAAATATTGGTAATAAGAAAGTTGGAAGTATATATCTTAGGCAATTTATGAATAGGTCTCCCACATTCATTCCACCCCAAATATACATTATAAAGTTTATAATTACTAAGACTATTGTCATTATGAACATTGGTATACTTCCAAGCATATATAATAAACCATCAAAGTTCATCAATGTTTTGTTTTTCACCACTGCTCCTGCAAGTGGTTTTGTATATTCTTGTAAACATTGAATATGTCCTATTGTCCATCTAGATCTTTGTGACCAAGATTGTTTAAAGCCTACTGGTTGCTCATCATATACAATTGCATCTGTTGCCCAACCAACTCTTTTACCTTGTATTATACGTTTTAAAGAGAATTCTATATCCTCTGTTAAGGTATTTGTGTTCCAACCTGTTGGTTTTATTATATCAAATTTAACCATAAATCCAGTTCCATTTAATAGAGCAGATAATCCTAAATTATATCTAGCTAAGTGGTAGAATCTATGCATTGTCCAATAGAATATTGCATATCCTGCTGAAACCCAGCTATCTGTTGGATTTTTTATATCTCTATAACCTTGAACAACTTCCTCTCCTTGGCATAGTTTTTTGTTCATTGCCTTGAAGAAGTTTTTGTCAACAATGTTATCAGCATCAAATACACAGAATGCATCATAATCAGCATCCTCTTCTATTTTTTGCTTTAGAAACCATTGTAGAGCAGCACCTTTCGTTTGTTTTTGTGGATCATCTTCGTATCTTTCAAGCACAATGGCTCCAGCCTCTTTTGCAATTTTAACCGTATTATCTGTGCAGTTATCTGCAATAACATAAATATCAATTAAATCCTGGGGATAGTCTTGATTCTTTAAACTTTCTATTAAGTTTCCTATTACATGTTCCTCGTTGTGAGCAGGTAATATAGCCATAAACTTATGGTCTCTATCATCAATCAATGGTTTATCTTTAAGTTTTACAAGTGAGCAAAAACTTACGATTAATTGATATAACCAATATGCAGTTAATATCCATACCATTGCTTGTTGTATTATATATAAATACTTCATTTTATCCTTCCTTTTGACTCTCTTCTAAATCTTTCATTGTTAGGTTAATTCTGTCTTGATTGTCTATTTCATAAACTTTTACTTTTATTTCATCGCCTACTGCTAAAACATCTTCAACTTTTTCAACTCTCTTGTTTGATATTTTAGAAATATGAAGTAATCCTTCTCTTCCCCCACCAATATCAACAAAAGCTCCAAAGTTCATTATTCTTGTAACTTTTCCGTCATAAACTTTTCCAACTTCGATATCTTTTGCAATATCTTCAATCATCTTCAAAGCTTTCTTTCCGTTTTCAGCATCATCTGTGTAAATGCAAACCCTTCCGTCTTCTTCGATGTCTATCTTAACGCCTGTTGCATCTATAATCTTGTTTATCATTTTTCCACCAGGTCCGATTACATCCTTAATCTTGTCTACATTGATTGTTGTTGTAATTATTCTTGGTGCATATTTAGATAATTCAGCTCTTGGCTCTGCTATTTGTGGTTTCATTATTTCGTCTAATATATAATCACGTGCAACTTTTGTTCTTTCGAAAGCTTCTTTGATTATATCATATGTTAGTCCATCGTTTTTAATGTCAACTTGGATAGCTGTTATACCATCTTTTGTTCCACCAACTTTGAAGTCCATGTCTCCGAAGAAATCTTCGATTCCTTGAATATCTGTAAGCATTACATATTCATCTGGATTTTCTTTTGATGTAACGAGTCCTGTTGATATACCTGCTACCGGTTTTTTTATTGGAACACCTGCATCCATAAGTGCTAGAGTGCTTCCACAAATACTTGCTTGTGATGTTGAACCATTTGAAGATAATACTTCTGATACAACTCTTATTGTATAAGGGAATTCATCTTCTGAAGGAATTACTGGAACTAGCGCTTTTTCAGCTAATGCACCGTGTCCAATTTCTCTTCTTCCTGGTCCACGTGATGGTCTTGCTTCGCCAACTGAGTAAGATGGGAAATTGTATTGATGCATGTATCTCTTAGATTCTTCTTCGTCTAATCCATCTAATTCTTGTTCTTCAGATTTTGTTCCAAGTGTTACTACTGATAATACTTGTGTTTGACCTCTTGTAAATATTGCACTTCCGTGTACTCTTGGTAATACTCCAACTTCACAAGATAGTGGTCTTATTTCATCTATTCTTCTTCCATCTGGACGTTTGTGCTCTTTGAAGATCATTTCTCTTACACATTCTTTTTCTAGGTCGTGTATGCTGTTTGCAATTTCCGTGCTCTTTTCTTCAGCTTCTTCTTCTCCATATTTTTCTACATAATATGCTTTAATATCTTCTGCTAATTTATCCATGTTAGCATCTCTAACTTCTTTATCTTGAGCTTGTACATCTTGATACATTCTCTCTCTGAAGTTTTCTTTTATTTCAGCATATACGTCTTTGTCTGTTGCAAAAGAAATATATTCAAATTTTGGTTTTCCAACTTCTTCTTTTATTCCTTCTATGAATTTGCAAAGTTTTTTAATTTCTTCGTGTCCTGCTTTTATACAATCAAGCATTGTATCATTTGGTATTTCATCTGCTCCTGCCTCAATCATTGTAACCTTTTCCATAGTTCCAGCAACAGTTAATTTTAATCTGCTATGTTCTCTTTGAGCAACTGTTGGGTTTATAACAATTTGTCCATCAACATATCCAACATTTACAGCTGCTGTTGGTCCACCAAATGGTATATCAGAAATTGATAGTGCAACTGATGCACCAATCATAGCACAAACTTCTGGGCTATTATCTTGTTCAACAGATAAAACTGTTGCAACAACACATACATCATTTCTAAAATCCTTTGGGAATAAAGGTCTGATAGGTCTATCTATAGCTCTTGATGTTAAAATTGCCTTGTCAGCTGGCTTTCCTTCTCTTTTTTGGAAGCTTCCAGGAATTTTTCCTACTGCATATAGTTTCTCTTCGTAATCAACTGATAGCGGGAAAAAATCTATTCCTTCTCTTGGTTCTTTAGATGCTGTAACGTTTACCATTACAACTGTGTCTCCATAATGAATTATTGCATCACCATTTGCAAGTTCAGCAACTTTTCCTGTTTCAACTGTTAGCTTTCTTCCAGCTAACTCTGTTTCAAATTTTCTGTACATAATATCTCTCCTTTTAATTTATTTATAAGCAATACTTGTACTTAGACTGTAACCTCTATAAAATGTTATTCAATGTATTCTTTGTATGTTGAATTATTTTTAAATTTTCTTGTCTTTGTTGTCGAAACTTTCAATTTTAAATTTAAAATATATGAAAGTTTCTTTAATCGCACTCAGCTTACGCTTCGTTTGGTCGCTACGCAGACTGGCGTAAATTTTAAAAATAATTCAACATACAAAATAAATTTAAAACATAACATTTTATACAAGCTACCTCTAATTTTACAAGTATAGTTATACAACTTTAATGTGACTTTAAAATGAATTTTTTTATTTTATATCTCTTTTTTATTATTTTGCTCTTTTTACGACAAAATAACAAAATTTTTTCTTTTGTATTTGTAAAAATTGGGCGCTTTAACTTTTGTAAAACGCCCTTGCTAAAATTATTTTCTTAATCCTAATTTTTCAACAATGTCTCTATATCTTTGAACATCTTCTTTAGCTAAGTAGTTTAATAAACTTCTTCTAGCTCCAACCATTTGTAATAATCCTCTTCTTGAGTGATTATCTTTTTGGTGTGTTTTAAGATGTGCTGTAAGATTGTTGATTCTTTCTGTTAAAAGAGCAATTTGAACTTCTGGAGAACCAGTGTCCTTTTCATCTCTTCTATAAGTTGTGATAATTTCTTGTTTTCTTTCCTTTGTCATTGTGACACCTCCTATTTTTTTATTTGCCTTAAACCTAGGTTTAGTGGTGTGTTTTCCTAAAGCCAAGTATAAGGTATTCATTTGACATATTCTATGATACCACACTTTACCTAAAAAAACAAGGTTTAGAAGAAAAAATCTGACATTTTAGTTCAAGATAACCACAAATAAATCTAGTATTAAAGATAACTGTTTAAAACTTGAATTGCTTCAAATAAAAAAATATGAACGACTTGTACCTTATCTTACTCTAGGTTCAAACCATTTCCTACCTGCTCTATTTATTTTGTTTTTGCTTCTTCATTAGAGTTTTTCGCATCTTTTGCCTTACTTATTACTCCATTATTGTTTAGCACTAAGTTTATACTTACTCCTGCTAGTATTAGCAATACTACTAAGGGGTAAAACAGTTGGCGGATATTTAAATGAACTTTGGAAT
>CAUGFN010000053.1:0-5988 GCA_959598745.1 uncultured Eubacteriales bacterium
TTATTTTATTATTTTTTATTATTATCATTTCGTAGCCCTCACTTTGAATACTTTTTCTTTAGAAATAATATTCTTTGGCTACAAAAATTATTCTTTTTTATTTAATTTGCAAATGACATTGCAAAATTTGTGCCTTCCTTTAGTCCTATTATTACCTTAATAGTTTTATTGTTAGCTGATGCAGAAACTCTATCTTTAATTTCTATTGTAACAATATAATATGAACCTTGTTCAGATATATCCTTCATTTCATAAAAGTTATTCTCATAGAAACTTGCTTCCATGCTTTGAATATAACTACTAAGCGTTGGGAAAGTATTTGCTTTATAGGTTGCATCTAATAAATTATAAGCTGTTTCATAATCTTTAGAATTTATCATCTTCATAAACTTGTCTGCATCTGTAACCGCCTTTGATTCATTTGATGCCTGTGCATATTGTGTTTTAAAATAGTCTGTTTCTATTGTGTAATCGTCAAGCATTACGGTATATTTCATTGGAGATGTTTCTTTGAATATATAATGATTATTTACACTATCTATACATGTATATTCTGTGTATCCATCATAATAATCTCTAACATATTGTGTAATTTCGGCATCAACCATTTTGTTTCTTATATCTGATACATATGTGTCAAATTTTTCTTTACTATCAAATCTTTTCTGTTTGTACTCTTCATCCAGCATTCCATATAGATAATCAGGATCATATAATAAATCAGTTCTCGTTTTTTCATAATATAGCTGTGAAACAGATTTATATTTGCTACTTTGATTTGTATATTTATTGTAGTCATTTTCTTTAATTTCTGTTACAGGGGTAATGTTTAGAGTATCCCCTGTAACTTTTCCTGCATAATCATTTGGATATACTAAAAAGGTATTATTACTCATGTCAAGTTCAATAATTAACTTATATGATTGTTTCAAACCTTCTCCAACTATTTTTCCCTTTACTAAATATGCCGTTACGTTATTTGAGAGTGCAGTACTTAATATTTCATCTATATAAATATCAGATGTTCTATATTGTTTATATTTAGAATATATATTTGAATCGCTTATATTTTCACTCTTTATGTATTCATCACTCAATATTGAATAAATTTTTGTTCTATTTTCCTGTGTATTGTTTTCTAAAAGGTCATTTACTGCTGATTGATATGTTTCTGCACAATATTTTACATTATAATATTCGTACGAAGATTTTATATTTGACAAAGTATTTACATAATCAACTGTTATTTCTTTTCCTTCTTGGTTTTTATCTACATATTCACTGTCTTCATAAGGAATATTGTTATCAACATTCTTACTAATATTAATTAATATTGTTAGCATTATAATAATTAATATTACGATAGCAAATATTAATAGTAAAATTTTTTCTTTTTTGCTCATATTTAGTCTCCTTAAATTATCTTCTAATTGTAAATCCTAATTTTGTAAACATATCTTCGGCAAGTGATTGACTTCTTTTGTTATTTATTCTTATTTCAAAGTGAACGTGTGGTCCTGTTGAGTTACCAGTAGAACCTTCATACATTATCAATGTTCCTTTTGATACCTTTTGACCTGCCTTTGCAACTAATGAACTAGCATGTGCATATAGTGTAGAAACACCGTTTCCGTGGTCTATTATTACATAATTACCATAAGAATAATGTGTTCCCGCAGTTGTTACAGTACCATCTGCAGCAGCATATACCGGTGTTCCACCATTTTGTGTTGGGTTTATATCAACTGCACCGTGATTTGCATAACTACCTACAAAAGAAATTGGGTCTTTTATAGGATTCGATAATAATACTCCATTTACATTATAGCTTCCATCTAGTTCCACTGTTCCTGTAGCTCCACCGTCTTGAGATGAGTCTGTATCAAGAACACTGTCTATATCGACTCCTGCACAAGAGAACATTTTCTTCATTATATTTAACACTGAATTTATCCAGTTATCTGGTGGCACGCAATAACTATTTCCAATAGATGATACCGTATAATTTCCACCTGCAAAATAATATGAACTTCCATTTATTCTTCTAGCAAAATCTTTTGTTGCATCTGAGAAATTATTGTATTTAGCCCATTTTGTTCCATTTTTATCAGTATAATAGTTTGATGAACCACCTGCTGTAAAGCTCATCCAATTATATGTTGATGGATCTATCAATCCCCAATTGGTTCCCGCACTAGACTCTGTTATTGCAACTGCCATAGTAAATACACCATTTACCTTATACTCTTGTTGAGATTCATAAATAGCATCAAGTGTTCCTAATAAGTTTTCTCTTGCCTTGCTACCAGGTTTATAATATTTTGTGATAGCTGTTCTTAATTGATCTTTGGTAAGAACAAGTTCCGCTTCAGACTTTGTAATATCAACAATTATGTCAGAAGCTGTAGAATTCACTCTTAATTCTATGTCATCATATATACTAAGATCTAAATTATCTATACTATAGTCACCTTTTTTATATAATTGAATTAGATATTTAAATATTTCTTCTTGTTTCTGTGTTGATTCATTATTAATTAATTCTAAGAATATTCCCTCATCTGTAATAATTTTATTTCCCACAGATGCATTAAGATTTGAGTTTGGTACTCTATATGGCACATTCCATTGTGCTACTATAGATTTAGCCTTTGCTTCCATTCCTTGTTTGTCAATATTTACAGTGCTTCTTTCCCACTGGTTATAGTCTACCCTGTCTGTTTGAGTGTAAGTACAGCTTCCTAAAGAGTACTCTGTATCAACTCTTTTATATTCATGTACCTGAACGGGTTCTCTTTTTCCAGTTTTTTTATTTGTTTCAAATCTTGTCCTTACATTATCTTGAAAGTCTACCTTTTTTTCTGGAAGTGGGTCTGGACAAGCTACGTCTTGAACAACAACTTCTTGTCCTAGAGGATAATCTACTAGTCCTTGGTTATTTATATATGATATATCCTGTTTTGCCATCCAGGTATCAACAGATGTAATTTGTGCACTGCTTTCAACGGTTGTTGTAATTATTGTTCTCTTATATTCTTCTTTATGAACTATTGGATCTAAGTTTTTTGTATTGTCAGGTATTGAAGAGTAAGCTAATCCCCCTCCCTCTACTTCGGAACCATTATACGTTTTTTGTACTACATTTACAGTCCAATCATACCAACTATTGTACGTTTCAACCCTCATACTATCTTGAATTGTTATAACTATTTCTCCATTTAGCACATGTTGTTCTATAAATTGATATACGTATTCTGGATTTTGAGTTACGAAACATAATGCTAAAGGTATTTCTATTGGCATAGAATATTTTTCTACTGTTTTTTTGTAATTTACAGACTGTTTAGTTACGGTATATGTAACTTGTTCATTATCCTCAACTTGTTTCCAATTAAAGAAATATAAGTTACCGTCATTGTCAACAGAGAATACTTTCTTAGACATTTCACGAAGTTGTTCTATTGTATATCCTTCCAAAACATCTTCAGTTTTTAAAGATGTAACATTTTCTGCATCTTTTCCAAAGAATTGATTACAGAACATGTTTGCAGTTTCAACAATTAATTCTTCATAATTTTTATCGAAGTTATGATCATCTTCATATTCCAACCATTTTCCTTGGCTTGGCATTGCACTTTTTACTGCAGATACTGTGCTTGGACTTATAATATTATTAGTACCATTTATATCTTCAGAGTCATAAGCTACAAGCAAAGCTCCTGTAAATGCTCTAATCTTTTCTAATGGGTGAGATTTTTCCATCTGTGTAAAGAAAGCACTGCTAACATCGAAGTTCCAGCTTCCTGTGCTTACACTTCCTGTTTGCTTTGAATTTTCGTAAAGCGAATTATAATCTCCTAAGAATTCTAGTCCACTTAGTCCATCTCCATCTGCAGGTGCCCATAGTGCTGCAGCAGATACAGTGTCTAAATATTCAGATGCAATTCTTCCACCCATACTGTGTCCAACAATTCCTATCTTATCCTTATCAATAGACAGATTAGTTTGCATATATTTTATAGCACTGTCTATATCTGATTTCATGTTATTCAAGGTGTACTTAGTACTTAATTCTGTACTATCTCCACATCCAGAGAAATCGATTGTTACAGATGCAATTCCATTACTAGCAAGCAATTTTCCCAATTTTATAAAGCATTCATTATCGCCTTTTTTGTTTCCTGTAAATCCATGGCACATAACTACTAAAGGCATGTTTTCTTCAATCTTAGTAGGTCTCATTATAATTGCTGGAATCTTTACTCCTGATCTGCTAGATTGAATTGTTGTACTGGTTGGTATGATTGTTGAAACATCAACAGATCCATCAACAATCATATTGCTATTTATTGCATAAAGCATAGCATCCAAGAAATCTTTTCTTACATATTCCATGTCTGTACTGGTTGTTCCGTCACTATCATGTTCTGCTCTTTTTATTTTTATTATTCCGTTATAATGATTTTCGTCCTCAGTAATTCCAAAATCAGGATATTGTGTAGCAAGCTGTGCAAGTAAGAATTGTTTTAAATATTTATTTCTTTGCTTTATATTTTCAGGGTCATTCATGTCTTTAGAATAATCTATATCTCCACTTAAATAAAGCGATTGCATACTAAACCCTTTTTTTTGAATGATTCTTGCAAGGTTTTCAAGTTGTTCGTCTTGTATGTTTATTCCGTTATCAAGATTGTCTGTACTTGAAACTGATACAAATGAACTTCCTAAATCATCCACTCCTTTTGAAATTGATGAAAGCATACTTGTTAAAATAGCATATAAAAAACCTATAATGAGAATTACACCAAGAATAACTAATAAATATGGTAGAATTGCTGAAAATACTTTAGCTGCAACTGAAGCAACTTTTTGTTTTGCAGCACTCCTTGCCTTTTCTGTTGCATTTTTTGCAACATTTCCAGCAACCTTTCCAACTTGTTTTGCAGCCTGTACTGCTTTATCATTTTCAAGGTTTTCTATGTCATTAATCTCTTCATCATTATTATTGTTTTCAGGTCCCATAATTTTCTCCTAATTTATAAAATTTACCTCAAGTGATGATATGTCTGAATACAAACTCTTTGTTTCAGTACTATCAAATGTTTTTTTATTGTTTATAATATCGCTAAATACAAGTTTTTTTACTTTTGTATATTCATTATATAATTTATCAATTCTAACACTTAAGTATTTTGTTTGATTTGGTTCTATTGTAAGACTGTTTTCATATATTTCACTTGTAAATGCAGTATAATTTAAATTGCTTCCTGAATATGTTGCATATATTCCATCATTGTCTTCTTTTCTATTTATCATAATTGTATTACTACTGTTATTTGTTACTTTTATGTTAAAAATTTCATATTCATCATATATTGTCCTGTCAATTACCTCAACTGTTGCAACATTATTTGAACCCTTTTTATTTTCAGTTATTGTCGCTACATATCTTAATACATTTATCTTGTTGTCTGTATCAACAGTTATATAATCTTCAATACTATTTCCAACATTTCCAGTTGATAAAATATCATTTGAAAAAGTTACTCTATAAGTTACTCCAACCCCTGTATATTTCCATGCCTCAATATTATAATCTTTTTTGCTTGTAAATATTTTATCATAATATTTTTGTTTAAAGTCATTTTGAGTATTAAATAATTCCTTTTTACAACCATCGCTTAATAAATTATAAGCTGATGCAATATCGTTATTATTACAATAACTTATAAAAGAATTCACAAGTTCTTGACTTTTCTTAGCCACATTTTCTTCTATTTTTGTTCCTCCAGTTGAGACATCAGTCTGCAATACATTTGGTGACTTTGAACTTGAATCATTTCTTCTTGTGGTTGTTTCATTCGCAGTCTGTATATTGGAAGGTTGTGAATCAGCTGCTATCTTATTAAGTCCTCGTATTATAACTATTACAACGATGGCAACAATTATAAAAGTCCATATTTTCCTTCTATTTAAATTATAATATCT
>CAUGFN010000054.1:0-5830 GCA_959598745.1 uncultured Eubacteriales bacterium
AGATTATGTGTGGAATTTTAACACCGGATTCGGGCAAATGCATTGTAAATGGTATGGTGCCATATAAAGATAGAAAGGAATATGTAAAAAATATTGGAGTCGTTTTTGGCAACAGGTCTGGACTCTGGTGGGATGTGCCAGTAGAAGATTCGTTTGAGCTACTAAAAGAAATTTACAATATTCCTGATGAAAAGTATAAAAAGCAAAAACAGCTTTTGACTGAAATGCTTAATATTAAAGAGATAATTAGGACTCCAACTAGACAGTTGAGTTTAGGGCAAAGAATGAGATGCGAAATTGCAGCAGCTTTCTTACATGATCCAAAAATTGTTTTCTTGGACGAACCAACGATTGGATTAGATAGTACGTCTAAGATTGCTGTTAGAGATTTTATTAAGAAGATAAATAAAGAAAAAAATACTACAATAATTCTTACAACGCATGATACAGGCGACATAGAAGCTTTAACTAAAAGAATAATTTTAATTGGAAAAGGCAAGCTTTTATTAGATGGAAGTTTGAACAGCTTGACCAAGAAATACAGCAATAAGATTTTAAATGTTCAATATAATGGAAAGTTGCCAACTACAATGCCTCAAATGGAGATATTAGAAAAATCTAAAAATGAGGCGAAAATACAGATTGATGAGAGTAAGATAAAACTTGCTGATGCAATCAATTTTTTATCAAACAATTTAGAAATTCAAGATTTAGAAATAAAAAATACAAGCATAGACAACATTGTTGCAAATCTATATAAAGAATACAAGATTTAATGTGAAAAAACGATATTACAAGATATTACAATATGAAATACAAAGTCTGCATTAAGATTTATATTAAATTAAGAAATTACATTAAATTAGAAAGAGAGGATTTATATGGAGAATACAGCATTGATTGTAACTAAAGATTCTAGAAATAAGAGATTTAATTTCAGAAGAAAGATTACCACAATAATTAATAAAAAAATTAATACAATAAAAAATAACTGTAGAATTTATATGGCATATTTTAAAATGAAGTTTTTGAATGAGATTCAGTACAAAATTGCGGCGATTGCAGGAATTCTAACTCAATTCTCGTGGGGCTTCATGTATGTAATGCTTTACACAGCATTTTTAAAAGAAGGAACAAGTGATTATTCGGTTTCTCAAATGTGTACATATATTTGGCTTACTCAAGCCTTTTTTACAATGTTTAATATATGGGCGCTGGACAATGAAATACTGGACGAATGTAGAACTGGAATAATATCAACAGAACTTATAAAACCAGTTGACCTTTATTACATTTGGCACTCAAAAACACTTGGAACGAAACTTGCAAAAGTTACACTTAGGGCAGTTCCTATTTTGGTTATTTGTAGTATGCCTTTCATGGGACAATTTAGATTGATGCCACCGGTAAGCTTCGGGGCACTATTGCTATCGATACTAACATTTATTATATCTGCGGGAATAATGCTTGCTTATATAATGATAATGTATGTCGCGGTTATGAAAACGGTTACCTCACAAGGAATGAGAACGGCTTTCTATTTGGTATTTGATTTCTGCTCAGGCGGACTGGTACCAATTCCATTCATGCCAGAGGTGATAGTAAAAATCCTTAAATTTACGCCGTTCTATTACATGCAAAATATTTCATCAAACATTTATAATGGTTATATAACAAATACTAGTGAAATTGTTAGGGCAATTTTGTTTCAGATTTTGTGGCTGATTATTTTAACTGTAATAGGAAAGAAAATGATGAAGAAACAAATAAGGAAAGTAGAAGTAAACGGAGGTTAATTAAAATTCGCCCATTAGGGACGCCCCTTTTTGGGCGAAAACACCAATTCACAGAGTCTATAAAAACATTATAACAAAAATAAAAAAAGGAAAGGAGTTAGTATAATGTTATATGTTCATTATACAATGAGAGAAGATGAGACTTTATTTAAAATATGTAGCAATGCAACTAAAGGCAGATTTAGAATATAAAAAAGCATTTGCATTATCATTATTCTTTAAAATGTTGTCTGCATTGTCTGCACTTGTTTCGATAGTGTTTCTGTTCGACAAGTTTGGAAGCCTTGCTGATTATAAATTTGAAGATGTTTTAATATGTTTTGTAATGTCGTTTTTAGGATTCTCACTTGCTGAATGCTTTTTCAGAAGTTTTGATCATTTCGACAGAATATTATCTAATGGTGAGTTTGACAGAATTTTGGTTAGACCAAGAAGTGTAATTTTGCAGGTGCTTGGTTCAGAGGTTGAGTTTAATAGAATAGGTAGAGCCTTTGTGGCTATTGTAATATTTTTTATATTACTTGCTAGCAAGCCAGAACTCATGCAACCTACTAAATTTGCAACCCTGCTTTTAATGATAATTGGAAATATTGTTGTATATGCAGCGTTATTCATACTAAAAGCTGGAATAACATTTTTTACAACACAAAGCTTGGAAATTATGAATATTTTCACAGATGGTGCAAGAGACTTAACACAATATCCATTAAGCATATATCAAAAATGGGTGCAAAGATTATTTACCTACATAATTCCAATCTCATTAGTAAATTATTATCCATTACTATATGTAATTGGAAAGACAAATAATAAACTTTATATGTTATTACCTTTTGTTGCGATGCTATTTGTTATACCCTGCTATGCAGTCTGGAGCATAGGCCTAAAAAAATACAAATCAACAGGGTCATAAACCTAAAAACTTGTGCGAAACGGGGACGGTATAAATCGGGGACGGAGGAAAAATTGTACCAGCTGTACCAGAAATTTAATTTTGTAAAGAAACGGTGCAAAATTTCCTCCGTCCCCAAACTGTTCCGAAAGCTGTTCATTTATTCTAATATTTTATTAAAGAATTGCTCTGTGCTTATTCCAAAGACTCTATTGTTTCTTCTTAAAAGATACAAACAATTAGGGTCTTTTGTTATTGTGTTTACTCCACTTATGCAAGAAAGGCTTGCCTTAAAACCTAAATCTTTTACAATTTGTTCAGATTCCTTAGAGATAGAACCAAAAGGATATGTGAAGGTGTTGGGAGTATAGCCATTGCAATTTTCTTTAAACTCATTTTGAAGCTTGGTTAAGTCCGAGGTTAGCATATTTGTATATGTTTCCAAAGATTCTGAACTTAGCTTCCTGCAACCTTTTCTGCCAGTTTTTAAAGAATGTAAATTGTAGGTGTGATTCTGAAATTCTACACAACTGTCAGTCATAAGTTCAGAGATGTCTTTCCATCTAAGGTAACCATAATTGGGATTTGCTTCATCACTCTTAGTATATGTGTCTGTGTAAGAGCCAACAATAGAAATAACAGCTTTCATGTTGTATTTGTGAAGAAGCGGAACTGCATAGCTTAGATTATTATAATTTCCATCATCGAAAGTAATAATTATTGGCTTTTCGGGAAGAGTAGAATCATTATAAACAAAGTCAATTAGCTCACTCATGGTAATCGTGGAATAGCCTTTGTTTTGTATGTATTTAAAATCATTTTCTAGTGTGTCTGGGTGGACGATATAATCGCCACTTCTAGATTTTAATATACTATGATACATTACGATTGGAAGTCTTATTTCGCTAAAAGACAGATTGCCACTGGTGTTTCTTACCACTAAATTATTACGATTGTTCATCAAATATAAGGTTAAATTCAAAAAGAAAAATCCGATGATAAAAATAGCCACAATTAGCAGTAAAATTTTATAAATTGATTTTATATTGATATTATAAATTTTAAAATTCTTCATGCTAAATTATATGTTATAATAAAAAAACAATGATACATTTAATTATAAAAATGCCATAAGAAAAAATAATTGTAAAAAATCGGTATAATAATTTAAAAAAATAAATTCATTTATTAAAAAAATTTATTTGCAATGTCGACCGCATTAATTCACTGCTTAACCTTGACATACCGAAATAGTATGATAAAATTATACATGAAAAAGAAATGGAGAAATAATGAATCAGAAGAAACAATTATTAGTAAATACGATAATAATTGCAATAGGAAAATTGAGTACACAAGTAATCTCGTTTTTGCTATTGCCACTATATACATCAAAATTAACACCTGGAGAATATGGAACGTACGATTTGCTTGTAACAATATCAACTTTCTTACTTCCAATAATAACACTTCTTATGGAAGAGTCGATGTTCAGGTTTTTGATTGATGCAGATGATTTAAAGGAAAAGAAAAGAGTTATAACTGCAACAATATTCTATACAACGGCGGGAACATTATTGTTCTGTTTGATTGCTGGAATCGTTCTTGCTATTATGAAATATGAATTTGCAATAGTGTTCATATTCTTTATAATCTCGAACATATTGATAGGTTTAAGCAACGCCCTTGCAAGAGGAATGGGAAAAATAAAGTTGTATTCACTTTCAAACTTTATTTTAGGAGCATCAACAATAGCATTAAATATTCTATTTATTGTAAGCTTTAAGCTTGGAGTAAATGGACTTTTATGGTCAAACACTATTGCAAATAGTGCAACTGCTTTGATTGTGCTTGTGAAATTGCATTTGCCACAATTCATAAGCAGAAAAGATTTAAGCAAAAAGACTTTATCTGAAATGCTAAGATATTCGATACCATTAGTACCAAATAACTTGTCGTGGATTATAATAAGTTTATCTGATAGATTGATGCTTAGTGGAATGGTTGGAACAGCTGCGAATGGTATATACTCAATCGCCAACAAATTTCCAAACATTGTTTACACCTGCTATGGATTTTTCTCTACAGCATGGAAGGAATCAGCTGCAAGGATTCTAAAGGAAGACAATAAATCTGCATATTACAATAGCATTTATAAAGATATAAAATTCTTCTTAAAGGCTATTGTTTTGGGACTTATAGCCATTATGCCATTTGCTTTCCCAATATTAGTGAATTCAAGCTATAATGACGCTTATATATATATTCCAATTCTAGTAATTTCAATATATTATACTAATATGTCGAATTTTTATGGTGGAATTTTCACTGCCTATAAAGATACAAAGATAATGGGCTCAACAACCGTGATGGCTGCTGTTATAAATATTCTTATAAACTTGATATTTATTCCGAAATTTGGAATTTATGCAGCATCTTTTTCAACGCTAATTTCAAATATGTTGGTATATTTCTATAGAAGATATAGATTAAGCGATTATATAAAATTAAAGGAAAAATTCAACTTTGTTTTTTGGATATTGCTTATAACAACATTGGTAACCTATTATTACAATAATATGGCTATAAATATTTTAATGTTTATAATTGATTTGGCTTACTGCATATTCACAAATTGGAATTTCTTAAAAAAGATTGTAGAACCACTTATAAATAAATTAAAAAAATAATATAATGTATAAATTTAGAAAAGGAGGAATGCGCTAATCATGATGTTTTCAAAGGAAGAGATTGCAAATGAAATGAAAATATTTCTAGATGAAAAAGATATTTACATAGATGAACCAATGAGCAAGCATACTACTTTTAAAATAGGTGGAAAAGCAGATGTATTTGTAAAATTAAGAAATACAGATCAAATAGAAAATTTGTTGAATTTATGTTTTAAAGAGAATATACCATTACAGATAGTTGGAAATGGTAGCAACCTTTTAGTAAAAGACAATGGAATAAGAGGAATAGTTGCTAAAATTTGCATGGAATCTTATCATTTTATAGATGATTGTACTGTAAGTGTAGAAGCGGGAATGTTAAATGCAAAACTTGCACGAATTTTAATGGAGAATGGACTTACAGGGTTTGAGTTTGCTTCTGGAATACCTGGTACGATTGGTGGAGCAGT
>CAUGFN010000055.1:0-5614 GCA_959598745.1 uncultured Eubacteriales bacterium
CCGATTAGAGTGTTGTTAGAAAAGAAAAAGATATTTAAGAAGTATGTGGAAAACGGCGGATATTCTACTCAGATTGCCTTTTTAGAGGGCCCAATCACAAGGATATTTAGTGTGAAAGATAAAAAGTCTACTAAGATTGCTTGGATACACAATGATATTTCAAAGGTGTTTGGAAAGGGACCAAAGTCCAGATTAAAAAGACTTATAGACAGAAATATATACGAAAAGTTTGATACACTTGTTTTTGTTAGTATGGATAACCTAGATAAATTTAATAAAATTTATGATGATATGGATTTACCTCATGAGAAAGTAATTAATAATTACATTGATAGTGAAAGAATTCTTAAGCTTGCTGAAGAAGAAATGAGTGAGGAAGATGAAAAACTTTTAAAAGTTGACAAAGTAAATAATGTCAATGAAGCCAATAAAAACAATCAAGTTGATAGAACTAGTAATTTTGATAAGAGTGATAACGCTAATTTTATTGCTGGACCAACTATTCTGCAAGTTTCTAGACTTGTTAGCCAGAAAGCTATAGATAGACTTATAAAGGTTCACTCAAAGCTGATAAAGCAAGGCTATAACCACAGAATCTTTGTGGTAGGAGACGGACCTCTTAAAGAAAAATTAGAAAAGCAAATTCAGGAAGAAAATGTTGAGAGTTCTTTTAAATTATTAGGAGCAAGAGAAAATCCATATCCTTTAGTGAAAGAGGCAGATTTCTTTTGCTTGCTTTCAAATTTTGAAGGATACCCAATGGTAGTTGAAGAAGCAAAAATACTAAATAAATTCATTCTTGCTACCAATACGGCTACAAGAGAAGCTTTAATTGATTATGCAAGCAAAAGTTACATTGTTTCTAATAACGAAGAAGGCGTGGAAGAAGCCTTGAAGTTTGCAATAAAAAATTACAGACAAAAAAATAAGCAAAATAATCAATATGCATATGAAAATAATAGAATTATTGATAAAATAGAAAATATGATTGAAGAAAATAAAAAACACCCAGATAGAACAGGAAAGATAATATAAAAAATCTAGAGAAAGGACGAATCAATTAAAATAGATTAACAATTCTATATAATTGATTGAAAGAAAAATGAAAATTTCAATACTTACAGCTACATATAACAGAGCCTATCTTTTAGATAAGTTATATGCAAGTATTTTAATAAATAGTAATAATTGCCCAGATGTTCAAGTAGAATGGCTGGTTATGGACGATGGATCAAAAGACAATACTAAAAGATTAATGGAAGAATATTGCAAGGAAAAATTAATAGAAGTTAAATATTTTTATCAAGAAAACCAAGGAAAAATGGTGGCGATAAATAATCTGATGAAAGAGGTAACTGGAGATTTAATAGTAGAGTGTGATTCAGACGACTTCTTTACAAAGGACGCTTTTAAAATTATTATGCAAGCATTGCAAGAATGCAGAGATATGGCAGACACCTATGCTTTAGTATTTCTGAAATATACCAAAGATGGACAAAACATGGGAAATAATTTTATAGAAAATAATTACCAGAGTACGATGTTTGATTTGTATTTTAAAGATGGAATCACAGGGGAAAAAGCCCTAGTATACAATACATCAATAAGAAAAAGTTTTGAATATAAATTAGAACATAATGAGAAATTTGTTACAGAAGCAAGATTGCATCATGAGATGGATTTACACCACCAAGTAAGATGCTTTAATAAGCCAATAATGATATGTGAATATCAAAAAGAAGGTTATACTAAAAACATAAGCAAATTATTCAAAGAAAGTCCTTTTGGATATTACAATTATTTCAAAGAAATATTTAACCAAGACATGCACGGAATAACTTTCAAAAAGAGATTGTATGTGTATAAGCATTACATACTATTTAGTGCATTAACTAAGGAAAAACATCCAATAAAAAATGTTCATGGATTACTTAACAAAATAATGGTTGGAATATTGTATATTCCAGGAAAAATTGCAACAAAGATGAGAATGAAAAAACAAAATGAATAAACAGAGATTAGAGCAGAATAACTAAAATAAAAGTTGAAAAATAATTGTGATATGATATAATTCTAATGTCAGAATAAATCCTAATAAAATGGAAAAAAATTTAAAACGGCGAACATTACAAAATTAAGAGTATACTATACGTCGAAAACTTAAAATTGAAAGGAAATTAAAAGTATGTGGGGAGATATAGCTATAGCATTTTTACTTGCTTTTATAACAGCTTTTGTAATAACACCATACACGATTAGACTTGCCAAAAAGGTTGGAGCGGTAGATTATCCAAATGATAGAAGAATAAATAAAAAACCAATGCCAAGATTAGGAGGCCTTGCAGTAATGGCTGGTTTCATGGTATCAGCAATCTATTTAATAATTACAATGAGCATAGAAAAAAAGGTGAATTTTGCCGAAGAGGGATTAAATAGAAAATTAATTGGTTGCTTGCTAGGAGCAATAATATTAGGAATTACATGCTATATAGATGATGTGAAAGACATAAAACCGCTTGTAAAACTTGCAGGACAAGTTATCGCAGCGATTGTAGTAGTAAGCAGTGGAGTCTTAATAGATAATTTTACTATTCCATTTAAGGAAAACAACGTGATGTTAAACGAAGTCTTTAGCTTTGTACTTACTGTAGGTTGGATAGTAGGAATAACAAATGCAATAAATTTAATTGATGGATTAGATGGATTATCATCTGGAATAACATTAATTTCATGTATATCTTTACTAATAATATTTGCACTAAATGAATCTCCACTTATTGCAATCATATTAATAACAGCATTAGCAGGAGCCATAGTTGGATTTTTACCATATAACTTTAATCCAGCTAAAACTTTTATTGGAGATGTTGGTTCAAATTTTATGGGATTTGCTATTGCGGTAATTTCGATACTTGGAGTCGCCAAAACATATACAGCAATAGTAATTATTGCACCAATAATAGTACTTGCTCTGCCTATTTTCGATACACTTTGGGCGATTGTAAGAAGAATTGTAAAAACTAAATCCATAAAGGGTGTATTTAAGGCAGATAAAGGACATTTGCACCATAGATTAATGGCTAAGGGCTATACCCAGAAACAGGCTGTTTTAATACTATATGGAATAACAGCCACACTCGGAATGGTTGCAATTATTTTGCTAGATAGTGGAATTTGGAAAGCATTGTCGTTTGCACTTCTTGTAGTAGTTTTCGTAGCACTAGGATATAAAGACATATTACATTTAAGAGAAGATGAATATGCAAATTCAAACGAGAAAGTTAGCACTGAAAAAGAGAACAACAAGGAAAATAGTTAATAATATGTTTGAGAAAGGAAAATAAAATGAAAAAAATAACAATATTAGTACCAGCTTACAATGAAGAAGAATCTCTACCATATTTATATGACAGAGTTAAGAAAATAATGGACGAAATGACAAACTATGAATTTGAGTTACTATTTGTAAATGATGGTAGCAAAGACAATACACTAAATGAAATAAAAAAATTAAGAGAATCAGATAGTAGAGTTTGCTATGTTGATTTCTCAAGAAATTTTGGAAAAGAAATCGGAATGATAGCTGGGCTTGACTATGCAACAGGAGATTGCGTAATAATAATGGATGCAGACCTTCAAGATCCACCAGAACTTATTCCTCAAATGGTTGAATTGTGGGAACAGGGATATGATGATGTATATGCACAAAGAAAATCTAGAGCTGGAGAAACATGGCTTAAAAAATTTACATCAAAAATGTATTACAGAGTATTGCAAAGTTTAACAAAAGTACAAATTCAGAAAGATACCGGAGATTTTAGATTACTAGATAGAAGATGTGTAAATGCTTTAAAGAAGATGCGTGAAACAGGAAGATGCTCTAAGAGTATGTTTAGCTGGATTGGATACAACAAAAAGGCAATATTATATGATAGAGATCCTCGTATTGCCGGAAAAACAAAATGGAACTATATGAAACTTATAGATTTAGCAATAGATGGAATAACATCTTTTACAACTTCACCACTTAGAATATCAACATTTTTAAGCATTCCAACATTTTTAGTATTATTTGTATATTTTATATATGTAATTGTGAAAGCATGTGTTACACACACTGCAATACAAGCATTCCAAGCAATTATATTGCTAATATTATTCTTCTCTGGAGTACAAATAATATTGATTGGAATTATGGGAGAGTATTTAGGAAGAATATTCAATGAATCAAAACACAGACCATTATATTTAGTAAATGAATATAATGGAGAAAAAGAAACAAATGACAAGTAAATGATATATCAAATAATGGGTGTTAATTAGAATAAGATGAAAATAAAACATAGATAATGGAAAAATATATTGAAAAATAAACTCACAGATAAATATATGGGGGAAAATATGAAAATTGAAACAGTAGTAGCAATATTCTTAATAAGTGTAATTGCAATTATAAAATTGTTAGAAAAGTATTTGATAGAACATAATATTCAAAAAGAAAAAATTATGAATATTAATCAAATAAAGGAAAATTTTATAAACGAATATTATAAATGGATTTTTGCACTTATTATAATTGTTACTGCATTTTCTAAGTTTTATAAATTTGGTGAAATTCCAGAATATGTTGGAGTTGACGAGGCTGCTGCAGCTTATGACTCATACTGTTTAGCAAATTATGGGGTAGACAGATATTTGCTTAAATATCCATTATATCTAATTAATTTTGGAGGCGGACAAAGTGCTTTATATGCATACTCCACAATTCCATTTATAAAACTATTTGGAGCAAATATTATTACATATAGATTACCTGAATTATTGTTTTTTATAATGGGAATGATTATTTCTTGTGTATTGGTATATAAAGTTAAAGACAAAAAATCAGCACTTCTATATTCATTCCTTATAATGACATGTCCTTGGTATATAGAGGCATCTAGACAAGGCCTTGATTGCAACTTGCTAGCACCAATGTTTATGCTTGATTTATTGTTATTATTCTCTGCCCAAAAGGATTGGCACTTTGCTGTTGCAGGAATATCAATAGGAATAACTTTATATACTTATGCTTTATCGTGGCTGTTGATTCCAGTATTTTTAGTATTATACATAGCTTATTCACTATATATGAAAAAGATAAATTTCAAACAAATAATAATACTTGGAATACCGATTTTTATACTTGCGATACCGTTAATCTATTTAATTTTATTGAATAATGGATATGTATCAAAAACTGATTTTGGAATATCCACAATTCCAAAACTTCCATATTACAGAGTGGGAGAAATAAGTTTTTCAAATATTTTTGAATGTGGATTAACAGGAATCCAATCTGTCTTTCTAAATAAATATAGCCTATTTTTTGTTGAAGTTCCGTTCCTAATAATTGGAATAATAGATGGAATATCGGACTTTGTGTTGAGCATAAAGACAAAGAAATTTAATTTTAACGGATTTATCACTGCAACATTTGTGTTATTATTTATAACAAATTTAATGGTAAATGTGCCATCTATAAACAAAATAAATATAGTGTATTTTCCAATGTTGTATGTTATAACGATTGGAATTATAAAAATTTCGGACAAATCATACATAATTCCTGTAA
>CAUGFN010000056.1:0-5026 GCA_959598745.1 uncultured Eubacteriales bacterium
ATTTCTAGAAGGACCAAACTCAGTATCAGAATAACCTTTTACTACATCCAACTCATATAGGAATTGGATTGCATCTTTAGCCCAACCATAATTTTCTATATCTTCAAATTTGTTTTCTTGTTTTTCAGTGTTTTCATCAACATCAATAATTTTTTCTGAAATAGAAACTTTCTTAACACCATAGCCTGCAACAGCATCTACGCCATAATTGTATAAACCTGTTGCTATATATTCTGGTGAAGCCATTCTACAAAAAGCATCTAAATAGGCTTCTCTATGTGACGAACTTGGAGATGTTACTGTATAAATTACTGTAGGTTCAACCGGAACCCAGCCAAAATCTTGTAAATATATTTCTGGCCATACATGATTTATTAATGATTTATTAACAATAACATCACCAGAAATCTCTTGTTTCTCTTCTTGAATCATATAGCCCACAACAGCACGGCTCGGAATGTTTACAGCTCTACACATTGCAACGAAAAGAGTAGCAAATTCTTCGCAAACACCTCTCATATTTTTCAAAGCTGAAACAGAACCTTTATTAGCATAAGCTTCTGATGTGTCATATGTCATATTTATATTTATAAACTCAAATATTGCTTGTGCTTTTTTATAGTCACTCGGCATATCTTCTGTAAGTTCTTTTGCTTTTGAAATTATATCAGAGTCTTCAGAATCAATTCCTTCTTGAGGAAGTAGATACATCTCGTTTCCTTCCAAATACTCTGTATTTGTTCTAGCAGGAATCATTTCTAAATATGTTCCAAGCTTAGCTTTTCTCTTTATTGTAACATTAAATTTGGCTCCTGCAGCAAGACCCGTCAAATTATAATATGCATATTTATTTCCATATTCATCATTTCTTATCTCATCCGGCAAAGGCGAAATTGTCAAAGACTCATCATCTTGGTACTGTACAAAATCGCCACTTCCAACAAAAAATTCAAGATAACAGCCTGAAGTCAAGGCTGTCTTTCTGTTATTTTTGAAAGAATATTCTTGTGATACTATATATTCATCACCACTTGCATATACATTTCCCAAAAATAAAATGCATAGAAGTGTTAATATAAACGATATTTTACTAAACTTCTTCATTTGTAAACTCCTCTCCAAATCATAACTTCATATCTATTGTATATTTATTAAAGAACAAAAGCAAGAGAAAAAGCAAGAATAAAAAAATTATTACATAACAAAAATATTCCCTTGGATTTTTTATAATCCAAGGGAATTATTTCTATTACTTTTTAAATTATTCTTCTACTTCTGTTGCCTCTTCAGTTATTGAGAATGTATGTGTAGCTCTTGTCGCCTCTATAATATCTCCAACTAAATCGTGTCTTCTTGTAACATCGCTAAATCCTGTTTTTGTTCTGTTAGTTACTTCAGCAGGTGCTCTTAATAGATAGAAGTTAATTAATTGTGCAACTTCTGCTCTTGTAATTTTTTCATCCAATTCGAAATCTGGTTCTTTTTCTGTTAATGGAAGCATATTTAATCTAGCAAGTAATGTAATTTCTTCAAGTGCCCAGTGAGTATAAACTCTCTTGCCATCTACAATGTAGTATCTTGTTGCATCATCATAAACTTTTACTAGGCTTTCCATATCTTTAATTTCAAGTCCATCAATTCTATCAGCTTTTGCATTTTCTTGAATCATGCAAGCTAAAATCTTCATGAACTCAGCTTTTGTCATTTTATTGTTTGGTCTATATGTGTATGTTCCATCAGCTTCTAAATAACCATTAATTAAACCTGCTTTAGAAGCTGCAGTGATTGCTTGTTGTGCTTCAAAGTATGTATTGTTAATATCTGTATACTTTGTAGTAATATCTCTTTCTCTTATTGTTGTATAGTCTAATCCGAAAATTCTTGCTAATACTAATGCACCTTCAGCTCTTGTTATTATATAATCAGGTCTAAAAGTATCACTATCAGCATCACCATACATATATGGCTCATGTTCAATATCAATTTCTTCATCATACTCTCTTATAATAAAGTTAATAACTGTAGAAACATCTTTTACTTTTGAACCTTTATAAATTTCTGCTGTTGGATAAATTGTATTTGCATCATCTCTTGATCTTTTCAAATCTGTGTATTTGATTTTTGCAATTATTGTTCCAGCTTCATCTTCATCTAGACCATTTTCAAATACCCATTCAATTATGTTGTCTTTACCAACTTTTCCAGCATCTAGGTCAACAGCTTTAAAATCAAGTGGTAATTCTAATTTAATTGAAGCATTATCTATTTTCTTGCCACCATTTTTATAGTCTATATAATATGTTACAACTTCTCCTAAAGCATAAATGTTTTTGTTTGCTTTGTTTTCTTCTTCAGAATCATTTCTTAAAGAAATACATAATTCTTCTGTTGAATCATTTTCTTCCATCCATGGCTCGATATCTAATTCTCTGTTGTTTGATGGTTTGCTAGAATCTTCTATCACAAATGTATATACTTTAGAATTTGTAGAATTTGCATCCTTTCCATCTACGTATAAACCATCTGTATAAATTGCATTAACTAAAAGTTTGTATGTTCCTGCTTTTAATGTTGTTGGAAGCTTAAAATTCAATGTATCAGCTGTTACCGATTTCTTTCCTTCATTGTTCCAATTATACCAAATCTTTGATACTTTATTTGCTGGTGTAGCTTTAATTACAATAGTATCTCCAGCTTTTACAACAGTTTTTGAACCGTCAGCTAGTGTTTTGTTTCCGTATCTAACTTCTAATTTCTTTGTATAACCATCATCAGGTGTTGGTGTTACATTAGAATTTTCAACTTTAAAGTAATAAACTTGTGATACTGTGTTGTTTCCATCTTTTCCATCTACATACAAATTATCTGTATAAATCGCATTTACTACAAATTTGTATGTTCCAGCAGATACGTTTGAACCGATAATAAACTTTAATTCGCTACTTGCAACTGATTGTTTTCCTTCATTGTCCCAATTATACCATATTTTTGATACTTTATCTCTTGGTGTTGCTGTAATCACGATAGTATCTCCCGGTTTTACTGATGTTGTAGAATTTACAGATAAAGTCTTTGAACCGTATTTAACATTTAATTTTTTTTCAGTTACACTAGGTGTAGTTGAAGCATACTCTAAAGTATACTTTTGCCAACCTGTTTTTGTAATTGTGTTTTTAGACCCATCATCATTTGATGCAACTGGTTCAACCATTAAATTAACTAATGTACCAGCTGGATTCTTAGGAATCTCTATTGTTGATTCATAAATTCCATATCCTTGATTGTTATTTCCAACTTTTGTTAAATTTCTGTCCTTATAACGTTCTGTTCTTGTAACTTCGCCTGTTGTAGCATTTTTAGTCACAAAATAGTGTGTAATAAATTCGATTCCAGCTTTTGTGCTAGAAGATCTTACTACTACTTTTTCTCCACCACTTACTGTATATCTTGAATTATTTTGTAATACTTTGCCATCCATTTTTGTTTCAACTGAAACTTGGCAATTTGTTGAAGTGGCATTAACGCACACTACTGGTACTATAACCAACGCTAATAAAATAACACTTAATATTAATGATATTCTTTTTTTCATAATATCCATAATTTTTTAACCTCCTAAATCTTTTGTGATTTCCACTACCGTAATTATAATAACATAATTTTCACAAAAAATCAACCACATTATGTAAATTATTCAATTTTTTTGTCAATTTATTATTTATTTACATCTTGACAAGTCTTTTGCACTAACATATACTACTATATGTCGATGTAAGAAATGCCGATGTGGCGGAACTGGCAGACGCACATGACTCAAAATCATGCGGGAAACCATGTGGGTTCGAGTCCCACCATCGGTACCAAAAAACAAGTTTGTGCATAGCAAACTTGTTTTTGTTTATATATAATTTTATTATATGCTACTAAGCAATATTTAACGAGGCACAATTGCTAAGGTTCTTTGCAATTGTGCCTCATTTTCATTTTAGAAATTAGTCATTTTTCTGTGATTTTTTCTCTTCTAGTTGAGCATAAAATTCTTTTTCTTCTCGTATTATTGTTATTGCTCCATGGCCTGGATAAACAATTGTATTATCTGGTAGTTTAAGTAGTTTATCCTTTATTGACCACATTATTTCTCTTTCTGAACCTGTTTTTAGGTCTGTTCTACCATATATCCTTTTAAACATTGTGTCGCCTGTAAAAACTGCATCCTCTATTAGTATGCTCATGCTACCTTCTGTGTGTCCTGGAGTATGTATTATTTTCGCTTCCAAATTTCCGAATTTTATAGTATCTCCTTCTTTAACAGTTATATCTGCTTCCATATAATTTTCAGGCAATCCTAAAAAAGTACACATATTCACTGAATCGTCTGTAAGATTTTCTTTTTCTGCTTCATTTATTACTATTTTTATATTTGGATAATTTCTTTTTAATTCTCTTAGTCCAGCAGTGTGATCTCCATGGCAATGCGTTAGTATTACGTATCTAAGCTTTATGTTCATGTTTTCCACATAATTATATATTTTATCTATTCCACCTGCTGCATCTATTAAAATTCCTTCTTTTGTTCCTTCATCAGCGACAACATACATATTAGTATATATTGTCGCATTTCCTGGCATTACTCTAAACGTCTTTAGTAACATTATAATCCCTTTCCTTAATAATACTTCGTTTACTTACTATTTTTGTCTATGCACATCATAAACACTATCTACTTTTCTAACTGCTTTTATTACTTTATTAAGCTTTTCTATATCTTCAACTTCTACACCGACATTTATTATAGCAACTCTTCCATTATTAACGGTTCTCGCATTTATAGAGACCATTTTTGCTTTTAAATCTCCTATCGCTACAGTTATATCAGCTAAAAGTCCACTCCTGTCATTTGCATAGATTTCCAAATCTGCCATATACGATGCCGCATTCTCTTTATACCAAGATACTTCTATGATTCTTTGCTCATCAGAAAGTAAATCTTTGCAATTTACACAGTCAGCTCTATGTACTGATACTC
>CAUGFN010000057.1:0-4921 GCA_959598745.1 uncultured Eubacteriales bacterium
TTGCTATATCCGGTGTTGGATTAATACTTACACACACGATTTCAACAGAATATTCAGTATTACTTGCTATTTTGTATATGATTTTAAACATAAAAAAATTAAAAAACATAGAAGTTTGGAAGAAGATTGGTATAAATCTACTTATAATAATAACTCTAACAGCATTTTATACTATGCCAATAATAGAACATAAATTATTTGGAAATTATACTATATTTGATTCTACATCTATGAGATCATTGCCAAGTGACTTACAAAATGCAAGCATTTCTATAACACAATTGTTTAAAGATACTACGGAACCTGAAGGCGTAGATTTTAATTTGGAAATTCCACTTGTTTTATTTGCAATTTTAGGAATATTTGTATTCAAAAAAATAAGTGAAGACTTAAAACCAGAATATCTAAAATTCTTACTGATAGCAGTTATATCACTCTATATGACCAATAAACTTTTTCCATGGATAATAATGCCTAATGTATTAACTACTTTACAATTTCCTTGGAGAATGCTGGCATTCTTTGAATTCGCATTATCAGTATTGTGTGCAATAAATATTTATACATTAATTAAAGTGATTGCAAAAAATAAAGAATTGATAAGAAATATTCTTTTCACATGTTTTATAGTAATTATTTCAATATCGATGGCAAAAGTAAATTATAATTACAAATATGAAGCAAAGAAAACTCTTTCAGACGAAGAATTTGAAAAAAAGAGAATAGTTGATGAGCCTTTATCTATATGGAGTATCAACAGAGAATATCTGCCACTTAATATGGATAAAGATTATATTGAAGATAGAGAAAATAGTACAATTGTATTACAAGGACAAGCAGAAATTTCAAACGAACAAAAGAATGGTCTTAATTTAGAATTTGATGTCGAGAATGTAGAAGAAGGAACCGTTCTTGAATTACCATACATATACTACTTAGGCTACCAAGCAGAAATTCAAGAATTTTCAGAATCTAATGACAGCATAATAGAAATTAAGTCGAAAACCTTTGAATCAGAAAATCACTTTGTTGCTATTAAATTAGGTAATAACATTCAGAAAGCACATATAGTCGTAAAATATAAAGGAACTATTGTTGAGAAAGTTGGATACATCATATCAGGACTTTCAACAGTTATAATAATCGTAATTTGTATTATTAAAAAGAGGAAAGATAAAAAGAATGAAGGAAGAAAAGCTTAGTGTCAAAGAAAAATTAAAAAGAATAATTCCAAACATAAAGAGTGGAGAGTATGCAAATATTGCAATAATTTTCATTGTTTCAATATTTGTATGCTTACCTCTATTAAACAAGAATTGCAATATTTACATTGATGATGGAATCCAGCATCTTTGTAGACTTATTGGCACAGAGCAAACTCTTGTATCAAAGCAATTCTTGCCAATGATAATGTCTAACTTTTGCAACAACTTTGGCTATTCATGGAACATATTCTATAGTCCGCTAACAGCATATATCCCATTGATATTTAGAATATTTAGCTTTTCATTTGAAACATGTTTGAAATTATTTATGTTTGTTGTAACAGTTGCTACAGGAATTGCAATGTACAAATTTGTGATTAAGATTACAAAGAATAAAAACATTGCAATACTTGCGTCGGTACTTTATATAATTGCTCCATATAGAATTACAGATATGTATGTAAGAATGGCTTTGGCAGAGCTTACATCATTTATATTTATACCGATGGTATTTAGTGGAATGTATTCGATTATAAACGAGAATAAAAAATCATCATTATTAATAATTGGAGCGAGTGGACTAATTTTGACACACACAGTTGTTTGTATGTATACTGCAATGCTATGTTTTGTATATTTAATCGTGTTTATAAGAAAGCTAAACAAGAAATCAATCTTAAATTTATTAGTTAGTCTTCTTATGATAGTCCTAATAACCAGCTTCTATTGGGTGGGATTAGCTCAACATTATTTTTCAACTTCTTATGAAGTATTTGTGCCTGGAAGAATGGAGAGAGTAGATGTTTTGAATTTCTATAAAACCAGCCTTAGTCAGTTAGTATATACAGACCAAGAACAGAAGATGATATATGAGATTGGAATAGTTACATTTATTGGATTATTATTAACCCCAATAGCTATAATGAAATTTGAAAAACAAGAAAAAGAGAAAGACTTTACTAGGATATATGGCTTATTTGGAATACTTGGTATTGTATTAACGATAATGACACTAAAAATATTCCCATTTGAAAAATTGCCAGGAACATTCACAATGATACAATTTACTTTTAGACTGTTTGAATTTACATCATTCTTTTTTGCGATAATTTCTGCCGTGAACTTTTGGATACTAATAAAGAACTTTAATATAAGAGATGTAATAATCATTAGTTTAATTGCATGCTTACTAACAACAATCTATGGAAAGAAAATAAGTTATGAAAAGAAATATGATGAAAAGGACTTTATAGAACCTAGAAGAGTGACGAAAGATGTAGGAAGAATAAATGCGGGAATGGCAAGTTTCGAATATTTACCTAGTAAGGCATTCAACTGTTTAAAAACATATATAGCAGATAGAGAAGATGTGCCAATAATCCTAAACAATAGTGATAATCAAATAACTATTTCAGATTATGAAAAAAACGGCTCAAATATGAAGATGAAGATTCTTAAGGCTATACCTGAATTAGCGAATGGAACTGATAAAGTGTATGAGGTTAGCGAAGAGTTGGCCAATGAAGAAGATACAATATCTGAGGCTAATCAAGATGATGAAAGCTCGAAAGCTAATACAACTAGCGAAGATATAGAAATTGAATTACCTTACATTTATTATTTGGGTTATAGAGTGAAAATAGATGGAAAAGAAGTTAAATATACAGAATCCGAACATGGGTTCGTACAGATAAATGTAGATAAAGAACTTAATGAAGAAGCGGAAATTACAGTCAAATATTTAGGAACCAATGAAATGATAATTGCTTTTGCAGTATCACTTGTTTCAACAGTTAGTTATGCGATATTTACAATTACGGCAAAAAGGTTAAACAGTAAAAGTTACTAGATAATTTAAAATCTTATTCTGCATTTATTGATACAAGTAAATTTGAAAACAGTATTTGTAGAAAAGTATAAAAAACCTTATAGGGTAACACATAAAAAAATAATAGAGCAAAAAGCTTGTTATTTCATGCAATTTATAGTAAAATAGTAGGGTAAAAAGTAAAAGAAGGTGAGAATTTATATGTCAAAACCAATGGTAGCAATAGTTGGAAGACCAAACGTTGGAAAATCAACATTTTTTAATTATATAATAGGAAAAAGAATATCTATAGTAGAAGATACGCCAGGTGTTACAAGAGATAGAGTATATGGTGAATCTAATTGGAGAGGAAGAAGCTTTACTTTAATAGACACAGGTGGAATAGAGTTTGACCAAGAAGACGATATATCAGTTCAAATGAAGGAACAAGCTAATATCGCAATTTCAATGGCAGATGTTATAGTATTTGTTACAGATATCAAGCAAGGAGTTACTTCACAAGACCAAGACATAGCATTAATGCTTAGAAAGTCTAAAAAGCCAATAGTGCTTGTATGTAATAAGGCAGATAATTATGGAAGAGATATACCTGAGTTATATGAATTTTATAATTTAGGACTCGGAGATCCATACAGAGTTTCTTCTGTTAATGCAATAGGAATAGGAGATGTTCTTGATGCAATTTATGAAAATCTTCCTCCAAAGAGTGAAGACGAAGACGAGAGTCTAGAAGTAAAAGTTGCTGTAATCGGAAAGCCTAATGTTGGTAAATCTTCATTAATAAACAAAATTCTTGGAGAGAATAGATTAATCGTAAGCAACATTGCAGGAACTACAAGAGATGCCATAGATTCAAGATTTGAAAATGAGCATGGCAAGTATATCTTCATAGACACAGCAGGATTAAGAAGACATAGTAAGGTTGAAGAAAAAATAGAAAAATACAGTGTAACAAGAACACTTCTTGCGATTGAAAGAGCAGATGTATGTATCTTAATGATAGACGCAAATCAAGGAGTGACAGAGCAAGATACTAAAATTGCAGGTGAAGCTCATGAAGCGGGAAAAGGTGTTATAATTGCAGTAAATAAATGGGACGAGTACGAGAAACAAAATGGAACATTAGAGAAATATACTAAAGAAGTATATAACAAATTACCATATTTATCTTATGCTCCTATAATATTTATTTCAGCTAAAACAGGACAAAGAGTAGATAAATTATTTGATATGATAAACAATGTGGCAAGCCAAAATGCACTAAGAGTTTCCACAGCAGTATTAAATCAAGTATTAGCAGAGTCGATAGCAGTAGTTCAACCACCAACAGATAAAGGAAGAAGATTAAGATTGTACTACATGACTCAAGCTTCAACAAAACCACCAACATTTATTGTATTTGTAAATGATAAGAAATTATTCCACTTCTCGTATGAAAGATATTTAGTAAATCAACTTAGAAAAGAATTTGGATTAGTTGGAACACCAATTAGAATGATTGCAAAAGAGAAAATACAAAAAGGTGAAGGAAGCAACACAAAATAAAACTTAATGAGATATTATAGTTAAGCAATGAATTACACTAGAGTTATAGAATTAAAATAAATTAATGAAATACTGAAAAATTATAAAAATAATATAATAAAAAACACAAGTAAAAGGAGAGTGATTTTTATGGCAACATATATTATAGTTGCAATTATCGCATATTTATTAGGAAGTATTAGTTTCTCTGTTATATTCAGTGAGAAATTAGCAGGATTCGATGTTAGGGAAAAGGGAAGCGGAAATGCAGGAACTACAAATGTATTAAGAACAGTTGGCAAAAAGGCAGCCATACTAACATTAGTTTGCGACTGTTTAAAAGGAGTCATTGCAGTTCTAATCG
>CAUGFN010000058.1:0-4013 GCA_959598745.1 uncultured Eubacteriales bacterium
GCATATTCTATTATTGCTCTTAATACATTAGCTGAAATTGTATAATTTCCTAAATAGCTAAATGTTGGTCTAATTATGGATTTCACGGTCATAAATGGAGTTGTTCCTTTGCCTTTCCACTTAAATATTTGAAGTGGGTCAACAAGATAACCTGAAAAATCTTTTTTTATTTCAAACGTTGGTACAGGTATTACATGTTTTCCTTCTCCCATTCTAATACTTCTTGCCATTGCTATTTCTTGTGGTGTTGATACATCTTCAATGTATATTGTTTTTGATATTTCAGGTAGTCCAATATTTTTCACTATCTTTTGAACCATTTCATCAGAAGTTCCAAGTACGAGTATACTCTTAGGCTTATATTCTTCTATTGCTTTTCTTACTTCATCTACTTGACCAGGCATTGAAAACAATGCTCTTTTTACAGATTCAATTTTGGTATCAGCTTTCTTTGCAGATGTACCCGCTATTATTCTGTTATCTTTTATCAGAATTGCATCATCTATTATGCAATCTATATTATTATCTTTTGCAACCATTTGGGCTCTATGACTTTTACCTGTGCCACTAGGGCCTACAAATGCAACTACTCTTATATCTTCCAAAAAACTCACCGCCTTTATCTTATGTCTGTTATTCAAGCTTTTGCTCGACATATAAAATTTAAAAAGGCACACTAGGCAAAGGTTAAAGTGCTTCGTGTTTCAAGCATTTAAAAATTACCACATGTGCCATTTAAAATTTATTCAACTATTCTCATCATGTTTACTCTATTTTGTGAATCTATTTCTATAACCTTAACTTTTATAGTATCACCAACAGATACAACATCTTCAACCTTTTCAACTCTTTCTTTTGCAAGTTTTGAAATATGAACCATACCTTCTTTTCCTGGTGCAACTTCAACAAAAGCACCAAAACTCATAATTCTAACTACTTTTCCTTCATATATTTTTCCAACTTCTAAATCCATTGTAATTGCTTCAATTATTGATTTAGCTTTATTTGTCATTGTGGCATCATTTCCAGCAATAAATACTTGTCCATCATCATTTATATCGATTTTAACGCCTGTATCAGCTATTATCTTATTTATTGTCTTTCCACCACTACCAATTACATCTTTTATTTTATCTGGATCTATGCTCATTGTAATAATCTTTGGAGCATACTTTGAAAGTTCTTTTCTAGGCTCTGATATTACTTTTAGCATAACTTCGTTTAAAATATACATTCTTGCTTTTCTTGTTCTCTCAAATGCTTGTTTGATTATGTCTTCTGTCAAACCATCTATTTTTATATCAACTTGGATTGCTGTGATACCATTTTTAGTACCAGCAACTTTAAAGTCCATATCGCCAAAGAAGTCTTCGATTCCTTGAATATCTGTCATTAAAACATATCTATTTCTATCATTTTCATCTGTAACAAGTCCTGATGAAATACCTGCAACTGGTTCTTTTATTGGAACACCAGCAGCCATAAGTGCAAGTGTGCTTCCGCATATGCTACCTTGTGATGTAGAACCGTTTGAAGACAATACTTCTGATACAACTCTTATAGTGTATGGGAACTCTTCTTGAGACGGTATAACTGGTGCTAATGCTCTTTCAGCAAGTGCTCCGTGACCAATCTCTCTTCTTCCTGGACCTCTAGAAGGTCTTGCTTCACCTACACTATATGGTGGGAAGTTATAGTGATGAATATATCTCTTTGACTCTTCTTCATCTAATCCATCTAATTCTTGTTCTTCTCCAATTGTTCCAAGAGTAGCAACTGATAAAACTTGAGTTTGTCCTCTTGAGAATAATGCACTACCATGAGTTCTAGGTAATATATCTATCTCAGCAGACAATGGTCTTATATCATCTAATGTTCTGCCATCAACTCTCTTGTGCTCTTCTAATATCATGTATCTAACTGTCTTTTTCTCTAACTTATACATTGCATCGCCGATTGAACCTTTATATTTTTCAAAGTTCTCTTCAGACATTTCATTTTGTAAAAATTCTTCAACTTCTTTTTGTAAGTTTGCTATGTTATTTTCTCTTGTCTCTTTATCTGGCTCTTGAAGTGCGTTATACATCTTCTCTTTAGCATATTTTTCTACTATTTCATAAAAATCATGGTCAACCTCGCAAGATTCATATGTGAATTTTGGCTTACCAATCTCTTTTTGGATTCCTTCTATAAATTCTGCAATTTTTTTGATTTCTTCATGACCTTTCATGATTGCTTCTAGCATTAAATCATCTGGAATCTCATCAGCACCAGCCTCTATCATAGATACCTTTTCTTTAGTTCCCGCAACTGTTAGGTTTAATCTATTTCTTTCTCTTTGCTCAAGTGTTGGATTTATAACGATTTTTCCATCTACATAACCTACACTTACTGCTGCTGTTGGACCATTAAATGGTATATCTGATATTGAAAGTGCTGCAGATGTACCGATTTGAGCTGCAACTTCTGGTGAACAATCTAAGTCAACGCAAAGTACCATTGCATTTACGCATACATCATTTCTTAAATCTTTTGGAAATAATGGTCTAATTGGTCTGTCTATTGCTCTAGATACAAGTATTGCCTTGTCTGATGGTTTTCCCTCTCTCTTTGTAAAACTACCTGGTATTTTACCAGCAGCATACATTCTCTCTTCATAATCTACTGAAAGTGGGAAGAAATCAACTCCCTCTCTTGGTTCTTTAGATGCTGTTACATTTACTATTACTACTGTGTCGCCATATCTAACCAAAACGCTTCCATTAGCAAGTCCTGCCATTTTTCCTGTTTCAAGTGTTAGCATTCTTCCTGCAAGTTCCATAGAATAACTTTTAAACATTTTTTACTCCTCCCGAAAGCATCAATTGCTCTCTTTTTAATTTATTTTAACATAAAGGAACTCTTATGTAGCTGTAATATCTACCATTTTGCTAAATAGCACATATTACACCTACATCACAAAAATTCCTTTTGCTGTTAACCATATTACACAAAAAATTAGGGATAAATATACTTTATAATATATTTATCCCCTTTTAATTACTTTCTTAAACCTAGTTTTTCAACTATAGCACGATATCTTTCAATATCAATTTTTTCTAAGTATTTAAGTAATCCTCTTCTTTGTCCAACCATTTTTAATAAACCTCTTCTTGAGTGATCATCTTTTTGATGAACTTTTAAGTGATCTGTTAAATGATTGATTCTTTCTGTTAATAAAGCAATTTGCACTTCTGGTGAACCTGTGTCTCCATCATGTGTTTGGTATGCTTTAATGATTTCGCTTTTTTCCATGTTTCATTCCTCCATTTCCATTAAAATCGCCTATAACTTAGAATAAGTGGAGATAATTAACCTAAATCCAAGTCAAGGTTCGCATTTATTATATAACATTTATTTCTAAAAAGCAATATTAATTATTGCTTTATCTTCAAAAATATTGCCGATTTTCTCTATTTTAAGTGGTTAGACTTATTTTAATTAATATTCATTTATATATACCGGAATGTTTAATTTTCGACCTGTAGATGTTTCTATCAAATTAATATTTATACTAGCATGATCATACAATCCTATCTTTTCACCATCAAACACATACTCACATCTCGTCTTTTCAGCCGGTTTTAACGTTATTTTTCGGCCTTCGACATCAAAGACATATGTATCTCCTCTTGTATTTTTCAAAACCACACTTTCATATTGGTACTCTTTTTCAGAAGCCTCTTTATTTTCAAGCTCTACCATATACATATATTTTCCATCTTGTTTTGCCATATAGAGCAAGGAATAGTTTATATTTCCTTTCTGAGATATATTACCATTTAACTTTGTAAGTGTATCGATGCCATCAAACATAACATCATATGTATCGTTTTTCTTTGGAGTCACTATTAATTTGTATGAAGCATAATTTGATTTATCAAAAGTCAAGAATCTGCATAAATACCTACCGTACAAGTTTTCATACGTTTGTAACTCATACTCATTTTCACCACTTGGAAAATATTTTTCAA
>CAUGFN010000059.1:0-3967 GCA_959598745.1 uncultured Eubacteriales bacterium
AGCATTCTGAATCATATTCATCTTCTATTTTTTCTATTACAGCATTTCTTATTAAATCCGATAAAGAAATATTATTCATTTCTGCATAAGCCTTAATCAATTTCGTATCGTTCTCACTTAACCTAACTGAAATTGTCATATTTTTCAACCTCTTTTATATAATTATATTACTTACATCAATATTATTATATCATTTTTTCAATATATGTAATTTTATCATTAAATAAGCTGTTTAATTATAAAAGTTGAAAATCCACTCAAATAATGTTACAATACTTTTGTAAGATTTAATCAGAAGAACTTCAAACAAATTTGTTGAGGAGGAAGCGTAGTATGGCAAAAATTACGTTTTTACGGGTTTTAAAAAACAACTTAAAATGTGCTATTTGTAAAGAAAAAGAATGTTCTGTCAGATACTATCCAGAAAGAAAAAGATTTCAGTATTGTGATGGCACACGGTATGTTATTGAGTGCCAAAAGGATTACCAAAAACGCATTGAAAAAGCCTTGAAAACGCCACTACATTGAGTTGTTAGCCTACAAAGTGTATCACCATTTACAGATGATACACTTTGTTTTTATTTTTAATTATTTAGATATATACTTCTATTTTTTCCACTCTGGAAGTTCCGATGCTTTGAAATTATATACTGGTTTAATTATTTTTGTTACCTCAACAGTTGGCTTTATTTTTTCTAAGATTTCCTCTATTGGTTTGTATACAAATGGTGCTTCATCTTTTGTTTCTTCTCTTACCGAAGTGGTATAAATATCTTTCATTGCCTCTTTGTATTTTTCTATGTCAACTGTCTCTGCTGCTTGCTTTCTCGACATTATTCTTCCAGCTCCGTGTGGTGCAGAATTATTCCAATCTTCATTTCCTTTTCCTACTCCAATAATACAACCATCTCTCATATTTATAGGTATTATTACACTTTGTCCTTTTTTAGCCGAAATAGCTCCCTTTCTTATAATGTTATCTTCGAACGAAATATAATTGTGAATCGATTCAAAATAATTATCTAAATTCCAATTCATATAATCAGCTATTGTTTTTGCAATTGTATATCTATTTAGTACTGCAAACTCTTGACAAAGCTTCATATCATGCAAATATTGGTCTCTATACTCGCCCTCTAAATATGCTAATTCGTATGGAATCACATTCTTGTTCTTATCATATTCTTTCTTTAATTCATTTAGCCTTGCTTGAATTTCACTTTGTCTACCTTGCTCTTTATATATTTTTATTGTCTCATTTCTATTATTCAAATAATCTATCAAACCATGATTAACTATTTGATCTGCTAGTTCTTGATATAGCTCTGCAACTTGTGCACCCAAATTTCTCGAACCCGAATGAATAACTAAATATTTTTCTTTATCATCTGCCTCATCAATTTCTATGAAGTGATTGCCTCCACCTAAAGAGCCAACCGAATTTTCAATCCATTTGTAGCTTTTTAGTTTGTCATAACAATATAATTGTTTCAAATCAAAATCCGCTCTTTTATTTTCATTTACATTCATCCCCGATGGTATATTCTCGTTTATAAAATCATCTAATTTCTTGTAATCAATATCAATCTTGCCTAGATTGGCACATAGCATTCCACAACCAATGTCTACACCAACTATATTAGGAATAACTTTATCTCCAAAATCACCTGTGAACCCTATTACACAACCTTTTCCTGCATGCACATCTGGCATTATTCTTATCTTGCAATCTTTAAATGCATCTTGCGATAACAGTAAATCGATTTGCTCGACTGCTTTATCATCTATGTTATCTGTAAATATTTTTAGATCTCTCACTTTTTTCACTCCTCGTCACTTAAATATTTTTTTACCATGTAAGCATACTGGTCCTGAGCATTCAAACATGTATCTATCAAGTATCCCTTTTCTTTATTGGTTTGGTATTGATTTAAGCCTCTATAATAGAATAATTTATCTCTGTCTAATATAATAAATGGAACTATGTTATGCTTTAAGCATTCTTTAAAAGCTATTAATCTTCCTACTCTTCCATTTCCATCTTGAAATGGATGAATTATTTCAAACCTTACATGAAATTCTATTATTTCTTTTATAGTTACTTCTTTCAAAGAATTGTACCATTCTAATAACTTTCCCATATCTTTTTCAACGTTTTTAGGACTAGAAGTTTTAAGTCCTCCAACTTCATTTGCAAGCTTCTTATAATCTCCCACAGCAAACCAATCTTTTTTGCTATCTGATGTTACTTGCTTTAAAATCTTATGAAATTCTTTTATCATTTTCTCTGTAATCTTTTTATCTGCAACATCCAACATATAATCAAATAATTTAAAATGATTTGTTGTTTCTATAATGTCATCAATATCTGTTACAGTGTCTTTATCAACAAGTAGTGTATTTGTTTCATAAATATATCTTGTCTGCTCCTCAGAAAGCCTACTTCCCTCTATATGATTTGTATTATATGTCATAGTTATTTGTGTATTATGATATAAATTCCCCTTCACTTTCATTTCTTTTTGCTCTCTTAGAACTGCCAATATGTCTATTTTAGAAAAATCAAAACCATCATCCTTTAGTAATTTGTCAATAGAAACCTCAAACAATTCAGAAATTTTTTTAATTGATTCAATATTGGGTTCTAATGTTCCTGCTTCATATTTAGATACAGTTGCAGGACTTACACCAAGTAATTCTGCAATCTCTGCCTGAGTAATACCTTTTATTTCTCGATATTTCTTAATCTTTTCTCCTAACATAAAAATCACTTCCTTCTTCTTAATAATATTATATCATATTATTTCCAAAAGAGAAAGTGATTCATGCTAACGCTTTTATTATTTCTTAAAAAGAAATGTTAATACTGAATTAGTCACAAATATTCGTTAAATATCATCACATATTTCAACAAAATCATTATTTTAATTACATATACATTTCTCTTCAAATTTAGTACCTTACATTTAAGAATTGTATGTAAAAAAGTTTCAGTTAATTTTTAATAAATCTTTTGAATTATCTCTTTTACCGCTTCTATTCCTATAGCAATTCCACCTTGATTAGTTGAAATCACTAACACTTCCGGTGTTATTTGAAATGGAAACAAACGAGATTTGATATTTTTAAAATTACCATTTAGAAAATCCTCTTTATTGTTCATTATATCTATTCCGATAAAAGTTGATATTATCTCTAGTGGTAATTCTTCTATATCCATTCCAAATCCTTTGTAAAGTTTTCTAACATCTTCTTTTATACTCAAATATTGTTCTTCACTTATTGCGGTTGGAAATGCCTCCACAATCTTTTCTTCTTGATTTAAGCATATGCAAATATTTTGATTATTCCACTTACCCAAATATATATTTAGTCCAAGCTTTTTCTTGTTTGAATATGCTTCCTCAACTGCATTCATTGCCTTTTGCTCTGTATCTGCTCCAATATTTATCCATTCTTCTGCGATTTTATTTTTATTAAACATCTTTATTCTCCTTTTTCTTTTTGTAACAAATGATATTCTATTAATTTTTAATAAAATGCTCAACCATTAATCTTTGTATTTTCTTTGAATACATCAATAATGAATATCTCTTTCCATTTTGCAATTCTCTTTTTATAACCTTTGCTCCCATTTCAAATCCCTTTTGTGTTGGCATTCTATTCTCTCTTATATAGCTTTCAAATATCTCTAGCAATTTTGATTTTCCACTACGTCTAACTCCAGTTATTACCTTTATATCTGGAGTTCCTATTACATTTATCAACTTTTGTAAATAATCTCGTTCTATTATCTTCATATGATTACTAACATCTATTTATTTTATCCTTCTTTTGATATATTATGCCATTTTTGTTTCCCAAATTCAAGTTTTTTGTATTTGGGAAATTACAGTACAAAACGCAAGTAACATTTCATTATGTTAAATATCCTTTAAAGTCTTTGTTTTGTAATTATTTTAGTTAG
>CAUGFN010000060.1:0-3952 GCA_959598745.1 uncultured Eubacteriales bacterium
ATGTTCTTCCAGTAAGTAATTTATCATTATTTTTACTTACTCCTTCAACAAGTACTTTATATGTTTTTCCTATCATTTTTTTGTTATTTTCAGGCAAATATTCCTCATATATTTCTTTTATTCTTTCAAGTCTTCTTACCTTTTCTTCTTCAGGTGTATTATCTTCCATCTTTTCTGCTCTAGTCCCAACTCTTTTTGAATAAATAAACATATATATTTGATCAAACTTAACTTTTTTTACAACATCTAATGTATCAAGGAAATCTTCTTCTGTTTCACCTGGAAATCCAACAATAATATCTGTTGAAATAGAAATATTTTCATCTGCATTTTTTAACTTATTAACAATTTTAAGATAATCTTCTTTTGTATGTTTTCTGTTCATTTCTTTTAATATCTTACTACTTCCAGATTGTAAAGGTAAATGAATTTGCCTTGCAATTTTTTTTGAACTTTTTATAACATCAATTAACTCATCACTAAAATCCTTTGGATGAGGTGACATGAACCTAATTATTTCAATTCCATCTATTTTTTCAATATCTTGCAATAAATTTGGAAAGCTATAATTGGTATCTTTAAAATCATTTCCATATGAATTTACATTCTGACCTAATAGCATTATTTCTTTATATCCTTCTTTTGCAAGTTTTCTTACATCATTTAATATATCTTCAGGTCTTCTGCTTCTCTCTCTTCCTCTAACATATGGGACTATACAATATGAGCAAAAATTATTACAACCATATATTATGCTTACACTAGCTTTATACTTACTATCATATTTTATAGGCACTTCTTCTTCTATTTCATTTGTAACGTCAACAAACTCTATATTTTTCTTTTTTTCCTTAAGTAAGTCATATAGTTTACTTGGAAAACTATTCATTGCACCAGTTCCTAAAGTTATATCTACAAATCTATATGATTTTTTTATTTTTTCTATAATATGTTTTTGCTGTGTCATACAGCCAACCACAACAATATATACATTCTCATTGTTCATTTTATATTTTTTCAATGTCCCAAGTCTTCCAAATAATGTATTTTCAGCATTTTCTCTTATACAACAAGTATTAAATAAAATTAAATTTGCTTTTTCTTCATTTTCTTCTCTTTTAAATCCTATACTTTCTAGAATTCCAGCATATTTACTTGAGTCGTTCTCATTCATCGAACACCCCATTGTATCTATATAATATGTTAAATTTTTATCTTCTGCTATTTTTTTTATTTTATCTTTATAATTATTTGTAAATCTCATATCGTTTCTCCTAATTTAATTTTTACATATTATACAACAATTAGACTATTTTTTCAATAGATTAGAAAATATTTTATAAGCCCAGCGATTAATTTACATAAAATTTGACTTATATATATATATGTGATATAATATAATTATAATTAAATTTTAATACTCCCGAATAATTAATTCGGAAGCATTCCCAGAAAATAAATTTTAAAGGAGACTTTACAATGAGAGAAACAACAACTAACACAATAAATTTTGCCCCAGAATGTGGAAAAACCTTATCAGAAATAAGGAGACCAAGTACACCTAAATATTTTCCTCTATACGCAAAAAGAAAAAAACATATTTTTTCTTCTGACCAAGAGTATGCTAATGATTTGTTTGCATACATACAAAAGTCAGAAGAAAAACTTAGCAGAAAAGATACAATAAGGAGATTAAAATCTATTAAACAATATTTCAATGATAAAACAGCAAAAAGAATATTTAATAGATTAATATCTGATGTTAGATGTCTTGATCGAATTGTTTTTGTAAATGATGGTTCCTACAGAACACATCGTATATGGTATGGATATAGAGGATTGGCAGTTGATATAGACGACGGTAAATATGGTTTTGGCATTAACTCTATGTACCCTACTACGACAAACGGCAAAGAAGCAATGAGGGCTTTTGAACTAATACTCAAAAGATACGAAAAAATATTCATTCAAGTATAGTGTAACTTTAACACTCGAGATTAATTTCTCGAGTGTTTTATTTGCTTTTTTATGTAAATATATGTTATAATATTACTGGTTATATTATATAATCAAATATTATTATATGAGATAGAATAATGTCATACAAAAAAGTAGATTGGAATTTGTTAAAACCTATTGACGTTTGGTATGCTGTGTGGACAGGCAAAATTAAAGTTTTTCCAAATAATTACTTAGATAAAGATATTTGTAAAGAACTTATAAGAACACTAGTTATAGATGAAACATTATCCTGCAAATTGCAAGTACTGCTATCAACACCTTGAAGAGTATTTTTCAGTGTTCCAAGCTTAACATCAAGATTACTTGATGATTTTATTAAATTATCAAGCAGCCCGCCAACACCGTTGACTTTTTCTTTATATAGTGTTATTGTTGCCATAGGACACCTCCTCTCACATAATAGCTGTCATTTTGCTTTAAATGTATTGCCTCATAATATTCCACAAATCATTTCTTATTCTTTCAAAAGGCTTCATTCAACTTCATTCTCGTGTTATAATCATTATCTCAAATGTAATACTCCGTTAAGTCAGCTCTGTACAGTATCTTGACTCATCATTATAAATTAATTAACGGCATCATTATTTCCCAATATACTTCCATATCACTTATCTCCAAATTATCGACAACATCATCCCCGTTTAAGAATAACGGTACCTTGTATCCGGCACATTCATTGTGTTTTAATACATAGTGTTCCTGTTTTTCATACCACTCGTTAAAAAATTCTGATGCCAACGAGTCCTCATGATATTCTACGATTTCTACATTGTGAAAATCTTCAATAGTTACCGGGATATCAAAGACCTCACCCGTTCCCGGTTCAAACATAAGTACTGTACCCTGTAATTTTTTAACTGCAAATATTCTGCCAAGCCAATCATATGCAAAAACCTTGATTTGACCTTTATATGCTGGGAAAGTATGTACAACAATTTTACACCATTTTTCTATTTCCGACAGATTAAAAACACGATACATTCCATTTAAGAATGTTTTTCCTTCAACTGATGACAGAAATTCCTCAGGTGAATTACTAATTACCCCATCATTTAAGCCCACATATTTTTTAAATATTTCAAACATTTTACTCTCTCCTTACTTCATAGTAAACTTTCCAAGCACCGTACCTTCATGAAGGTTTTTAATAAGAATGTTAATTTGCTTTCCTAAACTTCTATTTACGCTTTTATCTAATCCATTCATATTAATTACATTATCTTGACCACCTAGTTGCAGATCAATTGTATGATCAACATCTTGATTAGAAGGAATAGCATTATCTTTTCTATAGCGTGATGTTTTTGTACCATTTCTCTTTCCTGCGACATTGGTTTTAACGGTATATGCATCTGACAACGCTTTGCATTTAGCATCAGCCTGTGCTCTTTGTTCAGGTGTCCATCCTTCCTTATAAGACAATTCAGCATCATATGAGCCGTCCGAATTTTGAATTAAATGACAATTTGAGTTGTGAACCAAAATTGTATTTAAGCCAACAAAATATGTATGATAATCTTCAACTTGAAAGGTATAGACCTTAACCGATTCATCACCTAAGTTTTCTCGGTAAAGCTGTTTAACAAGGACAACATTTCCATTTTTATCAATAAGTTCTGCACCTATCCACAAGGCTTCAGCACTGACAAAACCTTTATCTTTTACATAATACGGGTGGTCATATGTTGAAATAATATTTTCACCGTTTATTGTGAGATGAACAAGACTTGATGTTTCCCTGATATATGTTTCAAGAACCTGCTTAGTAGATACTTCTAATGTTTCTGCATCTGCAGCATAAACCATATCTCCTGGCTTAATATTTTCAATTGCAACTAAGCCACTTGCGGTAAGAACAAGCGTACCCGCTACAAAGCATTTCATTGTTGTCGGCATACCACCTGTAAATACGGCGGTTGCTGTTACACCT
>CAUGFN010000061.1:0-3903 GCA_959598745.1 uncultured Eubacteriales bacterium
TTGTTCATCTTTACTTCTTTCATGAACTTCAATAACTGCATCTTTAATATCATTAGTATCTGCCATAAGTTCTTCAACATCATTAAAAGAGTTATATTTACTAGGATTATTTTTTATATCTTTTGTTTCATTCATTGCTTCAATTGTATCGTGATTAAATGTTTGACCTTTCTTATCGGTATTAGACATAATACTCACCTCCAAAATTATTAATATAATTAATAGCATGAGTATATTGGAATGTCAATAACTTTTATTATTCAAAAATTAAAAAATGTCATTTATTTGTCACTTTGATATTGTATTATAATTTCAGTAAAAGAAAATTTAATGCTTTTTCAAATTGAGTGCTTTGGAAATTTAATCTGTTATTCCAAAACAAGAAAGGAAAATATAATGGAAATTTTAAGAGTTGAAGATTTAGTTAAAACTTATGGGAAAGGTGAAAATCAGGTTAATGCAGTTGATCACATTTCTTTTTCGATAGAGAAAGGAGAATTTGTTGCGATTGTTGGAGCTAGTGGAAGCGGAAAATCTACGTTGTTACATTTGTTAGGCGGAGTGGATAGACCAACATCGGGTAAAGTGTTCATTGATGGAAAAGATATCTATTCGCTGAATGACGATAATCTAGCGATATTTAGAAGGAGACAAATTGGTTTAATCTATCAATTTTACAATTTAATACCAATATTGAATGTAAGAGAAAACATAACATTGCCATGTGACCTAGACGGACAAAAAGTTGATGAGAAAAGATTAGACGAACTAATAAAAACATTAGGATTAGAAAAAAGAGAGAAGCACTTGCCAAACCAATTATCTGGAGGACAACAACAACGTGTGTCTATTGGAAGAGCAATGATAAATAATCCAGCACTTATGCTAGCCGACGAGCCAACAGGAAACTTAGATTCAAAGACTAGTGATGAAATAATATCATTATTAAAATTGTCGAACAAAAAGTTTAACCAGACTGTTGTAATAATTACTCATGACTTAGAAATAGCAAAAGAAGCAGAAAGAGTCATAACAATAGAAGATGGCAAGATAATAAAGGATGAGAAAAATTTCGCCCAATAGGGACGCCCTTTCTTGGGCGAAGAAGAAAAAATAATATAAATTTTGTCCAGTAAAGGAAGCTGTTTGGAAACGAAAGTTAATTTCGCCCAAAAAAGGGCGTCCCTATTGGGCGAAAAGATGGAGAATATATAATGAATGTTTTAAATAAGTTGACTAAGAAAAATTTATTGCTTAATAAGAAACGTACTGTTGTTACTATTATTGGAATTATGCTTTCTACTGCACTGGTTTGTGCGGTTGCGGGGCTGGTTACAAGTGCACAGCAGACGTTTGTAAATCTTATTAAGAATACTGATGGTGATTATCACATTTCGTTTTCTAATGTGCCACAGGAACAGCAAAAATATATTACGCAGAACAATGCGGTTGATAGTTACTATACTACAAAAGAGCTGGGATACAGTGAATTCGAGAGTATTCAAAATGAGGATAAACCATATATTTATGTGGTTTCTATGAATGAAAAAGCTTTCAAAAAAGGTGCATATAAATTGATAGAAGGTCGAATGGCTCAAAATGAGAATGAGATTGTTATTCCGCAACATTTAATTGATAATGGTAGAGTAAAGATTAATGTTGGAGATAAAATTACTCTAGATGTGGGAACAAGAGAGCTTATGGATGGTAGCAAGCAAAATCAAAAAAATCCATATCTAGCAAGTTCGTCAAAAGAATATATATATCAAGAGACTGGAAAAGCCGGAGACAACGAAGATTATGAGGAGCAAATTGTTGATGGACAGAAAAAAGAATACACTGTTGTTGGAATTATAGAAAGACCTAGTATGAATATTGAACCATATACTGCACCTGGATATACAGCAATTACTTATGAAGATAGTAAAAATGAAATTAATGCAGGAAATCCAAGCAATATTTATATCACTTTAAAAAATCCAAAAGAGTATGAAAGAGTAGAAAAGCAAATTAAAGAGACAATAGAGGCTGAAACTTCGCAAAATATCGATGTAGATGTTAATACTGATTTGTTAAGATTTGAAGGTGTTCTTAGTGAGAGTACCTTAGGTGTTCTTTATGGAATTGCTGGTGTTATTATTGTAATAATAGTTGTAAGCAGCGTGTTTGTAATAAGAAATAGTTTTAGCATTTCGGTTTCAGAAAAGACAAAACAATATGGAATGCTTGCATCTGTTGGTGCAACCAAAAAGCAAATAAGAAAAAGTGTTTTACTAGAAGGCTTATATATAGGAATAATTGCAATTCCACTTGGTATTTTATTAGGAATTATAGCGATTATAATTTTATTATGGATTGTAAATTTGCTATTAGTAGACATGATGGAAGGCACATCATTTGTATATGATGTACCAGTAGCAGCAATATTAATTTCAATAGCAATTTCAACAGTTACAATATTCTTATCATGCTTAATTCCAGCAATAAAAGCATCTAGAATATCGCCAATAGAAGCAATACGCGGAACCGATGATATAAAAATAAAAGCTAGAAAAGTTAAAACATCAAAATTAACGAAAAAATTATTTGGAATAGGTGGAGTAATTGCAAGCAAAAACTTAAAAAGAAATAAGAAAAAATACAGAACCACAGTAATCTCGCTAGTTGTAAGTATTTCAATATTTATAGCACTTTCATCATTCTTGACTTATGGACAAAAAATTACAGGTTCATATTACACAGATTTAGGCTATAACATATATGTATATATGCCAAATCAGGAATTAATTGATATTGTTGCAAAATGGGATGGAATAAAAGATTATAGTTATTCATACCAAACGACTGCAAGTGTAGATACTGAAAAATATGGAACAGATTTTGCAAAACAAGAAATTGCAGATGAAAAGACACAATATGAAGAAACTTTTCCTGGGGAAGATTATGATAAGGAATTAAGTTTGCAAGTTGTAATTCTAAATAGAGATTATTTTAAGAATTATGTAAAAAGCCTTGGCATAAACGATAAAGATTATCAAAATATAGCAATACTTGGAGATGATGTGAACCATTATATTGGTGATGGAAAACATAAAATTGAACACTATTTTAATGTAAAACAAGGCGAAACAATGAACGCAACTATAAATGACGAGCAAAAGCAAATAAAAATTACAAAAATTACAGAAAAAAGACCAATGGGATATGAAAGCACATATACAACAGGAGGATACTTGTTTGTATCTGAGGATTATGCACAAATAACAAATAGAGAAAATTTAATGCGTGGCGGTTTGTATATAAATGCAAAAAATTCAATAGAAACTGAAAATAAACTAAATGACTTGAAAAAAGAAGATGAAAAGTTTGACGAAATATTGGTCGAAAACGTAACCTTAATTGCAGAACAGCAAAAAAGATTAATATTATTAGTTTCAATATTCTTATATGGATTTATTGCAGTAATTACACTAATTGGAGTAACAAATATATTTAACACAATAACAACAAACATGATATTACGCTCAAAAGAATTTGCAAACCTAAAATCAATAGGAATGACAACAAAAGAATTTAACAAAATGATAAAACTAGAAAGCGTAATGTATGGAACAAAATCACTATTAATAGGAATTCCAATAGGACTTATAGGTTCATACGCAATATTCAAATCATTTACAAATTCAATAGATTTTGGCTATATAGTACCATGGCCAGCAATAATAATTTCTATAATATTTGTATTTATAATAGTAGGACTAACAATGAAATATTCACTAAACAAAATAAACAAGCAAAACATAATAGAAACAATAAGACAGGATAATATATAGAATTATAAATATTAATAAGTTGTAACTAGCAAAAGACTGGATTGTAATTAATCTGGTCGTTTGGTTTTCG
>CAUGFN010000062.1:0-3775 GCA_959598745.1 uncultured Eubacteriales bacterium
GACCTCTAGCGTGACAGGCTAGCGTTCTAACCAACTGAACTACCAGGCCGTAAATAAAAAAATTTAGAATACTCTAAATTTCCTTATAAAGAATGGTGGTCGCTATAGGGCTCGAACCTATGACCCCCTGCTTGTAAGGCAGATGCTCTCCCAGCTGAGCTAAGCGACCATTTCTTTCGACTTTCTTAGTATACTAGAATTTATTTGTTTTGTCAATACTTATTTTAATTTTTTTTATTTTTTTTGCATTTTTTTGTTTAGCATTCTTTGGAAGCCTTGATTTTCCTAGCTTTGTGTCATTCTTTATTTTACATTTTTATGTTTTTCATTTTATACTTTTATATTTTTTATTCATTAGCCTATTTGTGTTTTTATTGTTCAAAAGTACCTGCAAAAAAGTAAGATAAATTTTCTGTTAAAAATATGATATTTGCAGTTAAAAATCTGATATTTGCTTGACTTACTTTTTCGGTAATGTTATTCTTATTGTGTATAAAATATTATTTTAAGGAGGATTTTTTATGTTAAAAAACAAAACAAAAAAAGTTATTGCATTAGTAACTTTATTACTTATTTTAATTGTTCCAACGGTTTCTAATGCTTTTTCTTTTACTCAAGCATCTTCGTCATCAAGTTATATGACGTCTATTCTTAACAAAAGATATACTGGAATTAATCAGTATAAGAGTTTTTTACAGGATTTGTTCATTTTCAACAAAGGAATTAATACATCTTCAGATGTAAATACTGTAAAAATACAAATATTAGATAAAATTGCAGAATTACAATCTAAATATAATAATTCTGCTGCAATTTCTAATGTTTCAAGTAAAATTGCCAATACGGTAATTAATGATTCTTCATCAAGTTCTTCTACCTTGATTTCAAGTATCACTACTCTTATTTCTTCATTGTCTAACAGGCTTAACATATCAATAGAAAGTTTAACTCCGGATGTGGTAGTTGACGATATGTATGCTACAACTGCAGGAAAACTTTGTGGAGATAAATATAATGTTCAATTATCTGGTAAGATTTATTATGCTAATACCGATAGTAACGGAAAGCCTACATCTAATAAATGGGTTGTTTTGGTTCATGGTTTCCAAATGAATGGACAAGCAATGGCTGACGCTGTTGGGCAAATGTATCTAGACCAAGGTATTAATGTTTTAGCACCGGATTTGAGAGGTTTTGGAAATAGCAAGGGCAGCGTTGGAATGGGTTACTTAGAAAGCTTAGACATTTGGGATTGGCTAACTTATTTAAATAACCAATATTCAACAAAGTGTAATGAAGTATTTGTTCATGGCGTTTCTTTAGGTGGTGCCACAACAGTGTTCTTATCTGGATTAGAAGTTGATGGAAAAACATTATCTGATAAACATGTTATTGGTTTAATAGAGGATTGCGGTTACACTTCTATGACTGGTATAGTTTCTGACATGTTAGACCAATATTCTGATAATGCGTTAGTTGAAAAAATTCTAGGTGTATTTGGAAAAGCCAGCTTAAAGGATGTTGTTGATGAAGCAACTATAAAGAAACTTATAATGGAAAAAGTCGATGTAGGCTTGACTGCTAAAAATTATGATACTTTGTCAAATAACCTAAATAGTTTAGCTAAGTGTACACTTCCTTTAATGATTGTTCATGGAACTAAAGATACAACTGTTCCATACAAAAATAGTACCGAAATATACAATGCTGCAATGCAAAACTCTAATATCCCTTATGTACAAAGATTTTCTGCAGAAGGTGAAAATCACGCATTTATAGTATTGGGATCTCAAGAAAAAGCTTATACATCTTATGTTAAGAACTTTATTGTTCAATCTGAGCAAATTGCTTCTGGTAAAAAAGTAGATAAAGAATCAGCTTTTAAACCTGCTGCTCAAGAAGAAAAAACATCTGCTATTACTCAATTAGTAAAAGCTTTGAAATTAATAAAGAACATGATTAAAAAATAAGGAGGATAATAATTATGAATTCAAATATTACAAAGTTTATATTTACACTAGTTATTCTTTCTTTGTTATTCCTTTCATTTGCACCATGTAAAGTAAATGCTGCAACACAACAAGACAAAGATGAACTAATAAGTTTGTTAAATGAATTTGAGAATGACTTAGGTAATTTAAAGCAATTAAAAGTTATTGTTGATAATATTTACAATGAATTGAATTCTTCTACTACTGTTGACCAAACCTTGAAAGATACACTAAATGCTGAGGTTGACAAATTGAATACTGTTGAGGGAATGAATCCTCTTGTATTAAATGTATTGGAAATTGAAATTAAGTCACAAATTTCAGAAGCAGATAGCACAAATATTGGAGATTTAAAAGAAGAAATATCTGTTATAAAGGAATGGGTTGATTCTAAAGTTCCTACTGATAACACACCTTCCAAAGACAATAATGATACTAATAAACCAAGTAATGTTATAGATAATACAGTTGTTGGAGATAAAACTCTACCTCAAACAGGTGGGGCCGTTATAACAGTAATTTCTTTATTCGCTGTTATAGCTTTTGCAGTATTTTGTATAATAAAATATAAGCAATACAAGTCATTTTAAAAAACTCATAACAAATAATACAATAAAAATGAGATTTAAGTTAATATTTAACCTAAATCTCATTTTTTATTATTTACTTACATATTTTTATCTACATTTTTTCTTAAAACTATATAACTTGCTACAATTAATGCAAGAGTCATAATACATATTACTCCAATTACCTTTATCATGTGTTCTTGCGTAAATAGGAAGTAATCTTCTGCTTCTACTTGTATTAGTGGATTAATTGTTTGTACAAGATGAGTTAGCGAGTTTAATTCTACGCTTGTTCCCAATCCTTCAACAGTCCATCTACATAGTATAAAATTTGAAATAAAATCTGTTATTCCCTCTAGCTTAAATAGCATACCTGAAAACAATAATTGTGGTACTAATAGTAGTGGGCACATTGACATTGCTAAGTTTGAATTTTTTACGAGTGTGGATATAAATAGTCCTAGCGTTGCAGCGGATAATATTGATAAGAAACATATTATCTGCATATCCCAAAATGGATTAATTAATATGCTTGTTTCAGCTTGCCCTGACATTTTTTGAAATATAAATACTAAACAAGTTGCCTGTAAAAAAGCAAGTATTCCTTGTACAATAATTTTAGAGAAGAGATACGCAGATAACTTCAAATCAGCCATGTGTTCTTTTTGAAGTATAACTTTTTCTTTGCAAATCTCTTGAATTGCATTCAATAATCCTAGCCATATTGAGCTACATCCTAAAGAAAACAGTATAGCTTTTGTATCATCATAGCCTTTATACAGCTGGTCTGTTGTGACAAGGGATAGCAGCATTGCAATTAAAGGCGCCTGTGCAAATAGCAACATCATTTGCTGTATATCATTTGATATAAGTTTTATGTACCTTGCTATTAAAATGCTCAATTGTTTAAAGAAAGATTTTTTCTTATTTATAACTTTATTTGTGCTGGGTTTAGCTTCAATTTCCGTCATGTTTTGTGCATATACTGAATTGTCAAATTTCGTTTTCCATGCGTCTACATCTTCATTAATTATATTATAAATATCAACAAAGTCAGTCACATTAAAAAATTCTAGTGCATCATTCGGTGAGCCAAAAAAGCATAGTTTTCCACCTTCTCCGAAAAAGGCAATTTTATCACACAAATGTAAATTTAATGTATTGTGAGTAACCAATATTATTGTTTTCCCCATTTCAGACATTGTTTTTAGAGTT
>CAUGFN010000063.1:0-3607 GCA_959598745.1 uncultured Eubacteriales bacterium
AAACGGATACACTACTTTCATTTTGTCAACCACACGATTGTAGATTAATAGATAAAAAAATTAATAATAGATTGTCCGAAATGAAGGCTGTAAATAATTTGTCAGAAATTCCAGAGTGTCCACCACCAAGAAGACATAAATTGTATGGAAATTACAAAGACTGTTGGGGAATTGATTGTTCAAAAAATTATAGAATTATTATTAGACCAGTAGGAAAGTTTGATATTAATAATTTGTCGTCTATCTGTGAAATTGAAATCATTGATTTAGAGGATTATCATTGATGAAAGGATGTGATATGATGCATGAAAATTTTCTGGTTCCAACAGGAAGTATTATAAAAGAGTATTTAGAAGAGTATGGGATTACACAAAAAGAATTAGCAGAGAGAATCGGCAGTAGTGAAAAGCATATATCAAATGTGTTGAAAGGGAATAATAGGTTAACGGAGGAGTTTGCACTTAAATTGGAAAAAGTACTTACAAATGTTCCTGCATCTTATTGGCTAAATTATGAAGCAAAATATAGAGAGCAATTAGCACGAGAGGAAGAATTGTCAAGAGCACAAAACTGGGATTTGAGGGAATTAGCTAAGCGATTTAGATTTAAAGAGGTATTTAAAGGACTTGATATTTCGTTGGCAGAACAAGCGATAGAAATGTTGAAGTTGTTAAAAATTAGTGATTATGGAAGTTTTGATAGTGTATACGGAAAACTTGCAGTTGATTTTATGGAGGATGGAGGAGAGAAAGAGGCAATAGCAATATGGTTAAGTATGTGTGAGGCTGAGGTTGAGATACAAAATGACGAAATAGATGATGTAACTTATAAAGAAACAAACCTTAGGCAAAATCTCAGGAAGTTTAAATTGTTAGCATGTAATAATAAAACTGATTCGTCCATTAATAGTTGCAGAAAACTTTGTAATAAATTGGGGATATATTTAGTCTTTTGTGAACCAATTACGAACAGTAAGGTGAGAGGAGCATTGACGTCATACAAAGGACATCCTGCAATTTATCTGAGCGGACGTTTTAAATCACATGCACATACTTGGTTTGCGTTAGCGCATGAAATAGGTCACTTGTTGCTTCATTACAGTAAAACAGATGTGATTTTGTCTTACGAAGAAGATGATGGCAGTAAGGAACAACAGGCAAATCAATTTGCCAGAGACTTTTTCGTTGATGCTGCACAATATGCTGAATTTAGTAAAAAAACAAAGTATACAGCAGATGAGATTAGAAAGTTTGCAAAGGGGCAAAGTATTCTTCCAGAGTTTGTTGTTGCAATGTTACAACATGATAAAAAAATTGAATATAATCAGTTTAATCATATCTAATGCATGTAGAAAAGTATAAGTAATTATAGGGACAAGAACATATTTGATTATGATAAGAAAAGGGCGATGATTTAAATTATACATGCTTACAGTTGCAACTTCTTACAGAATAAAGGAAGACGGTAGAACATTTAAATATGAATACATAATTTCTCAGTCGATTATGATGGCGTGTAAAAAGTTTGGTTATGATGATGTGGCATGTTATTCAAAAAGAGTTTACGATGAAGTATTTGCTCTGTGTGTGATTAACCTTGCACTTTTTGTGGACTATAAAGGTGATTATTCAGAACTTATTAAGCACATGAAAATGGATGAGGCATTTAACTTCGGTTTATACAAGCAATTGTGTGCAACACTTAAATATAGAGATTACGAATTGCGTTGTGCCCAATCAGGACTTATTCCTAATATAGGAAGCTATGATAGGTAGTATCCATATACAGAAACAAAGTACTCTGACATTAATAAGTTTTTGTTTTCTTCTTGGGAAAACAAACCCAATGGAAAAGGGAAAAATCAGATCAATAGGGTTTACCAATTGATTAAAGAAAGTAACATTTCCCTCTCCCAAAACAGTGCTATACTTAAATCGTTAAAAAACGAAGAGAAGAAAAACTATAGAAAAATTAATTCTACACCTGAAAGAGTGTATTAGTTTAATAATTTTATAATCTTCAAGATTAGGGGGGTAAAATGTCAGATATTTCAGTCAGTCAAGATTTTAGTACACTATGTAAGAATCTTAGAATGAGCGACTATATTGTAAAAGATGTTCAAACACGCTATCATGCTATTACTAAAAGAATAAATAAAGATTTTTGGCTTACAGATTCAGAAACAAGCCACAGCTTTTATGTAGGTTCATATGGACGAGGTACTGCAATATATACGAGTGATATAGATATCGTTGTTGAATTACCGTGGTCTGAGTATATAAAATATAATAATTATATTGGGAATGGGCAATCGGCTTTGTTACAGTCCGTAAAATTATCGCTTCAAAAAACCTACTCGTCGTCCAATGTAAGTGGTGATGGACAAGTAGTAGTTATTGATTTTTCAAATGGAATTAAATTTGAAATTGTTCCTTCTTTTAAACTTAATGATGGTACATATGTTTATCCCGACACTCATAATGGAGGAAGTTGGAAATATATGGACCCAAAAGAAGAAATAAAATGTTTTAATGGGAGAAATTTTCTTTCTAATAATAATCTAAAACGGTTATGTCGTATGGCACGTGCTTGGAACTCAAATATGAATGTGTTTATGAGTGGAATTTTAATTGACACTATTGCATATCGATTTATGCAGGACTATGAATATGCTGATAAATCATATACTTATTATGATTGGTTATCTAGAGATTTCTTTAAATATCTTTATGATAATGCTGATAAAGAATATTGGGTAAAATTCGGTGATAATAAACATGTCACAAAAAAATATTCTTTTAAAAATGAAGCAAAAAAAGCTTATGAGTTATCTCTATCAGCTATTGATGCATATGACAAAGGATACTCGTATACTTGGCATAGTAAATGGAGGGAAATCTATGGAACAAAATTCCCAATATAGAGAAAAATTATTAATACAACTAAAAAATTCATTTGGTAGAGTTGTTTATACATATACCAGCCATTTAAAGCAAGTGAATTTCTTAGAAAGGAATCTAAAAATAATAAAATACAGTCAAATTGTATTATCTGCCTGCTCAACTGGAGGATTTCTAGGTGCAATTATTACAAATAAAAATGTTTGTACGGTAGTGGCAGGTATTTTCTCAACAGTATTATTAGTTTTTAATTTGTTTTTCAAAAATTTTAATCCAGAAAATGAGATAAAACAACATATTTTAGCAGCAGATGAATTGTGGCTTATTAGAGAAAAATATGTTTCTTTAATGACAGATTTCGATATTTTAAGCAATGAAGATATAATATCTACTAGAGATTCTTTGTTACAAAAAACCTATGAAATTTACAAAAAAACTCCTAAGACAAATTCTAGAAGTTATATGAAGGCACAAGAGGCATTAAAAAATGAAGAAGAACAGTTCTTTACAAACGAAGAACTCAATCAAATGTTACCATCTCATTTAAGAAAAAGTAGTGAATCTTTATAGTGAATCTTTATATTAGGAAGGATTTGTTGAATTCTTCCTTTTTGGTATGCCGGGCATGGCATATATCTAGACAGTGAAAGTCTTTTCGAGTTGTAGGAAATGGACAAATGAAATCAAAGATATACTATTTACGGATT
>CAUGFN010000064.1:0-3584 GCA_959598745.1 uncultured Eubacteriales bacterium
ATATTTTCTTAAAATCTCTATGTCAACACGCGGTTTATAATAATACCCTTCAGTAAAAGAAAGTGATACGAGTTTAATAAGATTTTTGTATCCCTCGTTATCTTTAGCAAGTAATATTAAATGACCATACTTATCATCTATTCCTGCCTCTTTATCTAGCCTACTTCTAGGGGCCACATAAACTTCGCAACCTATAATTGGTTTAATATCATTCTTTACACATTCTTTATAAAATTCAACAGCACCGTACATAACACCATGATCGGTTATTGCACAGGCCTTCATTCCTAAGTCTTTAACCTTTTTAACTAAATCTCTAATTCTATTTGCACCATCTAACAGACTATACTCTGTATGCACATGCAAATGAACAAAATCCCTATCCATAAAATCACCTTATAGGAATTATATACTAAAACCACGCGTTGTACAATGCTGAGTTGAAAAGAGTGCATTTTGATGATATAATTTAAACACTTTTAGATTAGGAAGGAGTATTATGTCAAACATATTAGATAATATTAATACATTAGAAGATTTTAAAAAAATAAATAAAAAAGATTTGCCTGAACTCGCCTCAGAAATAAGAAAATTTTTGATAGATAACATTGCCGAGACTGGTGGACATTTGGCACCTAATCTTGGTGTTGTTGAACTAACAATGGCATTGCACTACGTTTTTAATTCACCAGATGATAAAATTATATTTGATGTCGGTCATCAATGCTACGTGCATAAAATTTTAACTGGTCGAAAAAACAAATTCAGTACTTTAAGAAAAACTGGTGGCATAAGTGGATTTCCAAAAGCTCGCGAAAGTATTCATGATATTTTTGATACGGGTCACAGTAGCACATCTATCTCTTCAGCACTTGGTATTGCAGTTGCAAACAAACTTAATGGAAATTCCAATTATGCCATAGCAGTAATTGGCGACGGTGCATTAACTGGTGGTCTTGCTTTTGAAGGATTAAATAATGCAAAAATCGATGATACAAATTTAATAGTAATTTTAAATGACAATCAAATGTCAATTTCGCCAAGTGTAGGAAATCTTTCTGCTTATTTAAATAAGATTCGTTCTAACTCACTCTATACTTCCACTAAAGAAAGTGTCAAAAAGTTTTTGAGTCACGTTCCTCTTGTTGGGAAACTTCTCATAAAACTTATCGAAAGTATAAAAAATGCTATACGCGAATTTGTTTTACCTAATAGTGTTATGTTTGAACAATTTGGTTTTACATATCTTGGTCCTATCGATGGACATGATATAAATGAACTTATATCTATTTTAGAACGTGCCAAAAAAGTAAAAAAACCTGTACTTGTTCATGTTGTCACTAAAAAAGGCAAGGGTTATAAATATGCTGAGGAGAATCCAAATAAATTTCATGCAATTTCTAAATTTAACAAAGAAACTGGTGAGGTTATTTCCAAAAAGGCAGGTTCTTATTCAAAAGATTTTGGAAATACTTTAGTCGAACTTGCAAAAGACAATTCAAAAATTGTTGCAATCACTGCTGCAATGCCAGATGGTACTGGATTAAATGAATTTGCAAAAAATTATCCAAATAGATTTTTCGATGTTGGCATTGCCGAATGTCATGCAGTAACTTTTGCATCTGGTCTTGCAAAGCAAGGTTTAATTCCTGTCTTTGCCGTATACTCAACTTTTTTACAACGTGCTTACGACCAAATTGTTATTGATGTTGCACTTCAAAAATTACATGTGATATTTGCAATAGACCGAGCTGGAATAGTTGGCTCAGACGGCGAAACACATCATGGCATTTTCGATTTATCTTATTTATCTCATATTCCAAACCTCATTGTTATGGCACCAAAAGACGGAATAGAACTTTCGAAAATGTTGGACTTTGCAGTAAAATACAACGGACCAATCGCAATAAGATATCCACGAGATGGATATGTTTCAAAGCTTACAAATACAGAAATGCCAATAGAATTAGGAAAAGCTGAAATTCTAACAAAAGGTTCCGACATAACAATCATCGCCTTTGGAAAAACTGTTTTAACTGCAACAAAAATAGCTGATATTAGAAAAGACAAATCATTTGAAATAATAAACTTAAGATTTTTTAAACCAATTGATAAAGAAACAATTTTAATATCTATAAGAAAAACAAAGAATGTAGTGGTTATCGAGGACAATGTAATTAACAGTGGAATCTCATCTTGCATAAAAGACTTAATTTCTAACGAAAATGGGATTACAGCAAGATATTTTGCATATCCTGATGAATTTATACGACATGGTGAAACGTCCGAAATAGAAGATGAATTTCATATGTCGGCAAAAGAAATTGCAAAATGTATTTAAAAAACGAGTATAGCGAAATTTTATATTTTTCGCTATACTCGTTTTAATTTATTATTTTACGGCATTTCTGGATATGTTAAGTAATATTCCACATGAACACAAAAGTATTATAAGGGCTGTTCCACCATAACTAAAGAATGGTAGTGGAATTCCTGTTACTGGTATTGCCGACGAGACAACCGCTATACTAAGTAGTGCTTGAATTCCAACCATTGTTGTTATTCCGACAGCAAGTAGCGTTCCAAACATATCCGGTGCTTTCATCGCAATAACAATTCCTCTCCAAATAAATATTGCAAACAATGCTATTACTCCAAGTGCACCGATAAATCCTAATTCTTCTGACAAAATAGCAAATATAAAATCATTATGCGGCTCTGGTATATACATATACTTTTGAGTACTCTTTCCCAATCCTACACCAAAAAGCCCGCCAGAAGCTATTGCATAAATTGACTGAATTATCTGCCATCCATCTCCTAATTTATCTTGCCATGGGTCTAAGAATATCATTACTCTTTTCATTCTGTATTCTGCAGTTAACGCAAGTACTACACATGCTGCTACACCTCCGATACCAACTGGAATTATATATTTCCAACTAAGACCCGCAGAAAACATTATAGATGCTGATATTATTAGTATTATAACCGTAGCACTCATATGGGGCTCAAATAAAAGCAATCCTGCTATTACTCCTAATAAAAGCAAATACAGCAACATACCTTTCCAAAAACGATTTATCGACTCTGGATATTTTGATATTTTTGCAGACAAGAAAATTATTATTGCTACCTTCATTATTTCTGAAGGCTGGAATTGAATTCCTATATTAAGCCACCTAGTAGCATCATTTCTTGTAACACCTAATCCCGGTACAAATACCAAAGCAAGCAATATTATTGCGCCAACGATTCCAATATCTGCAATTCTGCCTTTATATATTCTGTAATCAATCATAGAAATAAAAAACATTCCGAATTATTCCTATTAACGCATTCTTTGCTTGACTTTTAAAATAGAAATAGCTATCGCCTTCGTATGTAAGCGCACTTGGTGCACTTGCACTAAGCACCATCATAAGACCGAAGAGCAAGTAAAATAAAAATTGTTACAAGTAAGCCAATATCTAAACGTTTCTTTTTATTTTTCGTTATTTGATTTTCTGCTTTTTTTATCAGACTTCTTTCTGCTATTGCTATTTTAATCACCTCTTATTAACAGACTAATATTTTCATTTATA
>CAUGFN010000065.1:0-3102 GCA_959598745.1 uncultured Eubacteriales bacterium
AATACAATATGGATAAAATTAACTGAAGATGAAACTTTAGCAATGAGCAACGCAATTGTTGAAGCTTATAAATTGGAGGGAGCAGTATTATATACAGCAAAATATGTTGAACCAGGAACACAAGAAAAAGCAACACCAACTTATATACCAAGTGCTGAAGTTGTAAACTTAGTAACACAAAATCCAAATGTTGTTCAAGAAGCAAAAACTGCAATGTATAACAGATATCAACAATTTACATCAAATAGAAATAATATAAATTCACAATTAAATTCTGTTGATGAGGATGAAGCAAAGAGCAAAGTAACAACAGGAACAACAACAGAAGTTACAACAGCACAAGATCAAAGAAAATCATATCTTGATGCATTAGCTGGTTATTAAAATAAAAAATAGAGAGGAAAGTAACACACAATGGAAAGAATAGGCTTTATTGGAACTTATGACAAAACAGATTTTATAATATATGTAGCTAGAGTATTAGTTGAGCTTGGTAAAAAGGTTCTTGTTATAGATAGTACTGTTAATCAAAAAGCAAAATATGTTGTTCCAGCTATAAATCCTACAGTATCTTATGTAACTGAATATGAAGGAATTGATGTTGCTGTTGGATTTAAAGATTATAATGGAATAAAGCAATATTTGGGAATGCCTGAATCTGCAGTTTTTACTTATGATTACATTCTGCTAGATATGGACAACCCTAATCTATTAGAGAGTTTTGATATATATGCATTCCAAAGTTGTTACTTTGTAACATCTCCAGATTTGTTTTGTTTGAAAAAAGGACTTGAGATTATAAGTGGAATAAGACTTCCGCTTAATCTTACAAAGATATATTTTTCAAATAATATGTCTAAGGAAGAGGATGACTATTTGAACTTTTTATCATTAGGATACAAGATAAAGTGGAATGATGAAATTATTTACTTCCCAATGCAATCTAGTGATATGGATATAATAGTTCAAAACCAAAGATTATCTAAAATTAAGTTTAAAGGAATTAGTTCAGAGTATAAGGATGCTCTAGTTGGATTAGTACAGGAAATTGCTAAGGGAGAAAGCCCATCTAACGTAAAAAAAGCATTCAAACAACTAGAAAAAGGAGTATAAAATGGCTGTAGTATCTTTTTGGAATGATTTCAATGAAAAAGAAACGGGACAAACGCTTGCATCTGTTGCAGTTGCAACAAACATGGCAATCGAGCATAATTATAAAATACTTTTAATATCAACAGGATTTGGCGAAAAAACAGTCGAAAGATGTTTTTGGGAAGATTCTAGACAAGAAGAAGTTGCTTCTATTTTAGGAGTAAAAAACTCAAATGGAATGGGAATGAACAATGGAATAGAAGGACTTATTAAAATAATGCAGAGTAATAGGACATCAAGCAATATAGTATCTGACTATGTAAAGGTTGTATTTAGAGATAACAGACTTGATATACTTCCAGCACCAATAGCTGATAATATTGAAGATTACAATGCAACTACTCAATATTATCCTCAATTACTAGATATAGCAGATAAGGAGTATGATTTAGTAATTATAGATATTGATAAGAGAATGAGTAAACAAACTCAAATAGAGATATTAAATAAATCAAATGCAATAGTATTTACATTTAAACAGGGATTGGATGAGCTTGAAAGAGTGCAAAAATTAAGAGAAAAAGATGAAGTATTAAAAAGAAAGAATATAGTTTATTTAATTGGAAAATACGACAAATTTTCTAAATACAATACAAAAAATGTAACAAGAGAACTAAGAGAAAAAAGAACAGTTTCTGCTATATCATATAACACATTATTTGGTGAAGCAGCAACTGAAGGAAAAGTGGCAGACTTCTTCTTAAAGTACAGAAGTGTAACAGATCCAACTGACAGAAATATGAGATACATGGCAGAGGCAAACAGTACTTGCCAAAGTATAATAGACAAACTTCAAGAAATGAGAATGAAAATGTAAAAGCATTAAATTAAGGAGGTAACTTAAAAAATGAATATAGCTAACCTAATATTAACAGTAGTTGTTTTAGCTGTAGCTTTTGCAATAGTTCGTAGATTTATTCAGAAAAGACAAAATGAAGAAGCCGACGAACAAATGAAAGTTGACGATAGAACCTACACACTAGAGGTTATGAAAGAATTTGTAAAAAGAAGATTAGATGAAATTACAAAAATTAACCTTTATGATATAGGACTTTCAGAGGAAGAACTAAAAAGAAGAAAAAATAAGAAATACGAATTGAAAAAGGCTTTAAAAGGTTGTACTTATGGTGATATAAATGACAAAAAATATGTTAAGGAATTAATATATGACTTGCTTTATAATGAATATGGGGTAGATGAAACAAATGTATCAAAAGCTATTCCTTTTGATGTTCCATCACTTTTAACAGCTCAAGACAAATTCGATATAATTTTATATATGTATAAATCTGAATTTGGTTATGAGGCTTTAGGTGAGATTATAAAGAAATATGACTTAGCAGAGCTAAAGTATGTTGAAGGTGATTCAAAACCATCTTATGTTATAACACCTGAGGAAATTGATAAAATTTATGAGCAAGAAAATTTTGCATTAACATTCCAAGACAAATTAAATGTAGTTGTTCAAAGAATTTATCAACATTATAAAGGATACAGTTCAATCGATGAAATAAGAGATATGAACGTTGATGGTATCTCAGGAGGTGTTTCTGGACTTCCAGAGAGCTTTTTAAACCAAGTATCTCAAATCAGTCAAGATTATTTAGGACAAATTTCAGAGCATAAAGTTCCACGTGCTTGTGATAGTATTTGGATAATGTTCCAAGGTAAATCTATTCGTTTAGCTTTCCTTTCATTTGGAACAGAGGCAGAACTAAAGAGAGTTTGCCAAAACATTTACAAATATAATAACCCAGGACAATTATCAGATACGAATGGTTACAAGATCAATGAAATGAAAGACGGTTCTCGTGTCGTTGTTGTTAGACCTAGCATGTCTGAAACATGGGCTTTCTTTGTAAGAAAGTTCGACGTTAAGCGTTCAACACTTGAACAATGGTTTAAACATGAACCAGGAGCAGATGACTCAATAGAATTATTAAAATACTT
>CAUGFN010000066.1:0-2984 GCA_959598745.1 uncultured Eubacteriales bacterium
TATATGCTGAGCTTATAGGAAACTATAAGAACTATTGGATAAAAAGCCAGTAGGGTAACAAAACTGAAAAAATAGATGAACAAAATCCCAGCCCTGCATGAAAAAGTATTAAGTACAGCAAAAAGTGAAAAATTAGGACTTTATGTGTGGAAGTATGGAGTTGGTCCTCAAATGGGTTATGCTTTTTCAAAAATTCATGCCCTTGTTTATTCTTTCGTTGGTGTTCAAACTCTTTATTTAGCAACTAATTTTAATCCTATTTATTGGGATACTGCTTGTATCATTGTCAACAGTGGCTCCTTGGAGGATGATAGTGAAGAAGAAATAGTTGATATTTATGAGCCAGAGGGTCAAGATTTAAGTGAGGGTATTACTTTTGAGGACTTGCCTGATCGTTCAGGAAAAATACGCAAAACCGCAAGCACTAACTATGGAAAAATGGCTAAGGCTATTGGAGATATTAGAAATGCTGGTATTAAAGTTAGTTTAGCTGATATTAACAAATCTTCTTTTGGTTTTCGTCCAGATGTTGAAAATAATCAAATCCTTTATGGTCTAAAAGGTATGCTTAATGTTGGTGATGATTTTATTAAAGATATTATTGCCAATCGCCCATATTCTTCTCCAAAAGACTTTTTAAATAGAGTTCATCCCAAAAAGCAATCAATGATTTCCCTTATTAAAGGCGGTGCTTTTGATAATATGGAAAATCGCAAATTTGTTATGGCCTGGTATATTTGGGAAACTTGTGACAAAAAGGCTCGTCTTACCCTTCAAAATATGAGTAGCTTAATGAAATATAATTTTATTCCAGAAAATTGCGGGCTTGCTACAAGAGTTTATGAATTCAATAGATACTTAAAAGCTGTATGTAAAGCTGATAATGAATGGTATAAGCTTGATGAAAGAGCGGTTAATTTTATTATTGAGCTTGGACAAGAAAACTTGATTGAGAATGGAATGCTGAACGCAAAAACCTGGGATAAGAAAGTTTATCAAAAGCATATGGATAGTATTAGAGAATGGCTGGCCGCAAATAAAGATGAAGTTCTTCAATCTCTTAATGAAAAAATCTTTATGGATGACTGGAAAAAATATGCTTCTGGAACTATTTCGGCTTGGGAAATGGAAGCTCTTTGTTTCTATTATCACGAGCATGAATTAAAAAATATAAATGTCACTAGATATGGCTTTGTTGATTTTTCAAAGCAACCGGAAGAACCAGTAATAGAGAACATTAAACATTGGGGAAATAAGGAAATCAAATATTTTAAACTTGTCCGTATTTGCGGAACTTGTATTGCAAAAGATAAAACTAAAGGCATTGTAACTTTATTAACTTCTACCGGAGTTGTAAATGTAAAGATGTCAAAAGAATTTTTTGCTATGTTTGACCGTCAAATATCTCAAAAACAACCAGATGGAACTAAAAAAATTATAGAAAAATCTTGGTTTAATCGTGGTAGTATGATTGCGGTTTTAGGTGTGCGGTCGGGAGATGACTTTATTATTAAAAAATACCAAAATACTCCTGGGGCAAGGCTTTATAAAATTAAAGAAATTTGTCCAAATGGAGATTTGGTTTTAACAGATAAGCGTGAACAAGGAGATTTAGAGGAGGAAGAAGATGAGTTGTATTAAATATAATATAATTGCTATAATGGGCAAAAGTGCTAGTGGTAAAGATAGTATTATAAAAGAAATAGTTAAACAATGTGGCCAAGATATAGCTCTTATTCAACAAACTACCACTCGTCCTCGTAGAGAAAATGAAAGTAAAAATGCTTATCATTTTGTTTCTAAGGAAGAATTTCAATCTAATAAAGATATTATTGCAACAACTTAGTTTAGAGAATGGCTTTATGGAACAGACTTAAAAGATTTGATAACTGACAAGTGGAATATTGGGGTTTTTACCCCATCTTCCATAAAGCAATTGCAGAATGATAAACGAATTGCTAATCTTTTAATCTTTTATATTCAAGCGGATGATAGGGTTCGATTAGAACGAAGTCTAGCAAGAGAGCTACAAGGTGATGTATTAGAAATGTGCCGCAGAATGCTTGCAGATAACGAAGATTTTAAAGATATTTCTTTTGAATACCTTCCAGTTCTTAATAATAATACAGAAGATTTTAGAAAAGCTATTCTTCAGGTATAGGCGACAATTCATTTTAAGGCGTTTATGACTGATTTATTCAATAGGTAAAAGGCTCATTGGGCAAAATAAATGAAGGTAATTAAATAAACTCCCATATAATTCACGGGAGTTTATTTCCCCTACTCAAAATTAATTTATATAACTGAGGAGGATATTAATAATGATTAATATTTAGAAAAGAGACGGCAGAATAGTGCCGTTTGATTAGAACAAAATAATTGATGCGGTCCTTGCTGCTTTTAAAGAAGTTGATGGAAAATTAAGTGATTATGCTTATGTAAAAGCTGGTAATATTGCTGATTACATCCAAGAACAATGTGAAAATATGCCAGATGGCAAGGCTTTGGACGTAGAGAGCATTTAGAATATAGTAGAATAGGGGCTTATGTCTACCAAGAGAAAAGATGTAGCAAAAGCTTATATCCTATATAGAGATAAGCGAAATGCTGCAAGAGGCAATTTAACAGATAAAACTTTTCTTGATTTTTTAACTGGCCAAAGTGATTATTGGAATACTGAAAATTCTAATAAAGATGCAAAAATTGTAACTACGCAACGAGATTATATTGCTGGCATAGCAAGCACTGATATAGCAAGACGTTTTCTTCTTCCAAAAGATGTATGTGAAGCACATGATTTAGGAATTATTCATCAGCATGACGTTGATTATATGGCCCAAAATGCTTTAACAAATTGTTGTTTAATCAATTTACATGATATGCTTTTAAATGGAACAGTAATCAGTGGAGTTCGTATTGACCCACAACGTCGTATTACAACTACTTCAACAGTAGCAACACAAATTATAACTGCGGTTGCAAGT
>CAUGFN010000067.1:0-2827 GCA_959598745.1 uncultured Eubacteriales bacterium
ATTAAAAGATGGGGTAGAAGGAGAGAACCTAAACCTATTAATAGGAAGCATTCCTTACAATGATGAAAAAGTTTCTGAGAAAATAAAATTAAACATATTAAACATATTAAACCAAAAATATGGAGTTACAGAAAGAGACTTTCTAAGTGCCGAGCTTGAACTAGTTCCTGCGTTCAAATGCAGAAGTTTGGGATTTGATCAAAGTTTAATTGCTGGATATGGACAAGATGATAAGGTATCTGTTTACACTTCATTAACAGCAATACTAAACATAGAAAATCCAACAAAAACAGCAGTATGTATGTTAGTAGACAAAGAAGAAATAGGAAGCATGGGAAATACAGGAATGGAATCAAATGTATTCTCAACATTCATGTCAGAAATACTAAATAAACTTGGAGTAAACAGACCAAACTTATTAGATAAAATGTTCTGCAACTCAAAAATGCTATCTGCAGATGTTGATGCAGGATTCGATCCAATTTATGCATCTGTATCAGATTTACACAATGCATCATTCTTAAATAAAGGTGTTGGAATAGCAAAATATACTGGAGTTGCAGGAAAAGCAAACGGTTCAGACGCTAATGCAGAATTTGTAGCACATGTAAGAAATATATTTGAGTCAAATGATGTAATATACCAAATAGCAGAACTTGGAAGAGTAGACCTAGGCGGCGGCGGAACAATAGCTTACATTCTAGCAAATAAAGGAGTAGAAGTACTAGACTGTGGTGTTCCAGTACTTTCAATGCATGCACCTTATGAGGTAACAAGCAAATTCGACGTATATCAAGCTTACAAAGGATACGAAGCATTCTACAGAAGCTAGTACAAATTGGGGACGGAGGAAAAATTGTACCGATTCAATTAGGAAAGAGAAAAAGTATATTATTGAAAATAAAAGTAGTTATTATGGAAAAAACCAGAATAGCTACTTTTTTGTTGAAAAGTATAAATGAGTTTGAAATTAATCTGATATAGCATTACGAAAAAGTTCCGTAAACGGAAAAAATTCGTAATGAATAAGAGAATTTAAGCATTATTAAAAAAACATTCCTTGTACTAAATCTTGCTCTTCTAATAATTTATCTATATTATTTGTAACCCACTTCTTGTGTAAACACCATTCAGGAGCCACAAGCAAATCTTTGGGTGGGTCAGCAGAAATTCTATGAACAACAATGTCTGGATTAATATGTGTAATTATATAAACTAGATTATCCATATATTCGTCATAAGTAATCGGAATGTATTTCCCTGTTTCATACATATTACAAAGCCTTGTATTTTTCACTACATAAGTAGAGTGTATTTTTATTCCAGAAATATTGTGTTTATTTATGAATTTAACAGTCTCAATTATATCACTGAAAACCGTGAAATTATAGATTTTATTATTAAGAACTTCTTGAACTGAAACCAAGGAAGCTTTTGTTTTGTTTTCAATAGGCAATCCGATCATTATGTGACAAATAACAGGAATATTGTATTTATTTAAAATTTCAACAGCATCAGTGAACTTAGAAGATGAATATCCTCTATTTATTAACCTACCAGTGACATCATTAGAAGTTTGAAGCCCAAGCTCAACAAACACTTTATATTTAGGCATATATGAACTTATCAGTCTTGCAACATCATCAGTTATACAATCCGGCCTAGTGGCAATGTCTAATCCGACAATTCTATCATCAACTAAAGCAGAGTCGTATTTTTCCTTCAAATTTTGAATAGTGTCATAAGTATTTGTGAAATTCTGAAAATAAGCAATGAATTTGTTGGCACGTTTTGCACGGTAACTCTCAAAATATTGCTTAACCTGGCTAGAAATGTTAGGAGCGGACTTTATAAGTTCGCCACTACCTTTGCTACTGCAAAAAATACAGCCACCTGTACCGCATTTTCCGTCTCTGTTAGGGCATGTAAAATTTCCATCAATGCAAATTTTTAAAGTGCGTTCTCCAAAAATTTGCTTAAAATAAGTATTTAAATGATTATATCGTTCCATAGATAGCTCCTAGATTTTGGGATTCAAATATTTTCTATTAATTATTTTATAGTATTATTTCAAATATGTCTATAATTCTTGAGCGTTTTAACTAAGTTAAAAGTACATTTAATTTTAGAGAAGCTAAGTTACAAATATTTATAAGTATCCACTTGATTTGTACTGATAAAATAAGTATAATTTTAAGCAGAAGGAGGTATTATATGAAAAAGAATGTAAAAGTAATTGTAACAATTTTAATTGCATTGATTTTAATACTACTAGTTGCCGTATTTGTTGCAACAAAACAACAGCCAGAAGAAATATCAGTAAGCGGAAAAGAAGAACTATATGATAAAGTAGAAAAATATCTAATTGCACAGGAAAAGCCTAAGTATGTGGTAAAAGAAAAGTACGATGAACCAAACTATAACATAAGTGATTTTCAAGTATTTACAGACATTGCAAAACTTGGAATAACTGAAAAGGGCGACGAAACTTACGTTTATGTATGGGCTTTAGTAGAAAGCTATTATGTACAAGATAACACACTAATAACAAATAGTGGTTATTCAATACCATATAAATTTATAATAAAGAACAATGAAATTGTTGATTATAAAATTCCTGATGATGGCACTGAATATCTAAAATCAATAAAAAGAATATTCCCTGAAAATATAAGAGAAATGTTTACCAACGATCTTACAGATAATAATAAGATTAGAACTCAAGTGCAAGAACATTATTCATATTTATATAAATAAAAAATGAAAAACAAAAAAACAGCATCTTTTCAGATACTGCTACATTTATGGTGGGCCAAAAGGGATTCGA
>CAUGFN010000068.1:0-2726 GCA_959598745.1 uncultured Eubacteriales bacterium
ATTCTCCGTAATCTACTTCAAGGTCGCCATCTATTACCTCTTGTAGATATCCGATTACACCTTTTTTAGCAAGGATTTTCAAGTATTCTATAAGTGCATGTTTGTTATATTTGTAATCTGAATTTAACAAATATATTGAATTTTCAGATATGTATGCATTTTCGACATTGAATAGATACATGCTCATTTTTACATCTTCCATTTTCTTTAAATCGATGCTTGAAATGATAGTCTGATCTTTGCTTTCCATTCCTCTTAGATATTTTATTCTATCTAATTCGATTTCTTTTTGCTTATTATTTTCGTTGTAGTATGTAACTATTCTGTCATCTTCTTTTCTTAGCTTACTAGATGATATTACAAATAGCTTTCCATTTATGCATCTTGAGGTATAATATTTTGCATACATGTTATATTCTTCAACTTTTTTTGGTTCTGCTTTGTTGCTTATATCGTATATAGATACCATTGTATCTCTCTTGTTATAAGATTCATAATGTGTAGAAATCACCACTAGTTTATCTCCATATAAGATTAAGTCTTCTGGTACATAATCTTCTTGTGGTTCGATCTTTGTTTCCACTTTTAGTTCTTCTGGATTCATTACATTAGTTATTACAACGTTATCCTCTGATATTGAATATATATAATCTCCATCTGTTTTTGTAATGTCTGCCTCATCTACATTTTCAACTTGATCTTTGGTATTTGAAGATGTTGTGCCAGCTGGACTAGCCAAATTTATAGAGTCTACTGCACTTTCAATTTTTGAAATGTCAATATCTGCTGTTGCACCATTCATTACTCCATAAGATTTATCATATCTTGGTAATCCTCTAACCATCAAAGAATATGGCATTGTTGCCAAAAGCATTGGCATATTGCTGTCGTCGTTGTATAAGTTGTATGTTCGGTCATAAATTTCTTCTAATTGTTTTTCTGATTTTATGGATGCAAAATCCAAGTTTTCTTTTTTATTAGTCACTGTTACAATTATTCCTGCTATTATAATTAAAACAATGATTACTGCACTCCATATAATTATTTTCTTTTTCTTCAAAAAAATCCCCTCCTTGTAAAAATTATACAGGAAGGGATTTATAAAATCAACCATTATTTCATTTTATTTATATATATTTTTTCTTACTTTTATTTTTTAGTGGTATCTTACAACTCTATATTGTATTTTTAATAATACTTTTAGAACCGAATTGTTTAGCGGATATGATCTGTGTAAGCCAGATAGCTCTAATCTATCACTTAAATTAATTCTATTATCTGTAAGATTTTGTACAAACCCTGCATCAGCAAGGGCTACTCTTTCTTCTTCGGTATATAGTCCATAAGGATATGTAAATACCTTTAGAAGATTTTGATCATTCAAATTTGTTTTCAAATTTTCATAAGCTTTTTCAGTTTGTGCAACAAGTTCTTCTTTGCTTACTTCGTTATATCTAGCATGTGTTAATCCATGCGAATATATTGATACAAGTCCGCTATCATGCATTTCTCTTGCTTCATCCCAAGTGTAATATCCAGGAATTCCAACGCAATCATCTATTAAGAATGATGTCATTGGTATATTGTATTTTTTTGCAATCTCATAAGCATACTTGTATACTCCTGTGTATCCATCATCAAATGTGATTATACAACTCCACTTTGAAATTGCTTTTTTACCGTCTTTATAATCAACTAAATCTTGGTATGTTATTGGCTTATATCCAAGTTTCATTAATCCGGCAATTTGCTTTTCAAATTGTTCTGCAGTCGTTTGCATATAATCATATTCTATTTGAGATTTATCTTCGACTATATCGTGATACACAAATATTGGTATTTGCAGATTTTTCTGTCCAATATAGTATGTGTTATTAACTGTTGCAACTTCATAAATTACGAAGCTTACTATTGCTAAAATTACAGCTAATATTATTCCTAAGATTATTTTCTTAGCAAGACTCATTTTTTTCTTTTCTTTAATTACTTCATTTTCCATTTTTCCTGTGTTAATCCCCTTTTCATTATTTATTTTACAACTACATTGTAAATTTTATTTTTTACATAGATTTCTTTTACTATTGACTTTCCATCTAATCTATCCTTTATTACCTCATGAACTAGTTCTTTTATTTTTTGTTCGTCTTCGTTCATTGCAATTTCTATCGTCGCACGCAACTTTCCATTTATTTGAATAGGAAGATTCATTGTGTCATTCTTTGTTTTTTCTTCATCAAATGTTGGCCATGGCTCATAAGCAATAGATTCATTATGTCCTAATTCGTTCCATAACTCCTCTGTAATATGTGGTGCTACTGGATTTAATAGTTTTAAGAATCCTTCAGCATACTCTGTTGGAATTACTTCTTCTTTATATGCAGAATTTATGAATATCATCATTTGAGAAATTGCAGTATTGAAACTCATATTTTCATAATCGTTTGTAACTTTTTTTACTGTATAATGATAAACTTTTTCTAAGTTTTTATTTTCTTCGTCTTTAACTTTTCCAGATTCAGCAAATAATCTCCAAACTCTGTCCAGGAAGTTTTTAGATCCACCAATTCCGTTAGGGTCCCATGGTTTTGCAGCATCAAGTGGTCCCATGAACATTTCATATACTCTAAGTGCATCTGCACCATACTCTTTAACCATATCGTCTGGATTTATAACATTTCCCTTAGACTTGCTCATTTTTTCGCCATTTGATCCAAGTATCATTCCTT
>CAUGFN010000069.1:0-2566 GCA_959598745.1 uncultured Eubacteriales bacterium
GAAAAAAGCCGATACAAACTGTATCAGCTCAACACCATTCAATTTTTCTTGACTTTGTTTTTTCGTCGGGGTAGCGGGATTCGAACCCACGACCCCCTGCTCCCAAAGCAGATTGTTTTAGAAGGATATTCAGCTACAAATCAATTAATTATAATGATGTGAGCTAACCTATTCAAAGATAGTTCAAAGAACGCTATTTTGAGGGCTTTATTTTAGCCTTTTCTAACTCATAATTTAATAAAGCAATTTCTTGCTTTTGAGCACTTTTTTCCTGTAGTACTTTTCGAAGTTGTTGCCGGAGCAAAGTTATTATTTTGTCTTTTTCTTCCATACCTTATATCTCTTACATTACTACTTTCAAATATGTACTTATGGGAAAACTATAACTTGAACAGATGAATTCTCTTCGCAAAAATCATCACTCCATGTAAACCGTACATTATATTGCTCTTTATAAGAATCGTTCCGATATGAAATATCTACATGTTGTGTAGGCAATAGTTTCGCATAAGGAAAGAAATCATCTTCAACAAAGAAAAAAACTTCTTCATTATCAATTATTTCTATATTTATATTCCTAGCATCAGACAATCCCATATTTTTCATCCTCAATCGCCGAGCTTTTCCTTTCTCTATAGGGTCTAAAATTTCGCAAATGATGCAAGCTTTCTTTTTATTTCTTTCTTGCTCTTCATTTTCTTTGATGATATAATCATTAATTTGGGATTGTTGATCATTGATTGTTTTTTGCTGCCTGTTTAGCCTTCTTGTATGATTGACATATACATATAAACTAAACAAAAAACTAAATCCCATAATGAGCCATTCAATCCAATCTTTTGTAGAAACATTATTCATTGTCTATATTTTAATAGAAAACATGGAAAATATTTATTTGGCATCTCTTATCGTCCTGATTATTGTTCTATTGTTTGCAGGCATTGCTTACGCTATAGTATATATATTGAACGAATTGTATGAGACTGCAAGTAGTCTATTGAAGAAAAGAATTATCGCCACCATATCAATTATATTGCTATTAAGTTTTTTGTATTTTTTACCTATATTCATCTCTCATTTTTAAGCATTTGCTTAAACTTAGTCACCTTATCCGCATTCGTGTCATCGAAAGATAATATTTTATCAATAATACATGACTTATCTAAATCTTCATGAGAACTTGGAAGCCATCTACATAGAAAAATATCTATGTCATTGCTAGATTGCCAATATATAACGTAGTTTCCACTAGGTAATCTTTTATAAAATAAATCACCATATTTCTGCGAAATGCCATAAGCTGCAAGATAAACTATTGGTGGCATATTAAAAAGGTAATCCAGTTATAGCTTCTAAACTTCCGTCTAAAATAATTTTATTAAACTCTTCATTCATGGATTGGTTATCTTTAATAATAGGATAAATATTATCTAAATATTTGGAAATTATATTTTGCATCTCGATCATATTAATCATATTAATCAATCTTTCATTGTCATTTTTCTTTGCGATTATATCATGTAGCTCATTCATTAAATCCCAATACGGTTCAGAGTATTTATCTATGTGGGTCAATTTACTAATATAATAATCATCAAATAAAACAGAAGTAAATTTCTTGACAATATTCTCGCAATCTTCATTTCTTAAAGATTCTTGCTTTACAAAAGAAATATTATCATAAAAATAATCTTTAAAGAATTTGAAGATTATTATGTTCTGATTATAAATAACTTTTGTGTAATCACCTGAATCTTGAAGAATATTTCTGCCTATGGCAGATAGCATTTCATTCATTCGTTGAGACACATTTTCTAATGACGAAATGGCATCAAGCATTTCATCATCTTTTCTTTTTCTCTGTAACTGTTGAAGATATAAAAACAGCATACCTGATATTTGATTCTCCATATAATTCTCAATCTCTTCAACATGATCAAATGTCTTAATTGCAGTAGTGGGTTCTAAGATACTTATGAATTTGAAAATATTAATGTCGTCAACATGGGCAAAATTAAATACTATTTTATCCTCAAATATCTTCTTATTCTTCTTATATGTCTGATATTCTGCATAAACATTCTTATCAATAAACACGAAGGAGGGTATTCCGGCCATAGTAGCAGTCTCATGCTCCTTTCTCGTTATTGAAACATATTGTTCATAAAGCTCTTTTTTGTCTTGAGAGACTTGCTCTCCTGATGCAGCACTTCCATACCGCCCACCAACAATAAGCACCATCATTTGGCAAGTCTTGACTTCGTTATAACATGACAGGTCTAATGGTTTATTGAATTCGAAAGTAACATTATCATTTTCAAATAGAACAGGTTCCATTCCAAAGTTGGCTAGAAAACGTTCTATTCGCTCTCTTACATGCTTTAGGTCATAGTATGTTGAACTTAAAAAGACTCTAGGTTTTGCCATAATATTTGTGTTTTGAGTTTTTATTTATCTTCTTTCTTCACTCGCTTAGGATTATATGTCCTTTTTTCCTGTAGGTCATCTCGTTTAATCACGTATCCACCATTTTCATCCATTTCCTCAAAGGTTCCTTTATGTGGTT
>CAUGFN010000070.1:0-2534 GCA_959598745.1 uncultured Eubacteriales bacterium
GTTAAGCAATATCAAGCGTTTCTGATATTTCCCCAAATTGTATGCTCATACGGGTGTAAAATCACCTGGATGGGAAAATAGAACAATCCATTTTCCTTTGTAATTATTCAAATTAATATTTCCCATAGTGGATATAGCATTGAAATCTGGCGCTGGTTGACCAATTTTTACGTTTCCGTTCATCATTAATTCATAATCCATATAAATTCAATCCCTTCTTTTGAAAGTGAAATAATCATGAAGAAAATCTTCATTGTTATATTATATGAAAAAAGAGGGAGAGAGGTTACGAAAGAATGAAAATAAAAACCACAGTAGACCCAGAACACTTATTAAAATAAGCATTCCAGGTCCACTGTGGGCTAGGGGATTATACTAGATGTTTAACCAATGCAACCGCAATAACTGCAAGGATAACTTCCAAAGCTAAGGCTAAAAGCCATTGTTTCACATCTTCTTGTGCTTGTAAGTATGCTTCTTCGGCGTTTTCGTCATGTAAAGGCTTCCGGCAGAACCAGATAAAACAATTTATGACCGATATTATTATTCCGAATGGAGTAACAACCACCATTATCACATATCCGATGCCGAAACACACGATTCCCAAACCGAGAAGAGCAAGCAACAAGAATTCAAAATACCCCATATTAGTATCCTCCTTGATTTGTTGGCGGGATATAATTAAGATTGGGTCCATTCCCAACGTAAATGCAATTATAGCATATAACGTACAAGAATGCAAATATAACTTAGTTCAAAAAATAGAAAAAATTGTAGACACCTGCAAAAAATGCAAATATAACAAGATTTTCTCTAATTCCTATTGATTTGGTAGGAATTAAATGGTATAATTTATAATTGATGGTAAAAAATATAAAAAGAAATTAATATAGGTAAATATAGAAGGAGAACTATAAATGAACAGTTTACTTGAAATAAATAATTTATATGCAGAAGCTGACGGTAAGCAAATTTTAAAAGGATTAAATCTTAAAATTAATAAGGGAGAAACTCATGTAATAATGGGACCAAATGGAGCAGGAAAATCAACAACTGCTAATGTTATTTTAAATAACCCAGAATATAAAAAAACAAGTGGAGAAATTTTATTTGAAGGAGAAAATATAAACGAAGAAAGCACAGATAAAATTGCCAAAAAAGGCGTGTTCATGTCTTTTCAATCTCCAGTAGAAATCCCAGGTATTTCTACATTTAACTTCTTAAAATATGCAAAAAATAAAGTAACTGCAAAACCTGTAAAAGTGTTTGAATTTAAGGACCAAGTTAAGAATTACATGGAAGAATTAAGCATGAATCCAAAGCTAGTAGAAAGAAATTTAAATGTTGGATTTTCTGGCGGAGAAAAAAAGAAGAATGAGATTCTTCAAATGCTAGTACTAAATCCAAAACTTGCAATATTAGACGAAACAGATTCAGGACTTGATGTTGATGCAATAAGAACAGTTTCTAAAGGAATTGAAATGTACAAGAATGAAGAAAATGCAGTTTTAATAATTACACATAATACTAGAATATTAGAAAATTTGAAAGTTGACTATGTTCATATATTAGTTGATGGTAAGATTGTAAAAACTGGAGATGCAAGTTTAGCGCAAGAGATTGAAGTTAATGGATATTCACAATATAAATAAAGGGTTGAAAAATAATTACAATTTTGGCTATGTCAAATTTTATTTAAAACGCGGTTACATAAACCATGTATGCGCCCTTGCCTTTTAAATTTATTTTCCTTGCCAAAATTTAATTCTTTATCAACCAAAATAATTACAAGAAAGGAAAGATTATGTCAAAAACTCAAGTAGACGATATAAATAGAAATATATATGATATAAAAAATAAAGATGACTACGAGTTTAAAATGAAGAAAGGTCTTAACAGAGAAATTGTTGAAGAGATTTCAGCAAAGAAAAATGACCCAGATTGGATGAAAGAGATTCGCTTGAAAGCTTTAGAAACATACGAAAAGCTTGAACTTCCAACATGGGGACCAGATTTATCTGAACTTAAAATGGATGAGATTGCAACATATGTTAAGCCAAAATCTAAATTAAACTCAAGCTGGGATGATGTTCCAGAAGATATAAAAAAGACTTTTGATAATTTGGGAATCCCAGAGGCAGAGAAGAAATCTCTAGCAGGTGTTGGTGCTCAATATGATTCAGAGGTTGTATATCATAGTATAAAAGAAGATTTGCTAAAACAGGGTGTAATATATACAGATATGGAAACTGCTGTTAGAGAATATCCGGATTTAGTGAGAGAGCATTTTATGAAATGTGTTCCAATAAATGACCATAAATTTGTGGCACTTCATGCTGCTGTTTGGTCTGGAGGATCTTTCGTGTATGTTCCAAAGGGAGTAAAGGTTGATATTCCATTGCAATCTTATTTTAGATTGAACTCACCAGAATCCGGACAATTCGAGCATACGCTTATAATAGTAGACGAAGGAGCAAGCCTTCACTTTATAGAAGGATGTTCGGCACCAAAATACAATAAGGTAAATCTTCATG